>JBBQOK010000060.1:0-14936 GCA_038330765.1 Caulobacterales bacterium | reverse complement strand
TTGCCCAGCCGCTCGGCATACAGGCCCCAGCCCTCGGCATAGGCGCCGTAGCCGCCGAACCGCCGGAACGACGGCAGGCCCTGCATCTCCTGCGCATAGGCGATCTGGAAGTGATGCCCCGGCGCGCCCTCGTGATAGCTGATGCCCTCGATCTGGGGCTTCAGCACCTGGGTCATGTCCGACAGGTTGACGTAGTAGATGCCGGGCCGCGACCCGTCCGGCGCGGGCGAATTGTAGAAGGCGATCGAGGCCGTCGCCTCGCGCCATGGCTCCACCGCCCGCACCTCCAGCGCCGCCTCGGGCAGGTCGCTGAACCACTGCGGCCCGGCCGCCATCACCTGGGCGATGAAGGCGCGGCTGTCGGTCAGATACTGCGCCTTGCCCTCCGGCGTGTTCGGATACTGGAAGCGCGGATCGGTCTTCAGATACGCGAACATCTCCTGCAGCGATCCGGTGAACCCGACCTGATCCATAATGGTCTGCATCTCGCCCTGCAGGCGGGTCACCTCGCCCAAGCCGATCTGGTGGATCTGGTCCGCCGTCAGGTCCGTGGTCGTCGAGAGCTGGAGTCGGGCGTTGTAATAGGCCTCGCCGTCGGGCAGCCGCCACACGCCGCCGTCGCGATCCGGCATCGCCGCCGCCTGCTGGTGAACCTCGGCCAGCGCCGCCAGCACGCCCTCATAGCCGCGCTTCCACTCGCCGGTCAGGGCCGCGCGCCCCTCGGCCAGCAGCCTGTCCTTCGTCGCCTGATCGGCCTCCAGCGCCGCCACCTTCTTCTGGAAGTCGGCCCAGACCGGATTGTCGGCCCCGTCGTCGAACGGCGAGCCGGTGATGATGTTGCGGGTGTTGGCGATCGACGGTTCGAATACGAAATTCGGCGAGATGACGCCCTTCGACGCCCGGTCGCGCAGCTCGGCGGCGATCTCGCCCATGACCCGTTCCGAGTCCTTCAGGCGCGAGACATAGGCCTCGGCGTCCGACACGCTGTCGACGCGGTGGTTGTTGATCATGAAGACCGGCAGGCCCGTGGTCGGATTGCCGTTGGCCGCGAACTGATAGCCCCAGTCCCGCCAGCGGTTCGACAGCCGCGCCTGCGCCACCCCATATTCGAACAGCCGCCACGACATCCGGCTGTCGTCGCTCAGCGTCCGCGGATTGAACTGGTCATTCAGCCGCGCCAGCTGGCTCTCGGCCAGCGCCAGCCCGCGCTCCGCCGCCGCGTCCGTGCCGTCATCCAGCTTGCCATAGTCACGCTTGATGCCCAGCGAGGTCATCGTCTGCGGCGACAGGGCGATCCGCTCCTGGAAGGCCTGTTCGAAGAAGGCCGCCAGCCGCGCATCCTCGCTTTGCGCCGGCGCTGCGGCGACCGAAGCCTCCTGCGCCAGAACCGCGACAGGCGCGCCCGCCAGCATGGCGACGGCGCAGACAGTGGAAACGAGCAGACGACGCATGGAAACCTCCCGGAAAACTCAGCCGGGGACCATCACCGCTCGCACGCCGGGGCGCAAGTTCCGGCGGCTTCACGGGTTCGCCCTAGAACTCCCGCCAGCTGTCGCCCGGGTCGCGTTCGCCGGGGTCGACCCGCTGCTGGCCCCAGGCGACGATCATCAGCAGCTTGTGACTGCGGATGCGGAACTCGCCGGTCATCGGCATGATGGCCCCCAGCGGTGCCCCGGTCTTCGGCTCGTAGAGGAAGCCCGAGAACTCGGCCACGCCGACCCGGTCACGGCGGCTGTAGACCGACAGTTCGGGGATGGAGACGACGTTGAAGCTGTCGTTGATCGGCACCCGCATCTCGGGCACGCCGAACACCCGGCGCATCTGCTCCAGCGACAGCGTCCCGGCCCGCAGCTCCAGCACGGCTTCGGCGTCCTGCTTCGAGTGGGCCAGCGCATAGCCGGCCTCGGACAGGGCGGCGCGCACCGCGCTGACGGCGTAGGGCGCGTTCTCGGCCCGGAAATAGGAATCGTCGACGAACACCCGCGTCCCTCGCGGGATCGGCAGGGTCAGACCCTCGACCGCCCGGTCAGCGGCGCGCGCGACCAGCAGCTGTTCAGTGGCGGTCCGCGACGGATGGGTCTCGGAGGTCGAGGCGCAGGCACCCAGCAGGGCGGACAGCGCCAGGATGGCGAGGGTGGGGGCGGCGAAGGTCAGGGGTTTCAGCCTACCAGCTCCCGGTGTTGGGCATGGAGACCCAGGGCTCGGCGGGTGCCAGCGCCCGGCCCTCTTGCAGCAGTTCGATGGAGATGCCGTCCGGCGAGCGGACGAAGGCCATATTGCCGTCCCGCGGCGGCCGGTTGATCACCACCCCGCCGTCCATCAGCCGCTGGCAGACGGCATGGATGTCGTCGACCTTGTAGGCCAGATGGCCGAAATTACGCCCGCCGTCGTAGGGCTCCGGGTCCCAGTTGAAGGTCAGCTCCACCTCAGGTGATCGTTCGGCGGTCGACCGCGCCTTGTCCGCAGGCGCGGTGAGAAAGATCAGGGTGTAGCGTCCAGCCTCATTCTCCATTCGGCGCACCTCCTCGAGACCCAGCAGGTCGCACCAGAAGCGCAGGGAGGCGTCGAGGTCCGTCACGCGGACCATGGTGTGCAGATAACGCATGGCGTCCTGTCCTTGGGGAGAGGCGGGAGGCGGCCTCTATAGCGACCGATAGCCGCGACGGCGACTCACGGCCTGTTTCCACGGGTGCGCCGGACCGTCGCGGCTGCTAGAGCCGTGGGATCGCCGCCGGGGGATCGATTTGCTTCGCAAGCTTTACGACTGGGTCTTCTCACTGGCCCGCAGCAAACACGCCACGCCCGCGTTGGCGGTTGTGTCGTTCGCCGAGAGCTCCTTCTTCCCCATCCCGCCGGACGTGATGCTGGCGCCGATGATCCTGGCGCGGCCGGACCGGGCGTATTTCTACGCCGGCGTCTGCACCCTCGCCTCGGTGCTGGGCGGCATTCTCGGCTATCTGATCGGCTACTTCCTGACCGATGTCGGAATGATGATCCTGGCGTGGCTGGGCAAGGCCGACACCTTCGAAGCCTCCAAGGCGATGTTCCAGCAACACGGGGCCTGGGTCATCCTGATCAAGGGGCTGACGCCCATCCCGTTCAAGCTGATCACCATCGCTTCGGGCATCTTCCAGTTCAACTTCGCCCTCTTCGTCGTCCTGTGCGTCATCACGCGCGGGGGCCGCTTCTTCGCCGAAGCCTGGGTGCTGAAGCGTTGGGGCCCCGCCGTTCTGGCCATGGTCGAGAAGCGGCTGGCGACCTGGACCGTCATCGGCCTGGTGGTGCTGGTCGGTGCCATCGTGGCGGTCAGGTTCCTCTGACCGGCGGCGTCCATCGACGTCGCGCTCCGGCCCCGCTATGAACGGCGTCTGATGAGAGGCCTGTATCGACTCCTGACGCGGTGGTGGACCGCCTTCGCCCTCGCCGCCTCCCTGGCGTTGCTGGGCGCGGCGCATGCGTTCGAGCGGTTCGGCGGCCTCGCACCCTGCAACCTCTGCCTCAAGCAGCGCGAGGTTTACTGGGGTGCCGTCGCCATCGCCCTGGTCGCCACCCTCTGGCATCTGGTCAGCCGCGGCAGCCGCGGCACCCCGCGCATCGCCGCCTTCCTGCTGGCCGTGGTCTTCACCACCGGTGCGGTCACCGCCGTGTTCCACATGGGCGGCGAGAACGACTGGTGGGAATTGCCGGCTGCCTGCATGGGCAGCGGCGACGTCAGTCTCGAAAGCCTCGCGGCCCTCGCCATGGGTGCCGCGCCGGTCAAGGCGGCAGTCTACTGCGACGTGGTGACGTGGCGCTTCTTCGGCCTGTCGATGGCAGGATGGAACGCATTGATCTCGGTCGCGCTGGCCGTGTTCAGCCTGCTCGCCGCCAAGAGGCCCAAGGATGCCCGTGCCCCCCGCCCCTGATTCCAGTCCTGGTTCCAATCCTGATGCCGCGTCCCGGCCGGTTCGCCTGCCCCGTCCCGGACGGGGGGCCAGCCGCCGCCGCCGCGCTGAAATCCTTCGCGTCGATCACGCCGGCGAATACGCCGCGGTCCAGATCTACCGCGCCCAGACGGCCGTCTTCGAGGGTCGCGCCGGCAAGGAAACCATCGCCGCCGACATGGGCGCGATGCGCGCGCAGGAAGCCGTCCACCTTGCCCGCTTCAACGCCCTTCTCAACGCCGAACGGGTCCGCCCCACCCTGATGACGCCGGTCTGGCGGCTGGCCGCCCTCGGCCTCGGCGCCGGCACCGCCCTGATGGGCGAGAAGGCCGCCCACGCCTGCACCGAGGCGGTCGAGAGCGTGATCGAGGAACACTACGCCGACCAGATCGCCGAACTGTCGGACCGCGACCCCGAACTGGCCGCCGAGCTGAGCAAATTCCGTGACGAGGAACTGGCCCACCACGACCACGCCGTCGAACACGGCAGCCGCGAAACCCCCGGCTACCGCCTGCTCAACGCCGTCATCAAGGCCGGCTGCCGCGCCGCCATCCGGATCAGCGAGCGGGTCTGACGTCGAACACCAGCAGCAGGGTGCGCTGGAGGGTGTTGTTGTTGTCGTCCGACAGGATGTAGAGCCTTACGCCGTCGCGCCGGGGCAGGGCGGCGATCCCCTCGAAATTGTCCGTGGTCGACGGCAGCTTCAGCTCGACCAGCACCGGCCCCAGCGCGCCGTCAACGGCCATGCGGCGAACGCGGGCCCGGGCGTCGACCGGCGGGCGGTACATCCGCTCGACCACGAAGAAGCCGTCGCCCGAGGGATCGCGGTCCATGCCGGTGATGCGATAGTCGCTGTCGGCCAGCGGGGTCGCCGGCGGAGCGACGACCTCGGCGCAGGCGTTCGGCGTGCAGTCCCAGACGCCGCCGCTCTCGCCCGCGACGCGCCAGCCGCCCGGCCGCGCCGACAGGGCCTCCATGCCATCGTTGAGGGTGAAGGCGAAGTCCGGCGACCGAACCGGCCGCGGCGCAGCGAGCGCCCGCGCGGGATCGCGCAGGCCCCGCTCCGAACCATAGCTCCAGATGCGATGACCGCGCTCGAAACTGACCAGCAGGTCGCCACCGGGACCGATCGCCAGGCCCTCGGCGTCGCCTTCGGACTTGTCCTGCAGGCGGGTCCCGTCCAGCCGGGTCAGGCGCCGCACGCCGACGTGGTGCACGCTGGTCACCTCATGCGTCACCGCATCCTCGACGAGGGTCCAGCGGAACAGGTCGCCCGCGTCCGAGATGGCGTAGAAGCCGTCCCGGTGCGCCTTGATGTCCGACAGGCTATGGAAAGGCGAGTCGGCGGCGGCGCGCAGGTCCAGGCCGCTGACGAAGCGGACGTCCGGTCCCAGCTGGGCACCGCCGGGCAGGCCCAGCCCGACCGGCCTCGCCTCGACCTCGACGGACGTCCAGGCGTCGCTCGGCGGCGGTGCGAGGGTCGGGGGCGCGGCGGTGGCGCAGGCGGCGAACCCGAGACACAGCAGCAGAGCACCTAGCCGCCTCACGCCGCCCTCCGCCGCTGCTTCGGCGCGGCCTTCGGCGCACTCTCGAACAGTTCGGCCAGCTTCTCGATCATGACCCCCCCCAGTTGTTCGACATCGACGATGGTCACTGCGCGGCGGTACCAGCGGGTCACGTCGTGGCCGATGCCGATGGCGATCAGCTCGACCGGCGACCGGCTCTCGATCTCTTCGATCACCTGCCGCAGATGCTTGTCCAGATACAGGGCCGCATTGGCCGACTGGGTCGAGTCGTCGACCGGCGAGCCGTCCGAAATGACCATCAGGATCTGCCGCGCCTCGGGCCGTCCCAGCAGCCGCTCGTGCGCCCAGGTCAGGGCCTCGCCGTCGATATTCTCCTTCAGCAGCCCCTCGCGCATCATCAGGCCGAGGTTCTTCTTGGCCCGCCGCCACGGCGCGTCCGCCGACTTGTAGATGATGTGCCTGAGATCGTTCAGCCGCCCCGGCCCGGCCGGCTTTCCGGCGCTGATCCACGCCTCGCGCGACTGCCCGCCCTTCCACGCCCGGGTGGTAAAGCCGAGGATCTCGACCTTGACGCCGCACCGCTCCAGCGTCCGCGCCAGGATGTCGGCGCACACCGCCGCCACCATGATCGGCCGGCCGCGCATCGAGCCGGAATTGTCCAGCAACAGGGTCACCACCGTGTCGCGGAACGGGCTCTCGCTCTCGGCCTTGAAGCTCAGCGGGCTGGTCGGGTCGGTGATGATCCGGGTCAGGCGGGCCGTATCCAGCACCCCCTCCTCCAGATCGAAGGCCCAGCTGCGGTTCTGCTGCGCCATCAGCCTCCGCTGCAGCTTGTTGGCCAGCCGCGCCACCACCGACGACAGCGCCGTCAGCTGCTGGTCCAGCAACGACCGCAGCCGCTCCAGCTCGTTCGGATCGCACAGCTCGGCGGCGTCCACGACCTCGTCATAGGCGGTGGTGAAGACGCGATAGGCATTGATCGCCCGCCCGTCGTCGCCGACCTCCTGCCGGTTGGGCAGCGAGCCCTCGTCAAGGTCCGGCCCCTCGTCGGAGGCGTCGCCGTCCGGGTCGGCCGGCGCGCCGTCGGGGCGGCTGCCGCGCTCTTCGCCGGCGGTCTGGTCGTCGGTCGAGCCGTCCATCGACTGGCCCTCGCCGCCGCCGGCGTCGTCTTCCTCGTCCTGGTCGTCGGCGGCGTCCGGCTCCTGCGGATCGGGCTCGTCCTCGCCCTTGTCGTCGGAGCGGTCGTCGCCCCGCCCGTCGCCCGGATCGAGGTCCAGCGCCCGCAGCACGTCCTTCAGCCGCTCGGCGAAGGCCTTCTGGTCGTCGGCCACCTCGGCCAGGGCGTCGATCTTCCGTCCGGCCCGGGTCTCCAGGTCTCTCCGCACCAGATCCAGCATGGCGCCCGCGCCGTCCGGTGCCCGCAGCCCCGTCAGCCGCTCGCGCACCAGCAGGGCCACCGCCTCCGCCGCCGGAACCCGCTCCGCCTCCGTCACCCTCAGGGCGCCGGTCTTCTCCAGCCGGGTCAGCAGGGCCGCGTTCATATTGGCCCGGACGCCCGCCAGCGCGTGCGATCCGACCGCCTCGACCCGGGCCTGCTCCACCGCCTCGAAGACCTCTGCGGCCTTGCTGTCGGAGGGCCGCAGCCGGGCGTGCAGTCCCTCGTCGTGATTGGCCAGCCGCAGCGCCAGCCGGTCCGCCTGTCCGCGCAGGGCCGCGCTCTCGGGGCCGCCCGGATCGCGCGGCGGATGCGGCAGGGTCAGGACGCCGTCGACCAGCTTGGGACCGTCCGAGCCGAACGCGACCTCAAGTTCGGATTGCTCCGCCAGCGCCCGCGCGGCGTGGGCCAGCGCGCGCTTGAAGATTTCGGCAGGAGTCTCGGCGGAGGCCATGAGGTCCGGTTAGCCTGTCTGCCGCCCACTGAAAAGCGGCGCTACGTCCCGGTCAGTGCGCTTCCGGCGGGCGGGCGGCGGGGCTCAGATATTCGTTCTCGGGCCTCGGATGGGCCGACAGCACGAAGCGCCGGTCGCAATAGCCGCATTCCACGAAATCGTCCTCGCCCATATCCATATAGACCAGCGGGTGGCCCAAGGCTCCGCCGCCGCCGTCGCACGCCACCCGCTTGGTCGGAACCACGATCTGTTCCGGCGGAGGGATGATCGCATTAGTGTGGCGGGGCGGCATGATCGACCTGTCTGCTGGGAGGACGCGGACTCCCTAGACCATTTTTGCTTGTGATTGGAATCCATCAGAATCCAAAAACTGGTCTGGCACCGCGTCGACACCCACCCTTGTCCGGACACCCCCTTGGCCCATCCTGCCCGCGCGCCTACCTAGGCTGACCGATCGCCCGAAAGCCGCTGATGACTGTTCACGACCCGCTCCCCGCCAACGCTATCGAGGTCCGGGGGCTTGAGAAGACCTATGCCGGCTCCAGCAAGGCCCCGCCCAAGACGGCCCTGCGCGGCGTCGATCTGGTCATTCCGCGCGGCTCCATGTTTGGCCTGCTGGGTCCCAACGGCGCCGGAAAGTCGACCCTCATCAACATCCTCGCCGGGGTGGTCAACAAGACCGGCGGCACGGCCGCGATCTGGGGCCGCGACATCGACAAACAGCCCCGCGACGCCCGCGCCGCCCTTGGCGTCGTGCCGCAGGAGATCGTCGCTGACGTCTTCTTCACCCCGCGCGAGTCGCTCGAGGTCCAGGCCGGCTTCTACGGCGTTCCCGCCCATGAGCGCCGCTCCGACGAACTACTGGCCGCCCTCGGCCTGACCGACAAGGCTCACGCCTATGTCCGCGCCCTGTCCGGCGGCATGAAGCGCCGCCTGATGGTCGCCAAGGCGCTGGTGCACAATCCGCCGATCCTGATCCTCGACGAGCCCACCGCCGGCGTTGACGTCGAACTGCGCCGCCAGCTCTGGGACTACGTCCGCCGCATCAACGCCGAGGGCGTCACCATCCTGCTGACCACCCACTATCTCGAAGAGGCGCAGGCGCTCTGCGACACCATCGCCATCATGAACCGCGGCGAGGTGGTGGCCTGCGAGCCGACGCCCCAGCTGCTGCGCCGGCTGGACACCCGCAATGTCGTGGTCACCCCCGAGGGCGCGCTGAACGGTCTGCCGGTGCTCAAGGGGTTTGAGGCCGTGGCCCGTCCCAACGGTGCCTTCGCCGTCACCTATCGCAAGGGCAAGGGGTCCGTCGAACAGGTGCTGGCCGCGGTCCGGGCCGCAGGCGTGACCATCGCCGACATCGTCACCGAGGAGCCGGATCTGGAAGACGTCTTTCTGGCGCTGACCTATGGGGATGCGAGTCAGGCCGATCCGACGAAGGACTGAGCCCTCGCCCCTAAGCCACCATCACCGTGCCGATCAGCAGCCGCGCGCCAGCCCGGCCGAGCGTGGCGTTTGTCGCCGCCTGAAGCTGGACGATGAGCCGTTCCACATCAGGCGGGGCTCCGGGCAGCAGGACATTGGCCGCCTGCTGCACCACGGTGGCGTAGGCGGCCCTCAGCCTCGGAGCCGATTGCGCCACACGCGTCCGCAGCGCGGCATCGGGCGTGTCCAGCCCGGTCTCGACCGTCATCACCCCGCGCCGTCCGCCCGACCGCATGACATTGGCCGTGATGGTCGGCAGCCGCATATAACTGGCCTCGGGCGCGCCCGATCCGCCCCCGCTCGTCTTGCGGGGCGTGTCCTTCAGTCCGAGCAGGGTGCGGCGATCCATGGCCGGACGCTACCGCCCGGCGCTTAAGGTCCGGTTACGCCGCCGCCTCGACCGCCGCCGGCTCCATCGGCTTCAGGTCCAGCAGGGCAAACAGCCTCGCGTCCTCGTCCTGTTCCGGATTGGGCGTGGTCAGCAGCTTGCCGCCGACGAAGATGGAATTGGCTCCGGCGAGGAAGCACAGGGCCTGCATCTCCGGGCTCATGGTCTCGCGCCCGGCCGACAGCCGCACCATGGCCTTCGGACAGACCAGCCGCGCCACGGCGACTGTGCGGACGAATTCGATCGGGTCGATCTGACCCTCGGTCAGCATCCGCTCGCCCAACGGCGTGCCGGTGACCGGCACCAGCGCATTGACCGGCAGGCTGTCGGGATGGGTCGGCAGGGTGGCCAGCGCATGCAGCAGGCTGGCCCGGTCGCGCCGCGCCTCGCCCATGCCGACGATGCCGCCACAGCAGGTGGCCATGCCGGCCTCCCGCACATGCTGCAGGGTGTCGAGCCGGTCCTGATAGGTCCGCGTGGTCACGACCTGGGCGTAATACTCCGGCCCGGTGTCGAGGTTGTGGTTGTAGTAATCGAGGCCCGCCGCCTTCAGCTGCCGCGCCTGGTCGGCGCTCAGCATGCCGAGCGTGGCGCAGGTTTCGAGCCCCAGCGCCTTCACCCCCGCGATCATCGTCGCCAGCTTCGGCGTGTCGCGGTCCTTCAGTTCGCGCCACGCAGCCCCCATGCAGAAGCGGCTGGCCCCGCCCGCCTTGGCCGCCATCGCCTCGGCGAGGACCGCCGTGGCGTCCATCAGCTTTTCGGCCTTCAGCCCGGTGTCGAAACTGGCGGATTGCGAGCAGTAGCCGCAGTTCTCGGCGCAGCCGCCGGTCTTGATCGACAGCAGCTGGCTCTTCTGCACCTCGGACGGGTCGAACCACGTCCGGTGCACCGTCGCGGCCTCGAACACCAGATCCATAAAGGGGCGGGCGAACAGCGCCTCGACCTGTTCCAGAGTCCAGTCGTGGCGGGGGATTGAAAGGTCACGGGTCATGGCTGTTCCCTGACGCAGGGCAGCGCCCCCCGCAACCCCTCAGATGTCCATGATGATCTCGCCGCGCTTCAGGTCGATCACCACACGGTTGAAGACGCCGAGCACATCGACCCCCATCAGCATGGCCGGCGTGTCCTCAAGCCCCAGCAGGCGGAAGATGTGGAAATCGCCCATCAGCACGGCCAGCTTGTCCAGCACCAGTTCGTCGAAATGGACCGCCGACACCACCATCGCCTCGGCCATGGCCGCCCGACCGGTCGGCGACTGGACCAGGGTGTTGCCGCTCGCCGCGCTGCGGCTCTGAAAGGGCCGGGCACCGGCGGCGCGCGCCAGGGCGGGGTTGATCAGGGTGACCTGGGCCCCGGTGTCGACGACGGCCTGAACCGGCTGGCCCCGGACCAGGGCGGCCACGACCATCAATTCGATCCCGCCGCCGGTGGGCGGCTGGAAACGCACGCGCGGCCGCACGACGCCGAGGAACTGGTCCGGATCGGGACGGGAGCGGTTGATCGACGAGCGGCCCTGCCCCCTGAAACGCATGACCAGACGCTGATCGGCCAGCAGGTCGAGGCCCAGCAGGCCGTCCAGACCGATCAGCCCCGCGCGTGACCCGACGGCCATGCGCGCGCCGCCGACCGACAAGGCTCCGCTCGCCAGGGTGCGGGCGCGCACCGCCGGAACCCGCTCCAGGCCGATGACCGTATGCATGTCCAGTTCGCCGGCGGACGCCATACCCAGCCGGCCAACGAGGTCACTGGCGATCACCGATGCGCTGGCCGCCGTATCGACGGCGAAGCGGAAGGGGCCCTGGCCGTCGACGAACACCGGCACGGTCGAACGCCGGACGCGGTCCGTCGTCTCGTCGGCGCGGAATTCATCGATCCGGGTTTCCTGCGCCAGGGCGAGGCCGGGCGCGGCGAGCGCCCCCAGCAAGGCTCCACCCAGTACGCGGCGGCTCAGTCCATCTGCCGTCATCACGCTTCTCCCGGCGGAATGCTGGCATGGAAAAGCGCGGCCCGCGAGCGATCTGCGGCTTTCTGTCCGAAGGTTCATATAAGGATGTCCTTATATGTTCCATTGCCCGACGGGCCGGTGCGGGCTATAGCGGCGCCGATCAAAAGACGCGCCAGAGGGTTTCCATGACTGACTACATCGTCCGCGACATCTCGCTTGCCGGCTTCGGCGACAAGGAAATCGCCATCGCTGAAACCGAAATGCCGGGCCTGATGGCCCTGCGCGAAGAGTTCGGGGCCGGGCAGATCCTGAAGGGTGCCCGCATCGCCGGCAGCCTGCACATGACCATCCAGACCGCCGTGCTGATCCAGACGCTGGAAGCCCTCGGGGCCGAGGTCCGCTGGGCCTCGTGCAACATCTTCTCGACCCAGGACCACGCCGCCGCGGCCATCGCCGCCTCGGGCACGCCGGTCTTCGCCACCAAGGGCGAGACCCTGGTCGAGTATTGGGACTACGCCCACAAGATCTTCGAATGGGCGGATGGGGGCTATCCCAACCTGATCCTCGACGACGGCGGCGACGCCACCCTGCTGTGCGTGCTGGGTCCCAAGGCCGAGAAGGACATCTCGGTGCTGTCGGACCCGCAGAATGAGGAGGAGGAAGCCCTCTTCGCCGTGATGAAGCGCTACATCAAGGAGAAGCCGGGCTTCTATTCGGCCATCCGCGACGCCATCGGCGGCGTGTCGGAAGAAACTACCACCGGCGTCCACCGCCTGTACCAGATGGCCGAAAAGGGCGAGCTGCCCTTCCCCGCGATCAACGTCAACGACAGCGTCACCAAGTCCAAATTCGACAATCTGTACGGCTGCCGTGAATCGCTGGTCGACGCGATCCGTCGCGGCACCGACGTCATGCTGTCGGGCAAGGTCGCCGTAGTCTGCGGCTATGGCGACGTGGGCAAGGGCTCGGCCGCCTCGCTCCGCCAGGGCGGCGCCCGGGTGAAGGTCACCGAGGTCGATCCGATCTGCGCCCTGCAGGCCGCAATGGAAGGCTATGAAGTCGTCACCGTCGAGGACGTCGCCGGCGAGGCCGACATCTTCGTCACCGCCACCGGCAACAAGGACGTCCTGACCGTCGACCACATGCGGGCGATGAAGAACAACGCCATCGTCTGCAACATCGGCCATTTCGACTCCGAGATTCAGGTCTCTGGTCTGAAGAATTTCAAATGGGACGAGATCAAGCCGCAGGTCCACCACATCGAATTCCCGGACGGCAAGAAGATCATCCTGCTGTCTGAAGGCCGTCTGGTGAACCTGGGCAATGCGACGGGCCACCCCTCGTTCGTGATGAGCGCCAGCTTCACCAACCAGACGCTGGCCCAGATCGAGCTGTGGACCAACAAGGCCAAGTACGAGAACCAGGTCTACGTCCTGCCCAAGCATCTCGACGAGAAGGTCGCCATGCTGCATCTCGGCAAGCTGGGCGCGAAGCTGACCACCCTGTCGAAAGAACAGGCCGACTACATCTCGGTGCCGACCAGCGGGCCGTTCAAGCCGGATCACTACCGCTATTGATCCGGCGGTCCGGCCCGCGCCGGGGAGACCGCTGAACCGCAAAATGCAGGACCAACGGCCTCGCTTCGGCGCGATCGTCGCGCCCCGCGTCTTCCGCTGGTCTCACCCGGCGCGCAGGCCTAGACTGACCGTATGAACGTACTCGACGTCCTCATCATCCTGGCCATCCTTGCGGTAGCGGTCACCCTCGGCTTCGGTATCCGCTCGCTCTATCAGACGGGGCCGGAGGCGCGTTCGCGGTCCAACAAGCTGATGCGTCTGCGCGTTGCCCTCCAGGCCGTTGCCGTCCTGCTTCTGGTCATCGCCATGTGGTGGAAGTCCACGCACGGGGCCTGATCGGATGGTCGTTCTCAACCGCATCTACACAAGGACCGGCGACGGCGGAGAGACGCGGCTGGCCTCCGGCGCGCCGGTGTCCAAGAGCGATCCGCGGGTCGAGGCCTATGGCACAGTGGACGAACTGAACGCCGTGCTCGGCATCGCGCGCCTGCACTCGGGCCAGAATGACCGCATCGACGGCATGCTCGGTCGCATCCAGAACGAGCTGTTCGATCTCGGCGCCGACCTCGCCACCCCGCACGATCCGCCGCCCAAATGGGAGGCCCTGCGCATCGTCGACAGCCAGGTCGAGCGGCTCGAGACCGAGATCGACTGGATGAACGAGAGCCAGAAGCCGCTCGACAGCTTCATCCTGCCCGGCGGATCGCCGCTGTCGGCGCATCTGCATATGGCCCGCACCGTCTGCCGCCGCGCCGAGCGTGACGCCATTCGCGCAATCGAGGCCGGCCGCGACGTATCGCCCGCCGCGATCCGCTACCTGAACCGGCTCTCCGACCACCTGTTCGTCGCCGCCCGCCGCGCCAACGCCCACGGCACCGACGACGTGAAGTGGGTTCCCGGCGGGACCCGCTAGGCTTTCCCGTCACGCCTCCCCGTCACGCCTCACTGGGCCGCGAAGGCCTGGCGCTGACGCTCCGTGTCCGCGTCCCGCGCCGTCCTGGCCGCCGCCATCCGGTGCTCGATATCGACCAGTTCGCGGTTCCGCGCCGCCGAGGCCTCGGCCCGGCTCAGCCCCTTGAGCTCGCCGATCTTCTCCGCCACCGAGATCGGCCGGGCGCAGACGGTGCCCTCCGCATCCCACCAGCCCCCGCCGGCCTCGCACCGGTCCTCCGGCGCCACCACCAGAGCCTGATAGGCGAACACCCCGCCCAGCAGCACGGCGAAGGTCGCCAGGAACAGGATGCTCAGTCGCTTCATGGTCAGCAGGCGATGCATCTTGGTCTTCCGCTCATGATCCGCGCGCCGGGCGAACCCGTTGACGCGGCGTTACGTTGACAGGCCGGGACAGGCGTTCCATTCCCTGCCCCCATATTCCGGCGATCTTATGGACAGCGCAATGAAGGTACTCGTCCCCGTCAAACGGGTGATCGACTATAACGTCAAGGCTCGCGTCAAGGCGGACCAGACCGGCGTCGATCTCGCCAACGTCAAGATGAGCATGAATCCGTTCGACGAAATCGCCGTCGAGGAAGCCGTCCGCATGAAGGAAGGCAAGGAGCATCACGCCGCCGGAACGGTGGACGAGATCGTGGTCGTCTCCATCGGCGTCACCCAGGCCCAGGAAACTATCCGCACCGCCCTGGCCATGGGCGCGGACCGCGGCCTGCTGATCCAGTCCGACACCGATCTTGAGCCCCTCGCCGTGGCCAAACTGCTCAAGGCCGTGGTCGATGAGGAGAAGCCCGATCTGGTCCTGCTCGGCAAACAGTCGATCGACGGCGACAACAACGCCGTCGGCCAGATGCTGGCCGCCCTGCTGGACTGGCCCCAGGCCACCTTCGCCGGCAAGATCGTCATCGCCGACGGCAAGGCCACCGTGACGCGTGAGGTCGACGGCGGCCTGCAGACCCTGGCCGCGACCCTGCCCGCCGTGGTCTCGGTCGACCTGCGCCTCAACACCCCGCGCTACGCCTCCCTGCCCAACATCATGAAGGCCAAGAAGAAGGAGATCGCGGTCAAGGCGGTCGCCGACTATGGCGTCGACACCGCGCCGCGCCTGAAGGTGGTCAAGGTCACCGCCCCGCCGACGCGCTCGGCTGGCATCAAGGTGGCGGACGCCGCCGAACTGGTCGCAAAACTCAAAACCGCGGGGGTCCTGTAATGGCCGTTCTCGTTATCGCCGACCGCGACGGCGACACCGTCC
>JBBQOK010000059.1:0-14943 GCA_038330765.1 Caulobacterales bacterium | reverse complement strand
GACACCCTGATCGTCATCCCGAACCAGAACCTGTTCCGCGTCGCCAATGAGCGCACTACCTTCGCCGACGCCTTCGGCATGGCCGACCAGGTGCTGCATTCGGGCGTGCGCTCGATCACCGACCTGATGATCCTGCCGGGCCTGATCAACCTCGACTTTGCCGACGTCCGCGCCGTCATGTCCGAGATGGGCAAGGCGATGATGGGCACGGGCGAGGCCTCGGGCGAGGACCGCGCGCTGCAGGCCGCCCAGAATGCCATCGCCAACCCGCTGCTGGACGAGACCAGCCTCAAGGGTGCCAAGGCCGTGCTGGTCAACATCACCGGCGGCATGGACATGACCCTGCTGGAAGTCGACGAGGCCGCCAACGCCATCGCCGGCGAGGTGGATGCCGACGCCAACATCATCTTCGGCGCCGCCTTCGACCCGGCCCTGGACGGCAAGATCCGCGTCTCGGTCGTCGCCACCGGCATGGAAGACCTGTCGGCGGCCCAGTCGCCCTCGACGACCGCCACCTCGGTGTTCGACACGCGCCGTCCGACCCCGTCCTACGCCGCCTCGCGCGCCGAGCCGGTGCGTCAGGACGCGGTGCGCGAACCGGCCCGCGCCGAGGCTCCGCGCCAGTCCGAGGCCGCGCCGATCGTCCCGACCTTTCAATCCAGCCAGCCGACCTACGGTGCCGCCGCCCGCGCTCCCGAGCCGCGTCCTGAGCCGGTAATCCACGTCGCCGAGGACCGCACCCTCGACCCGATCGTCGATCCGTGGGTCGAGGAATATGAGTCCGCGCCGCGCACCGCCGTCCAGGCCTCGGCCCCGATTGCGCAGGGCGACCTCTATATGGACCGCACGGGGGATCGCCCGGTGGCGCAACCCGAGCCGCGCCGGGACGAGGCGGCCTATGACGATCACGACGACCGCGACCATCGAAAGTCGGGCTGGAGCCTGTTCGGCCGCGGCAAGCGACAGCCGGCCCAGCCGACCTATGCGCCCCCGGGCCGCACCACCGAGATGCGCTCGACCAGCCAGGTCCAGCCCGCGCCGGAACCCGAACAGGGCCAGGCCGAGGACGATCTGGAAATCCCGTCCTTCCTGCGCCGCCTCGCCAACTAGGCGAACCTGCCCCGCGATCAGACCGCCCCGGAGCCCGGCTCCGGGGCGGTCGTCGTTTACGGGTCTGGTTACGAAACCCGAAACAATCCGAAACCTGAGTTTCATTTCGCGCTTGCGAACAGGCCGGTAGACGGTTTCTGGGGCGAACTCCGCACACAGAGGCGGAGCGCAAGTCTAAGCGAGTTTGAGATTGCCGGTCCGCAACGACCATCACCAGAGGACGACCGTCGCCCCTGCGATCATCGCGGGCGTGGGCGTGCACACGGGCGACCGGGTGCGTCTGGCCGTGCGTCCGGCTCCGGTCGGGACGGGCATCGTCTTCGTGCGCACCGACATCAAGGACCGCGACAACCGTATTCCGGTCTCGGGCGAGGCCGTCGTCGACGCCCGGCTGAACACCATGGTCGAGAATGCGGCGGGCGTGCGCCTGTCGACCATTGAGCATTTGATGGCGGCCTTCGCGGCCCTCGGCGTGTCGAATGCCGTGGTCGAGGTGGACGGACCCGAGCTGCCGATCCTCGATGGTTCGGCGCTGCAGTTTGTCCAGCTGCTGGACCGCGCCGGCTTCCGCCGTCAGGAAGCGCCGGTGCGCTATATCGAGATCCTCGAGCCGGTCCGGGTGACGGAAGGCGACAAGACCGCCGCCCTGCTGCCCTGCGACCGCTATGAGATGCGCTTCGAGATCGACTTCCCGACGCCGGTGATCGGCAATCAGGTCGTGGACTTCGTCGTCGACGAGGAAACCTTCCGAAACGAGATCATGGCCGCCCGCACCTTCGGCTTCGCCCATGAGGTCGAGGCCCTGCGCGCTGCAGGCCTGGCGCGCGGCGGGTCGCTGGAGAATTGCGTCGTCATCGACGGCGACCAGATCCTCAACCCCGGCGGGCTGCGGATGGAGCGCGAGTTCGTCAAGCACAAGGCGCTGGACGCCATCGGCGACCTGTATGTGCTCGGCGCACCCTTGCTGGGCCGCTACGAGGGCGTCAAGGCGGGCCACGCCATCAATAATCTGCTGGTCCGCGAACTGCTGGCCAATCCGCAGGCGTGGCGCGAGGTGACCCGCGTGCCCGAGCTGGCGATGGCGGGCTGACACGCCCCCCGATCAGCCCAGGCTGACCGCGCTCATTAACCGGCCGAAGTCCGGCTCTCCGTTCAGATAAGCCCGGCGGTTCGAATAGAACCGCTCTTCGTCCGCGCGGGTGTCGTCACCGGTCCACGCCGCCTCGCCGACGCCGGCCTGCTCCAGCCGCCACAGCACGAAGGCCGGCAGGTCGAACAGGCGTTTGTCGGCGCTTTCGCCGGGGGCGAAGAAGCGGCCGCTGCCGGCGTCGTGATGCTCGAACCGGGCCTGAAAATCGGCCCCGACCTCATAGCTGTCCCGGGCGATGCAGGGGCCGATGACGGCGGCGATGCGGTCGGACCGGGCCCCCAGCGCCTCCATGGCGGCCACGGTCGAGTGGATGATCCCGCCCAGCGCGCCCTTCCAGCCCGCATGGGCCGCTCCGACCACCCCGGCCTCGGCGTCGACCAACAGCACGGGCGCGCAGTCGGCGGTCAGGACGGCGCAGATGACGCCGGGCGCGGCGGTGACTGAGGCGTCGCCCTCGGGCCGCTCACCCTTCCAGCCGGCCTCGGCGACCCGGGCGACGGTGGAATGGATCTGGTAGCAGGCGGCGATGTCGTCGGCCCTGCCGCCCAGATGTTCGGCGATGCGGCGGCGGTTCTCGGCCACGGCGACCGGATCGTCGTTCGACCCCACGCCGGTGTTCAACCCCTCATAAATCCCGGTGGAGACGCCGCCCTCACGGGTGAAGAAGCCGTGGCGGACGCCGGCGCGCTCCAGCAGCGGATGGGTGATGGGTCTGGGGGTCATGGGTCAGTCCTCGAACCCCGGCACCACCAGACTATGCGGCGAGAAGATCGCGCAGGCCTTGAACAGGGTTCCCATCTGATCGTCGGCGGTCAGCCGGGCCAGTTGGCGGTCGATGATCGGCGTCGCCTCGGGCCGGCCCTGCTTCAGCCGGTCAGCCCGCGCCTCGATGCCCAGCAGGTGCAGGAACTCGCCCTGCCCCATCGTCCCGGTCACATCGGCCCCGGCGTGAACCGCGGCCTCGAGCACCACCGGGAAGTCGGCCCATTGCGTCAGGTCGGCCTCGCCGGGGCTTTCCAGCGGATCGACCTTCTGGTGACGGCGCAGCGCCTGCAGGGTGTCGCCCGCCTCAGGCCGCGACCGGCCATAGTCGATCAGCAGGGCCGCGCCCGACGCTGCCTTGATCAGGGCCGCCACATCGCGGCCGAATGCGCCCTGCTGGTCCGAAATCTCGACGGTCTGGCCCGGTTCGACGGCGAAGGCCGGACGTTTGAAGCCGCCGGTGATGGTCTTCAGACCGAACGTCAGCCCGCCCTCGTCGGTCACGCCGACGCACCGTTCGGCCCAGCCGTCCTCCGTCTTGATGAACTGGCGCGCGGGCAGGCAGTCCAGCACCTCATTGGCGATCAGGATCACCGGGGCATCCGTCTCGACCCGGTCCAGCGACGAGACCCAGCGCGGATGGATGTCGCTGTCCGCCAGCGTCCGCGCCTGCGCCTCGCGCAATGGAGGGCTGGGCTCGATCAGGATCAGGTCGACGGCCTGAAGGAAGTCGGGGGCCAGCCGCGCGGCGCGCAGGGCGTCGGCCATCAGGGTGCCGTCGCCGGGACCGACCTCGACCAGCCGCACCCGTTCGGGCGCACCCAGCCGCTCCCACAGCTCCACCGCCCACAGGCCGATCAGCTCGCCGAACATCTGGCTGATCATCGGCGCGGTGATGAAGTCCCCGGTCGCGCCGATGGCGGGCCGGGTCGAATAATAGCCGCCCTGCGGGTCATGCAGGCAGCGGGTGACGTAGTCGGCGACCGTCATCGGCCCGGTCAGGGCGATCTCGCGGGCCAGCCGGTCCCGGAGTGACATCAGCCCGCCGCAGCGACCGGCGGCCGGCTCCAGGCGCGCCAGATCAGCCAGGCGCCGATGATCATCATCGGGATCGACAGCATCATGCCCATGGTCAGGCCCATCGGCAGGTTCTCCATGCCGAAGTCCGGCTGCCGGACATTCTCCAGCGAGGCCCGCACGAGGCCGTAGCCAAACAGGAACAGGCCGGTGACATAGCCGGGCTTGGCCAGCAGCTTGGCCTTGTAGATCGCCAGCCACAGGATCACCGCCAGGGCGATGCCCTCCAGCCCGGCCTCATAGAGCTGGCTCGGGTGGCGGGCGACGTCGCCCGCCGGGCAGTAGCCGTAGAGTCTCTCGATCGTGCGGTTGCAGAACGCCATGCCCCACGGGGCGTCGGTCGGACGGCCCCAGAGCTCTCCGTTGATGAAGTTGGCCACCCGGCCGAAGAACAGGCCGATGGGCACGACCGGCGCGACCTGATCGCCGAGGCTGAGCAGGCGGATCTTGTTCTTCCAGGCGAACCAGACGATCGCCAGGGTGACGCCGATCAGGCCGCCGTGGAACGACATGCCGCCGTCCCACAGCCGGAACAGCGCCAGCCGCTCGCCCCAGTCACCGCCGCCGAACAGGTTGGCGTAGAGCTCGGGCTTGTAGAACAGGGCATAGCCGAAGCGTCCGCCCAGGATGATGCCGAGCGTGATCCACAGCACCAGGTCGTCGAGCTGGAGGGTCGTGACCGGCGGCTTGCCCGGCTTCCAGACGGCGTTGTTGCGCGCCAGCCGGTTCGCATACCACCAGCCGAGAACGATACCGGCCACATAGGCGACGGCGTACCAGCGGATGTCCAGCGGGCCGAAACCGAAGATCGGGCCGATCTGGAACCACACGGGGTCGATATTAGGGAATTGCACGGGCGCTCCTGCAAGCCGGTTATGGGGAGGGGTTTAGCAAGCGTCGCCGCGTCCGTCCCCGGAATTTCGATGCCGCCGCGCCCCATTGCCGCCATACGCCGCATCGACAGCAAGGTTTCGTTCACCATATCGAGCAACCATCAGTTAACGACGCTCGCCTGTCCGAGTCGGAGAGTTCCCATGCAGACGCGAAATCCCATCCTCGACGAGTTCGCCAAACTGACGACGGGGGCCATGGGGCTGGCGCAGGCTGCCGGCGAAGAGGCCAAAACCGCCTTTCGCGCCCAGGCCGATCGCTTTGCCGCCGACATGGATCTGGTCCGGCGCGACGAGTTCGATGCGCTGAAGGCCGAGATCGCGGCCCTGCGGGCCGAAATCGCCGGTTTGAAGGCGGCGAAGAAGCCTCAAAAGGGAACGTCCACAGCGGCTTCTCCCGCACAGGACGCAGCCGGTTGAGCCGAATCTCCGAACCCGCCTACCGTTGTGAAAGAGGGCGTGAGTCGCGCCCGGAGAAGTCTTGATGGACACTGCACGGCCCGAAGAAGTCGACGTTCCCTACGATCCGCTGGATGTCGTGGAGCACGTCCTGGTGGCCGAAAACCTGCCATTCGACCGCACCGACGAGGGCGATCTCGCCTTCGCCCTGGCCGGCGACTGGAAGGATTATGAGCTGTGGTTCGCGTGGCGGCCCGAGGGCGACTGCCTGCAACTGTGCTGCGCCCTCGATCTGCAGGCGTCCAAGGCCCGCCGGGCGGCGGCCTATGAGCTGGTCGGCCTGATCAATCAGCGCACCTGGATGGGCCATTTCGAGGTCTGGGCCGAGGATGGCGAGATCGTTTTCCGCCATTCGCTGGCCCTGCCGATGGGCGAGCGTCCGACCCTGGGGCAGGCCGCCTCGATGATCGACGCAGCGGTTGAGGCGGCGGACCGCTACTACCCCGCCTTCGACTTCATGATCCGCGGCAACAAGAAGCCGCAGGAGGCCATCGACTCTTGCCTCTTCGAGACGGTCGGCTCAGCCTGAGGGCATGACAGACAGACATACGACGCGGTCTGTGGTCCTTCTGGGCTGCGGACGACTGGGTTCGGCCATTCTGGAGGGCTGGCTTGCGACGGATACCGTCGCGCCGGCCGACCTCGTCATCCTGACGCCCTCGGACAAGCCGGCCGCAGACGCCGCGCGGGCGCGGGGCGCGCAGGTCAATCCGCCGCTGTCCGCACTGGCCGATGCGCGAGCCCTGGTGCTGGCGGTCAAGCCGGCGAAATGGCGCGAGGCGCTGACGCCGCTGCTGTCAAACCTGAACCAGCGGGCACCGATTGTCTCCGTCATGGCCGGCGTCGGCGCGGATGACATCGCCGCCCTGGGCGCTCGCCCGGTCGCCCGGGTCATGCCGACGACCGCGGTGGCCCAGGCCCGGGGCGTGGCCGCCCTCTGGGCCTCTGACAGTCAGACCCGCGAGACCGCACGCGGGCTGTTCGGCCGCATCGCCGACGTGGTCGATCTGGACGATGAGGCGCTGCTGAATCCGGCGACGGCGGTGGCCGGTTCGGCGCCCGCCTTTGTCTACGCCTTCGTTCAGGCCCTGGCCCAGACGGGCGAGCGACAGGGCCTGCCGGGTGACGCCGCCCAACGGCTGGCGCGCGGGGCCCTGCGGTCGGCGGCGGCCGGGCTTGAGACGGGGGCCTCTCTGGATGATCTGGTCGCCCGCATCGCCTCGCCGGGTGGCACGACACGGGCGGGTCTGGATGCGATGGCGTCAGCCGGCGACCTCGACCGGGCGGCCGAGGCCGCGGTCAGGGCCGCCATTGAGCGTGCGATCGCGATCAGCGGCTGACGTAACGTCCGCGGGCCAGGTTGTCGGCCAGCCGCTGATAGGCCCGGTCCGCGTCCTGCCAGGTGGTGAAGCCGCGCACCTCGCTGATGTTGTCCGTGTACCAGTCGTATTTGACCGGCAGCACCCGACCGTCGGCCGTGGTGATGTGTCCCTCGATGGCGGCACCGCCGATCGAAACGCTGCGGAAACCGTCGAGACCCGGCCGCTGGGCCATCTGCTCATAGGTCGGGCGGTTCGGGCGCAGGTCGGTCAGCACCAGGTCGATGCGAGCGCCGTCGAGGTCACCGCTGTTGCGGGCCAGGGTGCGGCGCACGACGTCCGCCAGACGGGCCGCCTGGTCGCGGACGTCACGTTCGCCCAGTGCGTCCGCCTTTTGCAGAAGTCCGGGTCCGACCGTGACGCTGATCGAGTCCGGTTCGGCCATGACAGGGGTCGCGGCGACCGCCAGAACGGCACCGAGGGGGGCGAGAAAAGCCAGTTTGCGCATCATATCCTCCATGTCCCTGTCAGCAGCGAAGATGCACCTTACGGCTCCGCTTCGCCAGTAGGGTGCGGCAAACTTGACCGGTCAGCCGGGCAGACGGATCACGGCCCGCAGACCGCCAAGGTCGCTGCGTTCCAGCGTGATGTCGCCGCCGTGGCTGCGGGCCACGTCCCGGGCGATGGCCAGGCCGAGGCCGACGCCCTTGTGGTTCTGGTTGCGCGACGCATCGAGCCGGGAGAAGGGCCGGAAGGCCTCTTCGTGCATGTCGTCGGGGATGCCGGGGCCGTCGTCCTCGACCACGATCTCCAGCCCGCCGGAGGGCAGGGGCCGGGCACCCAGCCTGACGTGTTCGCCGTGGGCGGCGGCGTTGCCCGCCAGATTGGCCAGCGCGCGCTTGACGGCCAGCGGTCGCAGGGTGGCCGTCAGTCCCTCCGCCGCCTCGACCTCGACCGCCGCGCCGGCCCGGCGGGCGTCCTCGGCGGCGACCCGCAGCAACTCGTCCACCGCGACCACCTGCGCGGTCTCGCCGGTCTCGCCGCGCGCGAAGGCCAGATACTCATCGATCATATGCTCCATCTCGTCGAGATCGCCCTGCATGGCCGAGGCGCGCTTGAACGGTGGGGCCAGGGCCAGTTCCAGCCGCAGGCGGGTCAGCGGGGTTCGCAGGTCGTGGCTGACGGAAGCCAGCAGGGCGGTGCGCTGGTCGATATGGCGCTGGATGCGGTCACGCATGTCCATGAAGGCCCTGGCCGCGGCCCGCACCTCGCGGGCGCCGTGCGGCTTGAATCGTTCGTGCGTCTCGCCGCGCCCGAAGGCCTCCGCCGCCTCGGCCAGCCGCTCGATGGCCCGGACCTGGTTGCGGATGAACAGTATAGCCACCCCCATCAGCAGGACGGTGGCGATGGTCAGCCAGAGCACGAAGATGTGGGCCTGGGTCGCCACCGCCCGCTCGCGCGGCGCGATGATACGCAGCACGCCTTGCGGCTGCTGCACCCGGATGTCGACATAGGCCGGATACTGGGTGGTGGAGAACCAGAGCGGCTGGTCGATACGGCCGGTCAGGGCCTTTTCAAGCGTGCGGTCAACCACCCCTAGCGGCCCCCGTTCCTGTTCGGCGGGCAGGACGTCGCCCTCACGCAGATCGACAGACAGCGACATGGACCGTTGGGCCCGGTCGGCGATGACGGCCAGATTCTGGGGCGTCGGATCGTCGGCATAGCTCTCGGCCGCCCAGGCGATGTCGCCCGCCAGCCCGTCGGACAGCCGGGCGGTCACCGTCTGCCAGTGCATGTCGAAGAAGGCCCAGGTCACCGCCACCTGCATGACCAGCACCGGCAGGACGATGATCAGCAGCGACCGGCCCCACAGGGAGGTCGGCAGGCGCCGCTTCAGCACCCGGGCCCAGACGCCGGCGGGAAGCAGGCGCATCGTCCGCCTAGTCCGGGGCCAGCATATAGCCGACGCCGCGCACGGTCTGGAGATAGCGCGGGTTCTTCGGATCGGCCTCCAGCTTGCGGCGCAGGCGGGTCACCTGCACGTCGACGGCCCGGCCGGTGATGTCGGCGGTGTCGGGCGACAGGCTCATCCGCTCGACCGGCGCATGAGCGTGGATGGCCAAGGTCTTCAGCAACTGCGCTTCGGCCTCGGTCAGGCGCTGCGGCTTGCCGTCCTTCGACAGCTCCAGCCGCTCCATGTCGAACACCGCCGGCCCCAGCTTGATTTCGCGCGGGGTCAGCGGCTTGCCGCCGGTGCGTCGCAGGATGGCGTCGACCCGCAACGCCAGCTCGCGCGGGTCGAAAGGCTTGGACATATAGTCGTCGGCCCCGCGCGACAGACCCTCGATGCGGTCGTCGGGGTCGCCGCGCGCGGTCAGCAGCAGCACCGGCGTCTTTGAGGTCTCGGCCTTGCCGCGCACCCAGGTTGTCAGGTCGAAGCCGCTTTCGCCGGGCATCATGACGTCCAGCACCACCAGATCGAACTCGATCAACTCCATCAGCCGCTTTGCCGCCGCGGCGTGGGCCGCGCCGGTGACCCGGTAGCCTTCGCGCGCGAGGAATTCCTTCAGCAGTTCGCGGATCCGGTCGTCATCATCGACGACCAGCAGGTGCCGTCCGGCTCCGGGACCGGCGACCGGGCCCGAGCGGCCACTGGAACGCACGTCGCTCATGCGGATGCGACCCGAACGCCCGACCGGGCGTTGACCTGAGCGGTTGCGGCGGCTCTAACCCGGTGATCTTCGCGGGAGACGTTATTCAATGGCCTTCGTTCCTTTCGACGATCGTGACGGCTGGATCTGGATGGACGGCGATTTCGTGCCCTGGCGGGAAGCGAAAACGCACGTTTTAACCCATGCCCTTCACTACGGCTCGTCGGTGTTCGAGGGGGAGCGTATGTATGGCGGCGAAATCTTCAAGCTGACCCCTCATTCGGAACGCCTGAGGCGTTCGGCGAACCTGCTGGATTTCGACCTTCCCTACAGCGTGGCCGAGATCGACGCGGCCTGCAAGGAAACCTGCGAAAAGATGGGCCTGTCCGACTGCTATGTGCGGCCGGTGGCCTTCCTGGGCTCCGAGTCCGTCAGCGTCTCGGCCATGAACAACCGGCCCCGCGTGGCCATCGCCGCCTGGGAATGGCCCAGCTATTTCGACCCCGAGACCAAGGCCCGCGGCATCCGGCTGGAATGGTCGAAATGGCGCCGCCCCGACCCGATGACCGCCCCGTCTGCGGCCAAGGCGGCCGGCCTCTATATGATCTGCACCATGTCCAAGACCGCGGCTGAGCGGCGCGGCTACGCTGACGCCATGATGCTGGACTGGCGTGGCTACGTCGCCGAGGCCACAGGTGCCAATGTCTTCTTCGTCCAGGACGGCGTGCTGCACACCCCGCCGATCGACGCCATCCTCGACGGCATCACCCGCCAGACCGTCATCGAGATGGCCAAGGCAAAAGGCATTGAGGTCATCGTTCGCCACATCCGCCCGGAAGAGCTGTCCACCTTCAGCGAATGCTTCCTGACCGGCACGGCCGCCGAGGTGACGCCGGTGAGCGAGATCGGCGAATACCGATTCACGCCAGGCGCTCTGAGCCTCGGGCTGATGGAAGACTATGGCCGGCTGGTGCGGGGCGGGTGAAGGACATCACACAACCGTCATTGGACGGCGGTCGCCGATCAACACGGCGACAAAGTGTACGAATACGACAAGGATGACCGGGACAACAGCACGGTCGGCGAGCGAACCTCATGTGGATAGGAGCCCTTCTTGCACTCGCCCTGGCTCCCCAGGAGCTCGTGATTGAGAGAGGGGAAGCGCGGGCCGTTTCGCCCCTCAACACGACCTATTCCGGGCAGTGCGCCAGCGGACCGTTCGAGATTGCCCTCCGCCGGGAGACCCGGATAGGCGAGCCCATGCACCACCATTTGACTTCGACGCGGGGCGGCGCGATCGCAGACCTGTCGCACACGGAGGTCAACACCGAGCTGACGCGTGAGGGCGTCTTCCTAAACAGCGGGTTCGCCTGCGGGTCCGAAACCCTCACCTGGTATATCTGGGTCGTCAGGCTCAGCCCCGACGGAGAGCCGGCTTACCTCCGGGGGCAGGCCGTCCTGGGTCCGCACGGTCAACTGGTGTCCTACACGGGACTTCATCCCGACGAGCCCGAGCGGCTCGCCTCGACGGTGCCCTAGGCAGGACCCCCGATCGCCGGAAGGTGTCAGCGGGGACGGCGGACCCGACCGGCCCCGCTGACCAAAACTCACTCCGGGGTCAGGCCGCCGCCGCCGCCCTCCGCCGCCGCACGATCGCCCACCACACCGCCCCGCCGATGACAGCGACCGGCAGCAGGGCCGAACTGATCGTGATCAGCACGGCGACCACGCCCATCGACAGTCCGAAGGCGTCGGCCAGGGCGCGGGCGACCGGACGGGCCGGGCTGTCGGCGGCCATGACGCCGCCCTGGCGGTAGTCGAGCGTCAGAAGGGCGCTCTGGACCCGGTCGTTGAGGGCGCGCAGCTCCAGCTGCTGCGCGTCGTACTGACGCTGCAGGTCGGCGAGCTGGCGTTCGATCTCGAGCCGTTGTTCCAGCGTGCCGCCGCGACGGGCCTGAAGGTCGCGGATGCGGTCGGCGAGGGCGGCGGTGGTCTTCGCCCCTGTCTGCGCCGTGTCGAGACCGCGGGTGACGTCCTCGCCTTCGGTGAGCGCGCTGTCGAGACGGCCGCCGGCGTTCCGGGCGTCGGTCGCCAGCTGGCTGCGGAAGCGGTTGATCCATTCGGGCTGGCCGCGCAGCTCCAGTCGACCGCCGGGCTCCCGCGCCGTCCAGTCGGCGCGGGCGGACACGACCTGGCAATAGCCCGGACCAGCCGAGGCGCAGGTGAGTTCGTGGCGGCTCATCAGCTCGGCGCCGCGAGCCTGCGGCACGGACATGACGTAGCTGAATGCGTAGGCGATGCGCGCGATCGGTGCCGGCGGGGCGAGGGAGACGGCGGCCTCGGTCCGCGACACGGCCGCGTCGGCGGCGGGGGCGGAGGCCGCCTCTTCGGCATAGCCCGGCCCGGAGCTTCGATCGGCCTCCTGGCAGGCGCTCAACACCAACACGCTCGCCGCAGCGAGCATCAGACCCTTGCGCATCTCGTCTCTCCCTGTGCCGTTCTGTTCACGGCTTCGTGATGACGCGCGCCGATCACGACCGATTCAGGGCCGGAAACGAGCCAGACTGCGGCTTGCCATTCCGCATGGCGTGGCGTTCAACGGGACAGGGGCCGGCGCGGAGTCGGACGGGGAAAAGCGTCGATGTTCAGCGTCCTGAACCTGCAGAGCGTGCTCGGGCTGGTGGTTATCGTCGCCGCCTGCTGGGGTCTGTCCGAGAACCGCAAGGCCTTCCCTTGGCGCCTGACCCTCGGTGCCGTCGCGGTGCAGCTGGCGCTGGTGTTGGCCCTGTTCGCCATTCCCGGTTCGCAGGTCGTGCTGGCCGCCATCACCGGCGCGGTCGACGGGCTGGCGGTCGCCACCAACCGGGGGGCCCAGTTCGTGTTCGGCTATCTGGCGGGCGGTGACCAGCCCTATGTCATCGGCAATGAGGGGGCCCTGTTCACCTTCGCCTTCCAGGTCCTGCCGCTGATCCTGGTGATTTCGGCGCTGTCGGCCCTGCTGTGGCACTGGAAGATCCTGAAGTGGATCACCCAGGGCTTCGGGCTCCTGTTCCAGCGCACCATGGGACTCGGCGGTGCCTCGGCCCTCGCGGTGGCGGCGAACATCTTTCTGGGCATGATCGAGAGTCCGATCGTCATCCGGGCCTATCTCGACAAGCTGACCCGGTCCGAGCTGTTCCTGATGATGGTGGTCGGTCTGGCCACAGTTGCCGGGTCGACCATGGTCGCCTATGCGGCCATCCTTCAGGCAGTCCTGCCCAATGCGGCGGGGCATGTGCTGGTCGCGTCCATCGTCTCGGCACCCGCCGGCGTCCTGCTCGCCAGGATCATCATTCCCGAAACCAAGGGGGAAGGTGGAGCCCACGCCGACTACGGCTCAGCCCTGAAATACGACAGCGCCATCGACGCCATCGTCAAGGGCACGGCCGACGGCCTGATGGTGGTGCTGAACATCTCGGCCGTGCTGATCGTGTTCGTGGCGCTGGTGGCGCTGGTCAATGTGATGCTGGGCGGATTCTGGCTGTTCGACGGTCCGGTGACGGTCGAGCGGCTGCTGGGCTGGGTCTTCATGCCGGTGGCCTGGCTGACCGGGGTGGAGTGGTCCGAGGCGGGCAAGGCCGGCTGGCTGCTCGGCGTCAAACTGACCCTGACCGAGTTCGTCGCCTTCATCGAACTGGGCAAGGTCCCGGCGGGCGAGATGAGCGAGCGGACCCGGATGCTGATGACCTACGCGCTGTGCGGCTTTGCCAACATCGGCTCGGTCGGCATCACGGTGACGGGCCTCAGCGTGCTGATGCCGGAACGCCGCCAGGAGGTTCTCGGTATGGTCTGGAAGGCCCTGTTCGCCGGCTTCCTCGCCACCCTGATGACGGCCTGCGTGGTCGGGGCCTTGCCGCCCGTCATCTTCCGCTGATAGCGTTGCTATAGGCAACGGAGGCCGCCATGAAGCTCTACACCTCGCATCGCGCCCCCAACCCCCGCCGGGTCCGCTGGGTCATGGCCGAGAAAGGCATCGAAGACGTCGAACTGATCGAGGTCGACATCCTCACCGGCGAGCACAAGACGCCCGAATACCGGGCCCGCGTCGGCGTGCCCCATGTGCCGTCCCTGACCCTGGACGACGGCACCACGATTTCGGAATCCGTCGCCATCTGCCGCTATCTCGAGGCCCTGTATCCAGAGCCCAACCTGTTCGGTCACGACGCCCGCGAACAGGCCGTGGTCGAGATGTGGACTCGCCGGGCCGAATTCTATCTGGCCAATCCGATCATGCTCAGCGTGCGCCATTCCCACCCGGCCCTGGCCGCGCTGGAGGCGACCCAGCTGCCGCAGGTGGCGGAATACAACCGCGTGGCCGCCGAGCGGTTCATGAAGACCCTCGACCGCCATCTGGGCGAGCGGGAGTTCATCGCGCTGGACCGGTTCACCATCGCCGACATCGTGGCGGTGGTCGGCCTCGATTTCGCGCGGCTGGTCCGCTATCGCCCGCCCGAGGAGTTCACCCATCTGGGGCGTTGGCTCGAGGCCTGCCGCGCCCGTCCGGCGGCGAAGGCGGGGGCCTAGGCGGTCCAGGGACGCGTTGACCCCGACTTGCGGCGGGAGCAGCATCCGCCTCTCATGACCGACCATACAAGCGTCTACCCCGTACCGTCCGAATGGGCCCAGCGCGCCCGCATGAACGCCGCTGGCTACGAGGCAGCAAGAGCGGCCGCGCGTGAGACGCCGGACGCCTTCTGGGCCGAGCAGGCGCGCCGTCTGGACTGGATGACACCGCCGCAGCGGATCAAGAACGTCTCGTTCGACAAGGCGGACTTCGGCATCCGCTGGTTCGAGGACGGCGTCCTGAACGTGGCGTGGAACTGTCTCGACCGGCATCTCGAGGCGCGCGGCGACGAGACGGCCATCATCTGGGAAGGCGACGAGCCGACCCAGTCCGGCAGGTTGAGCTATCGCGAGCTGCACCGCGAAGTTTGCCGCATGGCCAATGTGCTGAAGACGCTGGGCGTGGTGAAAGGTGACCGGGTCACGATCTATCTGCCGATGATTCCCGCCGCAGCCGTGGCCATGCTGGCCTGCGCGCGGATCGGCGCGGTTCATTCGGTGGTGTTCGGCGGCTTTTCCCCGGACAGCCTCGCCGGCCGGATCGAGGACTGCGGCTCGCGTCTGGTGATCACCGCCGACGAGGGTCTGCGCGGTGGCAAGCGAGTGCCGCTGAAGGCCAATGTCGATGCGGCCCTGCACAAGGTGACCGTCGACACAGTCCTGATCGTCTCGCACACCAACGCCGACATTCCGATCGTCGAAGGGCGCGACGTCCGCTACGGCGAGGCTAGGCGCCAGGTCAGCGACGACTGTCCGTGCGAGCCGATGAACGCCGAGGACCCGCTGTTCATCCTCTACACCTCGGGCTCGACCGGAAAGCCGAAGGGGGTGTTGCACACGACCGGCGGCTATCTGTTCTGGGCCGCATGGACCCATGAACTGGTGTTCGACTATCGCCCCGGTGAGGTGTTCTGGTGCACGGC
>JBBQOK010000058.1:0-15018 GCA_038330765.1 Caulobacterales bacterium | reverse complement strand
CTCGGTCAGGACCACGCGCAGACGCAGGCAGGCGGGGCCGCCGCCGTTGCGCATCGACTGGCGCACATCGACGTATTCGATCCGGCCGATCGGGCCATTGGAGGCGGCCAGCGACTGGGCCACCGCATGGCTGCGGTCATTGTCGCGGGTCTCGGTCGGGCAGATCAGGGTCAGACGATCCTCGCCCGGCAACTGCACCAGCATGGAGTTGAACAGATAGCTGGAGATGGCGTCGGCCAGCGGCAGGTCGGCGGATGCGACCTCGACGAAGATCGGCTCGAACAGCCCCTTGGCGGCGGCGCGGACGGCAGCTCTGGTGCCCGTCGTATCCTCGAAGGCCAACTCATGGGAGAACAGGGTGTCCAGCGCCCCGACGCAGACCACGTCGTTGTGGAAGGTGCCGCCGGCGATGGCGGCGCGCGACTGGCGCGGAAATACCGGGTGGGCGGCCCCGTGGCGGCGGGCGATGGCCTCGGACGCTTCGCGCGTCTGGCGGGCGGGGAAGGGGTCGGCCCAGGGCTCGAAGGCCTCCCGGCCCCAGACCAGCAGATTGACGCCGGGCTCGCCGTGTTCGGCGCACAGGCGGACGTGGTTGGCCGCGCCCTCGTCGGCGAGGTGGGCGACGGAGGGCAGGGCGTCGTGGACCGCGAAATGCTTCGGATCGGGGAACAGGGCGTCCAGCGCCCGCCTGGTCTGGGCGTGCTCGAGGCTACGGTGCAGATTGGTGTGCAGATTGGCCGGGGTGAAATGCACCCGGCCGTCGGCGGCGTCGGCGCTGGGCGTTACCGTCGCGGCATTGGCGGCCCACATGGGCGAGGCCGAACAGGCGGCGGCGGCGAAGGAGGGGGCGTCCTTCCAGGCCTGTTCGAGAACGCGGGCGTCGGAGCCGGTGAAGCCGAGGCTGCGCAGGAAGGGAATGTTCGGCCGCTCGTGCGGCGGCAGGACGTATTGCGGCAGTCCCAGATCGGCCAGCCGCTTCATCTTGTCGAGACCCTGCAGCACCGCTGCCCGCGGGTTCGACGGCTCGCCCTTGTTGAGAGAGGACGCCAGATTGCCTGGCGACAGACCCGCATAGGAGTGGGTCGGGCCGATCAGGCCGTCAGCATTGGCTTCGACGGCGGAGGTCACGCCTTTAAGCCTTTGATCTCACTCTCGATATTCTTCACCGCGCCCGCCTCGAAACTGGCCACCGGATAGGCGCAATAGTCGGCGGCGTAATAGGCGCTCGGCTTGTGATTGCCACTGGCTCCGAGGCCGCCGAAGGGCATGTCGCCGGCGGCGCCCGTCGTTGGTCGGTTGAAATTGACCACGCCAGCGCGGATGCGGCGGATGAAGCGGTCCCAATTGGCCGGGTCGTCGCTGACCAGTCCGGCGGACAGGCCGTAGCGGGTGGCGTTGGCTTCGGCGACGGCGGCGTCGAAGCTGGCGACACGGGTCACCGAAAGGAAGGGCGCGAACATCTCCTCGTCGGGCACGTCCACGCCGGTGACGTCGATGATCGCCGGGCTGACGAAGGCACCGGGCAGGTTGCCGACCGGGCCCGAGGCGCGGATGATCTTTGCCCCCATGTCGATCCGGTCCTGCAGGGCCTTGAGCGCTGCCTCGGCCGCCTTCACCGAGATCAGCGGCCCGGCATAGGGTTCGGGTGTCGAGTTCCACGGCGCGAAGATCAACCGCTGGACCATGGCGTCGACCGCCGCGACGATGGCGTCGCCTTGCGGCCCCTCCGGCACGATCAGGCGGCGGGCGCACGAACAGCGCTGGCCCGTGGTGACGAAGGCCGACTGGACCACTATGCCCGCGACCGCCTCGGCGTCGGCGGCGTCCCACACCACCAGCGGGTTGTTGCCACCCAGCTCCAGCGCCAGAATCACATGCGGGTCGTCGGCGAATTTGCGCCGGAAATGGGCCCCCGCCGCGCCCGAGCCGGTGAACATCAGGGCGTCTATGCCGCTGTCCAGCAGGGCCGCCCCCGTGTCGCGTCCGCCTTGCACCACATTGACGACGCCGGTCGGCAGGTCGGCGGCCTCGAAGGCTTCGGACATCAGCTGGCCGGTCAGGGGCGTCTCTTCGGACGGCTTGAACACGACGGTGTCACCGGCCAGCAGGGCCGGGACGATGTGGCCGTTGGGCAGGTGACCCGGGAAGTTGAATGGCCCCAGCACCGCCGCCACGCCGTGCGGGCGGTGGCGCAGGGTGGCGTGGCCGAAGCCGGTCTCGGCCGTGCGCTCGCCGGTGCGCTCGTCATAGGCGCGGATCGAGATGTCGACCTTGCCCGCCATGGCACCCAGTTCGGCGGTGGTCTCCCACAGCGCCTTGCCGGTCTCGCGGCTGATGGCCTCGGCGATCTGCGGCGCGCGGTCCTTCAGGACAGCCTGATAGCGTTTGACAGCGTCGATCCGGTCCTGCCGTGACCGGTCGGCCCAGTCGGGAAAGGCGGCGCGGGCGCGGTCGGTCGCGGCCTGCACCTCGGCGGGGGAGGCGGCGGGCCCTTCCCAGACGGTTTCGCCGGCGGCGGGATCGATGGAGGTGAGGCGGGTCATGGTCATCAGATAGGCGCCTAGGTCTTCACCCGCACGGTTTCACCGGCGCGCACCTTCAGAGCTTCGGCCGTTTCGCGGCTGAGGGTGACCGTTTCTCCGTCGATCGCCGCCTTTTGACGCACGGCCCGGAAGGTGGCGACGCTGTCGGTAGATATGAGGGCGGGCAGCTCGGCGTCGACTTCGTCGGCGATGCTCACCGTCAGACGGCGGGCGTCGCGGACGGTGCGGATGTTGTCGCGGCCGCAGGTCACGGTTGGGCCCGCGTCGAAGATGTCGACCAGGCCGTTCGGCCGGAAACCCTCCGATTCCAGCAAGGCCATCGCCGGCACGCCTTGCGGATGGACCTTGCCGATCACGGCGCGGGCGGGCTCGGGCAACAGTTCGACGTAGATCGGGTGGCGAGGCGAAAGATCTAGGATGAATTGCTTGTCGGTCGAACCCGTCATCCGGTCGGCGTCGTCGAACTCCATCGGGAAGAATTTGTGCGCCACATGATCCCAGAACGGGCAGGCACCGTCGGGGGTGAAGACGCCGCGCAACTCGGCCAGGACGTTCTCGCTGAACAGCGCCGGTTCGGCACCGATCAGCATATAGCGCGACTGGCTCAGCAGGCGGCCCGCGCCACCCTTGCGCCGGTCGGCCTTGAGGAACAGTGAGCCGACCTCGGTCCAGCCGGTGCATTCGTTGACCAGCACCAGTGTCTGGTGGTCCAGCTTGACGTCGACCGAGGGCGACGACTGGGTGTTGTTGACCAGCCGGAACGAGAAGAACGGGCGGTTCAGCCCGACCGCCGCCTTGACCGAACCGACGCCGTCAACGTCGCCGGTTTCGCTCTCCTCCAGCATCAGGGTGTACCAGCGCTGCTCCGCCGGGAGCTTGCCCGAGAAGCTGTCGCGGCCGAGCTCGAGCCGTTCGGCCAACTGGTCGGGGTCCTCGGGCAGGCTGGTGAAGCCGGGGCCGGACAGGATGGCCAGCTCCAGCAGGTGATCGAGGTCGGCGGGACCAGCGGGTCGGACGACGAGCATGGGGTTACATCGTCTCCAGACGCAGGGACTTTAATTTCAGCGCGTCGATCTCACCCGAGGCGATCTTGCACAGGATCAGGGCGCTGAGCTGGGCGCGTTCGACGAAGCTGGCGGGCCAGGCGAACTCCTGATCCGAATGGATGTCGCCGCCCAGCACGCCGAGGGTGTCGATGTTCGGCAGGCCGGCGGCGTGAAGGTTATTTCCCTCACAGACTCCGCCGGACGTCTTCCAGGCGATGGTCTGGCCCAGCAGGGCACCGGTCTCGCGCACGGCTTCGAACAGGGCGGTCTGGCTGGCGTCCATCGGCTTGGGCGCACGGGTCATGCCGCCGTGCAGGTCCAGCGTCAGGCCGGGGAAGGGGGGTTCGGTCGCGATCTGGCGCACCGTCTCCGATATCCAGGCAGACGCCTGTGCGTCCGGCACCCGCACATTGAACCGCACCACGGCGTTGTCAGCGACCACGTTCAGGGCCCCGCCGCCGCTGATCTTCGCAACATTGACCGTGACGCCCTCCCGCTGGCCGTTCAGGGCGTGCAGGCGGGCGGCGATCATAGCGGCACCGGCGACGGCGTTGGCCCCCTCATGGAAGGCGCGACCGGCATGGGCCGCCTTGCCGGTGACGACCAGATGATAGTTGCCGCTGCCCTTGCGCGCGCCGGCCAGGGTGCCGTCTGCGAGCGCGGGCTCATAGGTCATGCCGACATGGCCGCGCGCGCCCAGTTCGGCCAGCAGGGGCGCCGAGGCGGGCGAACCGATCTCCTCGTCGGGCGACAGCAGGACGGTCCAGCCGACGCCGGCCTTGTCCGGATGGGTCTCGAAGGCTTCGAGCGCGGCCAGCAAGACGCTGATTCCACCCTTCATGTCGGCGATGCCCGGCCCGTTCAAGGCACCGTCGGTGCGCGTGGTCACGGTCTGGAAGCCGCTCTCCGCCGGAAAGACGGTGTCGTAATGGCCGGTCAGGACGACCTGGACGGGGGCGTCGGGACGGGCGGTGATCAAGAGGGCGTCGGCATGGGCCTCGGCGCTCAGGGAGCCGTCGTCGCCGACCGAGGTCGAGCCCTGGGTTCGAACACGCCGTATCCCGGCTCCCAGGCTGCGGGCCTCGGCCTCGAGCCGGTCCAGCACCCGTTCCAGCCCCGCGGCGTTGCGGCTGCCGGAGTTGATGTTCGACCAGTCGACCGCGCGGCCGATGATGGCCGCCTCGCGCGTCGCGACGAGGTCGAGCACGGTCTGGTCATTGGGAAGAATCCGCATGCGGGCGGACCCTAGCGGCCCCGACTGCAAAGGTGAAGGCGGCCGCCGAAAGTGCGTTGCGCCGCCGCCGGGGCCTTATAGGGTGGCCGGGCCAACAGGGAGGACACTGGCATGACTGACATGGTGAGGGCGATGAACCCGACCGCAAATATTTCGAACGCCGAAGAGGCCAAGGCCGCGGCGCGCGCCAGCGCGATCGCGATCTTCCTCGGCGTACTATGGGGCATCGTCGGCCTTGTCTGGCTGATGGGGCCCGGTGCCGCGGTGATGGACGCCGCGATGGCCGAAGCCGCCGCTGCTACCCCGGAAGCCGCCGGCATGGCCGGCATGATGACCGGAGCTGCCATCGGCATTGCCGGCTTCCTGATTGTGGTTCAGCTGATTCTGGGTCTGGTTCAGTGGTTCAAGCCGAACATCGTGATCCCGATCCTGTTCACCATCCTGGTGGTCTACGGACTGGGCACCACCGCGCTGGGCCTGATGATGGTCAGCCAGATGGAAGTCCCCACAGCCGCCGCCGCGACCCCAGCGTGGCAGACCTGGGGTGGGGTCGTTCTGATGGTCATCCAACTGATCATGCACATCGCCGGCATCCGGGGCGCGAGCGCGCTCCGCAAATTCCGCGACGCCCAGGCCTACTGAGGCCTAACGGTTCGGGCGGCGGTCCTCGCGGCCGCCGCCCGGCTGCTGTGACTGGCGGCGCCAGCGGATCGACAGGCTGGCCTCACCCTGACCTCCGAACTTCGAGCTGATGGTCAGGTTGCGTCGCACCTGCCATTCAACGCTGACCGCCGCGCCGTTCTCGCCGCCGCCGATGATCTCCAGATAGACGTCGTCGGTGATGTAGCGCCCGCCCGCCACGGTCAGGGCCGAGGCCTCGCCGCCGAAGGACAGTCGGTCCAGACCGGCCAGCTCACGCAGATTCCCGATCACATCGAAGCCGCCGCCGCCCGCGAGCGCGCCGACGCTGGCGGCCAGCTGCGCTGCCTCGAAGGCCGACAGCTGGGACGCAGACCGCCCGAACAGCACCTGTGACAGGATTTCGTCCTGCGGCAGTTCGGGGGTCGAGGTCAGGGCGATTTCGGGCCTTGCCGCCGTTCCGGTGACCCGGATCGTCGCCGTCAGGGCCGGGTCGTCGCGTGTCGCAGTCAGATTCAGCCGGATAGCCTCCGGCCGGGTCGACAGGGTGACCGTTCCCCGATCGTCGAACACGAAGCGCTTGCCGGCGAAATCATAGTCGCCGCGCACCACCCGGGCCGTGCCGCTCAGGGCCGGATTGTTGATCGTCCCGGTGACGCGGGCGTTGACACTCATCTCCACGTTCAGGCCGCGACCCACCACCCGTACGTCGCCGCCGGGCGAGCGGATGGCGATGTCGACGCCGATCTGCAGGCCGCGCGGCCGGTTCTGTTCTTCCTCAGGGACGTCGCCGCCGGGCTTGTTGATCTCGACCACATCCATCCGGACGATGCCGGTGGAGCCTGGCGGATTGGCCTGGATCAGGGCCTCGTCGATGTCGATGCGGCCGGTCAGCTGGATCTTGCCGTCCTCGGCCCGCACGACGCTGAGCGGGCCGGACGCGCGCGCCTCGGCGATGTCGTTGTCGATGATCTGGAACCGGGCGAGGGTCAGTTCGACGCTGGAGCCGGAACCATCACGCAGGCCGATCCGGCCGTCACCGGATACCGTACCGCCCGATCCGTCGGTGGCCGTGAAGGTCTCTATCATGGCGGTGGTGTCGTCGAACCGGCTGGCCAGGGTGATGTCCCGCAGTTGCAGTCCCGTGGCGTTGTCGCGGAAGCTGCCTTGCCGCAGATCCATCCGCCCGTTGATCCTTGGGGCCGCGATAGACCCGGCGAGGGTGGCGCGAGCGTTGATATTTCCGGTCAGCGAACGCTCGCCGCCCAGGAACAGGTCCCAGACGGGCTGCACCTGACCCTGGATGTCGATCTCGCCCGACATCGGCCGGGTCCGAACCACCGCCAGCCGCAGCGGCGCGGCCGAAGCCTCGACCGGCAGGGTGATGTCGGCGCTCGCCTGCACGGCACCCTCGTCGACGATCCGGGCCTGGATTCGCAGGGTGTTGTCGAGGAGGACGGCATTCAGGGTGCCGTCGATCTCCACGCCCCGCGGCGCGTCGATGCTGCGCACGTTCTCGAGGGTCATGTTCGCCGAACCTGACAGGTCGTCGCCGGACCCCCGCAGGGAGAGCCGTCCGGTCGCCCGTCCGCGCAGGTCGGGGGCGAGGGAGCCGAGCTCGACGCTGGTCAGATTGGCCTCGATGATGCTGGCGCGCGAATCCTGACGCAGTTCGCCGGTCAGGACACCGCCGCCGATCCCCAGATCGACCCGCACCACCCGGCCGTCGCCGGACAGGGCCACGACGGCGGGATTGCGCGTGGCGAAGGCGACCTCGCGGACCCGGCCCGAGCCCTCCAGTAGAACGGTCTGGGCATTCGCCTGGCGGGAATAGACGCCGGTGCCGTCGAAACTGACCGGAGTCGGGCCGCCGACGTTGGCCTTCACGGTGAAGGGCAGGCGGTCCAGCGTGCCGCGGCCGCTCAGGTCCAGCGAGCGGATGATCCAGGACGATCCGGCCAGACGGACGTTGCGGCCGGTCACATCGAGGATGGCGGTTTCAGCCCCTGCGCCCTCGGTCAGCCGTATGCGGCCGTCCGCCGTGCCCGAGGCGAGGAAAGCCCCCGGCCGGGCCGTGAACGTCAGGTCGGCGCTGGACGGGAAGCTATTGGACAGGGCGATCGCCCCCTGCGCCGTCACTCCGCCCGCATCGAGGTTGACATCAGTCAGGCGGATACGCTCGCCGCCCAGAGAGAAGTTCCCACTCGCCCGGGCAGGACCGTAGTTGGAGCCGGCGACGACCGAGATCCGGCCGTCGGAGGCGTCGGCCCCACGCCGGAAGCTCAGATCCATGGTCGCGTCTGTCAGGATCAGCGCGCCCGCGCTGACGCGTCCGAAGGCGGCTTGCAGGTCGGCCGTGGGCCGCGCCAGTGTTCCACCGACCGTGCCGCTACCGGTCATGGCACCGTCGATCTCGACCGGGCCGACGCCGAACGGACCGCGCGCGTTCCAGTTCATCGCCAGACGCAGGCCGCCGTCGCCCTCGATGTAGCCACGCGCGGCCGCATTTCCGTGGGCACCGCTCAGCCGGGCCGATTCCACGACCACGCGCGAGTCGTCCAGCGCGCCGACCAGCTGCAGCCGCGGTGTCCGCCCGAGCAGGCGGTCCAGCTCGTCGACGCCCAGGGCGAAGTCGCGCCCGCGACCGTCGAAAGTGACCTGCCAAGGCGCGCCCGCTCGCGGCATGGAGGCGACGATACTCCCGCCGAACGCCCCCTCGGCACCCTCGCGAAGGTGGGAGGCGTCGGTGACCTCGGCCCGGCCGCGGAATCCGAGACCGCCCAGCAAGTTGCGTCCGCCCGTGCCGGTCACCTTCAGCGCCCGGCCGGTGGCGTTCAGCCGTTCGAGCAGGATCGACCCGTCAGCGAGGCGCGCGGCCTCGAACTGGACCTGTGGTGTCGTGCCCAGCAGCCCGCCGACCATGCCGGCGGTCGAGCCGCCCGCCACGCGGATATCGCCGTCGATATCGTAACGGCCCTTGCGCGCCCGGATGTTGATCGGCCCGCGAATGCGCTGCGCCTCGTAGCTGGACAGTTCGGCACCCCGCACATCGATCGAGCCGTTGAGGCTCCAGTCGGCGGCGTCGCCCCGGAACATGGCCGACCACGCTGCGCCGTCGCCCAGCGGCTGCCCGGCCAGGCGAGACAGGGACGGCGTGGAGACATTGATCTGGATGCCACGCGGCACGCTGCGGTCGCTAACGCGGATCAGGCCGCTGGCGCGGGAATTCAGGTTCTCTGCGACCAGTCGCCAGCCGACGCCCTGCAGACCGTCGTCGTTGCGGTCCGGGGCCATTGCAAGGGCGAATCTGGCCGTACGGCCGACCCGACGCACAAACGGCTCCAGCAGGTCCGAGCCGGAGAAGTCGACGTAGCCGGAGATGTTGGCCTGTTCAGGTCCATATGTGCCCTTGATCGTCAGTGGGGTGAAGTCGCCGGTCCGCACCACCGCGTCGACCATCTCGCCGTTGACGATCGCCGTCGCAAGGAAGGGTTCGTCCGGAGAATAGCCCAGGGCACCGGCGATCGGCCCGCCGCGCGCTTCCCGGGCGCGCAGGTTCAGCCGCATATCCGCGATGTCGTCGCTGATCCCGGCGGTCAGACGCAGGAAATCGCCGGGCCGGCTGTTGCTGTCGGCGTTGACCGTCACCTGCTTCAGGCCCTTGCGCGGGACCATTGCCTCGCCCGCCAGCGCCCAGCGGCCGTATTCCTTGCTGAAGCCCTCCAGCAGCTCAACGTCGGCGGAGAAGCGGTCGATGTCGATCGACAGCGGCAGGGGGCTGGGTGGATCGGTCGAGGGCTCGACCAACGGGCGCCGGATCACGCGGATGACGTCCGCTTCGATGTCGGTGGCGTGGAAGCGGCGCGTGATCAACGGCCACCAATTCCAGTCCACCCGGACCTTTTGCGCCTCCAGCCAGACCCCTTCGGCGTCGGTGACGGTCACCCGGTCGATGGTGAAGTCGTCGAACAGGTCGCCGCGCACGCCCTCGACGTTGATCCGCCCGTAGCGTCCCAGCTTTTTGCCGGCCACGAAGCTGGTCACCAGGTCGCGGCCCGGCCCGGACAGCAGATACATCCGCCCGCCGACCGTCAGCACGATCAGCAGGGCGGCGAGGATGGCGACGGCCACGCCCCCGAAGAAGGCGATGGCCTGTAGCCGGGTGCGCTTCTTCCGCGCCTTCACGGCGGGCGATTCAGGCGTATCCGAAGAGGGCGGGGCGTCGGTCAAAACGCCTGTCCGATGCTGACGTAGACCTGGAAGTCGGCGTCCCCGTCCCGTTTGTCGAGCGGGAAGGCGACATCCGCCCGGATCGGGCCGAACGGCAGTTTGTAGCGGACGCCCAAGCCCGCCCCGTAGCGGACGTTGTTGAAGTTGGGCGTCTCCTGGAAGCCGATCGTGCCCGCGTCGAGGAAGACCACGCCCTGGAAGTTTCGGAACACGTCGCGCCGCACCTCGATCGAGGCCTCGAACAGGCTCAGGCCGCCGCGCGGTGTGTTGTCGGGCAGGCGCGGGCCGACCCCCTGATATTCGTATCCACGCACCGAGCCGCCGCCGCCGGAATAGAACAGGCGGTCCGACGGCACTGTCAACTCTTCGCCGCCGATGATCGTCCCCAAGCGAACCCGGCCCGCCAGCACCGTCTTCGCATTGTCCTGAACCGGCAGATAGGCGGTCGCCTGCGCCTCAGAGCGCAGGAACAGGGCGCTGACTTCGCCGGTCACCGCCGTCGGCTGGGCTGACAGCGTCAGCCGCCAGCCGGTCGTCGGATCGAGCGGGTCGTTGGAACGGTCTAGATAGGCGCTGCCCCGTCCGGTCAGTATGACCAGATCGCGATCAAAATTGATCGGCAGCTGGGTGATTGGGTCGAAGCGGTTCTCGTCGTATTTGCCGGCGTCGAGGCCGAGGCCGTAGCTGAAATACGACGTCTTGCCGACGCGCTGCTGAAGGTCGGCGGCGATGGCGACGGCGGTGCGCCGGTAGGCGTCGGTGTCTTCGTTCAGGATCGCCGCCGACAGTTTCAGCGTCTGTCCGGGCCTGCGCCAGTGCGGCAGGCGCAGGTCCACGCCCAGGCGGCTGTCGACATCGGCGGCGCGCGCCTGCCAGACCAGGGTGTCGGCGCGGCCAAAGCGGTTGTGCCAGGTCCAGATCAGGTCGACGCCCGAGCCCTCGGCCGTCGAGAAGGTGGCCCCGGCCTCGAGGATGCGCCGCGGGCGGTCGGTCAGGGTGACAATGATCGGCCGGTTGCCCTGCGGGTTGGTCTGGTCGGTCGGGGCCAGAGCCACGCCGACGCCGTCATAGACGCCGGTCTCCAGCAGCCGGCGCTCCAGTTCCGCCACGTCTTCGGGGTCATAGACATCGCCTTCGGACCACGGTGCCAGGCCCGCGACCCAATTGGGATTGGTCGATCCGCGGGTCGCCAGCCTGACCCCGTCCAGCTGCACCAGAGGTCCGGCGGCGATGTTGAAGGTCGGATTCACGGTCAGGGTGGCATGGTCGACGACGACCCGCCGGTTGTCGGCGCGGGCGTCGGCGTGTCCGCGTCGCGTCAGGCCGGCGACGATCCGGCCCTCGGCGGCGATGACATCGACGGCGCGGCCCGGCTCGCCGGCCGTCAGTCCGATCTCGCCGCGCACCTCGTCCTGCATCGTGGGGGCCGGCTCCGGCGCGATCCAGTTGACGTCGGGCGCGGTCAGCAAGAAGCGCGGGCCTAGCGTCACATCGACGATGGCGACCGGCGTGTCCTCGCCCTCGACGACGTCCTCAAGGACCGGCTGATAATAGCCTTCTGATCGCAACAGGGCCTCGGTGGCCTCCATGGCTCCCCGGGCGCGGCGCCGGGCCTCGAACCGGTTGGAGGGCGGGCCGTCGACCTCGCCGATCGCGCGCTGGACCTGCTCCCGCAGTTCGGCGCTCATTTCGCCGCGCACTTCGGCGCGCGGGTCGGCGGCGGCCGCGGAAGCCAGAAGCGCGAACCCCGCAGCGCTGGAAAGGAACAGGGCGGGCCTCGACGTCAAACTGGATCCTTCGTCAGCGGGCGTTCGCCCTTCATGAACGGGCGGCGGTCGGGGTCGCATCCGCGGGCGGCGCAATTGGGGCACCCGCCCTGTCGGGCGCGGATCAGTAGAAGAGGGTTTCGCTTTCCGGCTGGACCGATTCCTCGGACGTGCGCCTGTCCGAAGGGACGACATCCGACGGTGGCCTGTCTGTCGCGCTCGCCGCGGCGGGAACCTGGATTTCGTCCAGGACCGGGGCGACCGGCTCTTCCATGGGCGCGTCCATCGCCTCGGGCTCGGCAGGACGGGGGTCGTCGCAGGCGGCCAGGGAGACCGCACCAGCGAAGGCGACGAGGGCAAAAAGGCGTTTCATCTGGCAACTCCCCGGATCGGCGTTCCAACGCACGGCGGTTTCGCCCGTTCCATAGCCACAATCGTGCGTCGGGTCATCACACACGGCAACCAATCCTTTTCCAATTCGCGCGAAGGTGGCGAACTGGAGGGGCTTCCATGACGGCGACGGGCTACGCAATCGTATCGCGGGTGCGATACCGGGAGCTCACGACGCGCATCGCGCTGGCGGCTTTCATCGGCGCCACGGCCTGGTTCATCATCCCGACAATATGGCCCGTCGTCTGGTTCTCAGCGGTGCTGGTCACCCAGGGCATCGACTGGCTGGTGTTCCGCCGGTTCCGCGCCCGCCCCGACTGGGAGCCCGACCGGGCCTATACGATCCTTTCCTGCGCCAGCACGGTGCTGGGCGTCGTCGTCTACGCCGGCATTACCGCCTATATGTGGTTTCAGGGCGGAGAGGTGGGCCGGATCTTCGCCATGGTCCAGTGCGCCGGAGGCCTGCTGCACGTCAGCCTCCATATGCACCACGCGCGGCCGATCCTGATATCGGCAGTCGCCTCACACGCTACCTACTTCCTCGGCCTGCCGATCCTCAGCGCCATCCTCAGCGCCGCCTGGCATGAGTTGCTGATCGCCATCGGCTGCCTGCTCTACATGAGCCATCTCGTCGTCGCCGTGCGGCAGAGCTCCATGACCACCGTGGCCCTCCAGACCGCCCGTGAGAAGGCCGAGATCGCCAGCGCCGCCAAGTCCGACTTCCTCGCCGTCGTCAGCCACGAGATTCGCACCCCTATGAACGCGGTGATCTCTGCCGCTAACCTGCTGCGCCGCACGCGCCTGGACGAGGGGCAGCGCGAGCACGTCTCGATGATGATCGACGCTGGCGACGTGCTGATGGGCCTGCTCAACGACGTGCTCGACTTCTCCAAGATCGAGGCCGGCAAGATGGAGCTGGAGAGCGCCGAAATGGTCGTGCGCGAGCGGCTGTCGACCCTGAGCCGTCTGTGGGAGCCCCGCGCGCGGGCCAACGGTGTTCGCCTCAAGCTCGACATCGCACCGAACGTGCCGGAGGCGGTGATGACTGACCCGCTCCGCTTCCAGCAGATCCTCTTCAATCTGATCTCCAACGCCGTGAAGTTTACCGAGGGCGGCGAGATCGTCGTCAGGGCGGACTGGGACGGGGAGCGGCTGTCGGTCGCCATCGCCGATACAGGCTGTGGCATTCCCGCCAACCGGCTGTCGCAGGTGTTCAACAGTTTCGAGCAGGCCGATGTCGGCACCACCCGCCGTCACGGCGGCACGGGCCTCGGCTTGTCCATCAGCCGCAAGCTGGCCGAGATCATGGGCGGAAGCCTGACCGTCGCCAGCGTCGAGGGTCAGGGCTCGACCTTCACCGTCGCCGTGCCGATGGGCGTGGTCGAGAGCGCCGCCGCGCGGCCGGAGCGTCGGGCGGAGACGACCGGCTCGCTGCAAGGCCGCTCCATCCTGGCCGCCGACGATCACGAGGTGAATCGGCGCATTCTGACCCTGCTGCTGGAGCCGCACGGCTGCCGTCTGACGCTGGTCGAGAACGGTGCCGAGGCCCTGGAGGCGGCTTCGCAGGAGCCGTTTGACGCCATCCTGATGGATATGCAGATGCCGATCATGGACGGGCTGGAGGCCACGCGGCGCATCCGACTCGGGGAGATCAACGGCGACACGCCGGTCATCGCCCTGACGGCCAATGCGCTGGACGTGCATCGCGCGGCCTGGGACGCGGCGGGCGTTCACGCCTTCCTGACCAAGCCGATCGACCCGGTGATGCTGGCCAGGACGCTGGCGGAGGCTTGCGACGCGGAACGCGCGCCGCGTTCGGACACCGCGGTCGCCTGAGTTCAACGCCAGCCGGCGACCGCCTGGTCCAGCGACAGCGGAGCCGGCTGGGGCACGGACACCGGTGCCTCGCCGTCGAAGCGGGGCGCGGGGGCGGGCTGGACCACGCCCTGATCGAGAAAGGTCCCGCGCGCCGTATTGTGCGGATGGCCCGGTGCTTCGGCCATGGTCAACACCGGCGTGACACAGGCGTCCGCCCCGGCGAAATGCGCCGCCCAGTCGTCGCGATCGCGCGCGGCGAAGGCGTCGGCGAAGCGGGCGTGCAGGCCGGGCCAGCCGGCGAAATCGAACTGCGGTGCCTCGGCGGCTGGGATATCCAGCCCGGCCAGCAGGGCGAGGTAGAACTGCGGCTCCAGAGCCCCGACGGCGAGGAATCGCCCGTCCCGGCAGCCGTAGCAGCGATAGAAGGGCGCGCCGCCGTCCAGCAGATTGGCTCCCCGCGCCTCGCTCCACAGGCCACGGGCACTCAAGGCGTGGAACAGGCTGGTCAGCAGGGCGGACCCGTCCGTCATGGCCGCGTCCACCGTCCGGCCGCGCCCGGTCGCTTTCGCCTCCAGCAGACCGGCCAGCACGCCGGTGACCAGCAGCATCGCGCCGCCGCCGTAGTCGCCGACGATGTTCAGCGGCGGCCGGGGAGGGCGGTCCGGCTCGCCCATCATCGACAGGGCACCGGACAGGGCGATGTAATTCAGATCGTGCCCGACCTGTCGGGCCAGCGGACCCGTCTGGCCCCAGCCGGTGATGCGGCCGAACACCAGCCGCGGGTTCAGCGTCGCGCAATCCTCTGGTCCAAGGCCGAGCCGCTCCATCACGCCGGGCCGGAAGCCCTCGATCACGGCGTCGGCGGAAGCGATCAGCGCCTGCACCTGCTTGAGGTCAGCCGCGTCCTTCAGGTCCACGCCGACGGCGGGGCGGCCACGATGCAGCACCTCGCCCCCGACATCGGAGAACACGGCGGCGCCCGCCGCCGCGCTGCGGGTCAACCGCAGGACCTCGGCCCCCAGATCGGCCAGCACCATGCCCGCGAAGGTGACCGGGCCGAGGCCGTCGAACTCGAGGATGCGCAGTCCGGCGAGGGGTTTCATGCGTTTTACGTAGCCGCGACCGCGTTCAACGTCGAGGTGACGCTTGACCCCGGCTCCGCTTTGCAAGAGAAGGCCCGTCGCCGGACGCGTCTGCGACCGGCGAGGGTGTGTGCGTCCTTAGCTCAGTTGGTTAGAGCATCTGACTTTTAATCAGAGGGTCCTCGGTTCGAGCCCGAGAGGACGTACCATCCGCCGCGGTCGAGGGCTTCACGCCGCGGCCGCCGCGTGGTGAAAGACCCTATGCTCCGC
>JBBQOK010000057.1:0-15068 GCA_038330765.1 Caulobacterales bacterium | reverse complement strand
GAACGTGAGGAAAGCCGCGAGTAGTCCAATGATCATCAGTCGTCCCTCCGTCGCGCTACGTTAACGCCGATCCATCATTTGGCTATGGGTGACGCGAAGCGCAGGCGAGCCAAAGGCCGCCATGAGCCTGAGCAGCGACAGCATTGGCGAATGTCCGCAACGGGTCGGCCCCGGCGTTTGGCTCTCCGCCCGAAACCAGACGTCGGCGTGATCGCCGATAAGCAGTCCCTCCCAAGCCTGTTCGGGGTCGAATTCAGCCTCCGGCACCGGTCCGAAAGCGTCGGTTCAAACCCCGTTCCCGGCCCAACGGGCTGCCAACACCCGGTCCCGCCGCAAACCCCCGCCCCACACCCCCTTACCCTTGACGCCGTCCCATCCCTCCCCATCTCCAATCCACTGTTTCAACAACGAAAGGAGGTGGTCGAATGTCTCATTGTTTCACGCCGCGCGCGGCCCATCGGATGAGCCTGGCCTCCCCTCTGGCGGGGGCCATCGCCTGACGACACGCCGCTCGCGGCTGACAATGGAAGGGCCGCTCTCCCCCGGGGGAGCGGCCCTTTTTGCTGTTGGATGGACTCGAGGCTGAGCGTCGGAATGAATGACCGCCCATCCCCGCGAACGCGGGAACCCGGTGTTTTGGGCGATCCAGACGCACCGATGGCCCGACGACGGTTATCCCGATCACTTCGCGCGGCAAAAGACCTGGATCCCCGCGTTCGCGGGGATGAACGGGGTTTGGGAGCGATTTCGCTCGATTCCAGGTCAGCCTGGCCCCTGGGCCCTCTCGATCGCCGCCGCGATATCGTCCGTCGAATGCCCGGTCAGGTCCTTGGCGATCTCGCCGACCAGCCGCGCGACCGTCTCCTTGTGCCAGCCCTTGCGCAGCTGACCCAGGGTCTTGGGGGCGGCGATGACCAGCAGGTGCTCGACCTTGTGGCCCAGCACCCATGTGTTCAGCACCTCGGCCACGCCCATGGCGAAGCCGTCTTCGGCCTGGGTGTCGTTGTCGGGGTTGGCCCCGCTGGAGATACGACCGGCGGCGCCCGAGGCGCGCTCGGCGATGTCCGGCGTGGGCCGGGCGGTCAGGGCGATCGACTGATGTCCCGTATTCTGGAACAGCGCCAGTTTCTCGCCATCGACGACGGCCACCAGGGCACCATTGGGAAGTATCATCCGGTCTCTCCGATCAGGGGGGACCTGTTGAACGGCTCGCCGACGGGGGGAGTTGCCCCCTGCGACTCCTTCTCCCCTCCGGGGGAGAAGGTGGGCGGCGGAGCCGCTCGGATGAGGGGGATGGTGGCAGCACTCGCCCGCCAGCCGGCCCAGAGCCGCCTTACCCCTCATCCGGCCCTCCGGGCCACCTTCTCCCTCAGGGGGAGAAGGCCACTCACGCCCGCCTGCGCCACATCATCGTTACCCCGTCCCCGGTCGGCCCATGCGGCTGCGCCTGACCCGCCACGACCCCCGCCAGCCGCAAAAACCCGGCTCCATCCACCACCTCCGCCCGCGCATCCGGCTCGATCCCCGCCGCCTCGCACAAGGCCGCGCCGCCCAGCGTCTTCAGGCTGGACCGCAGCATCTTGCGCCTCTGGCCGAAGGCAGCGGCGGTGACGCGCTCCAGCGCCTTCAACAACTCACGGTCGGGCCGTTCCGCCTTCGGGACCAGATGCACCACGGCCGAGGCCACCTTGGGCGGCGGGGTAAAGGCGGCGGCGGGCAGGTGCATGACCAGCTTCGCCTCGCACACCGCCTGGCAGATCACCGCCAACCGGCCATAGGCGTCGTCCCCGGGCTGGGCCACGATCCGCTCGGCCACCTCCTTCTGGAACATCAGGGTCATGGCGTGCGGCAGCCACGGCCCGGTCAGCCATTTGATCAGCAGCGGCGTCCCCACATTGTAGGGCAGGTTCGACACCACATGCGCCGGGATTGGTTCGACCAGTTCGGCCTCGCACACCTTCAGCGCATCGGCCTCGACCACGACCAGTCGCCCTGAGCCGTCATCCAGCTCGGCCAGCAGCGGCAGGAAACGCGGATCCTTCTCGACCAGCACCACCCGCCCGGCGTCGCTCTCCAGCAGCGCCCGCGTCAGGCCGCCGGGACCCGGCCCGACCTCGATCACGGCCCGCCCCTCGAACGGCCCGGCCAGCCGCACGATCTTGCGGGTCACATTCAGGTCCAGCAGAAAATGCTGGCCGAAGCTCTTCTTCGCCAGCAGCCCGTGGGCGTCGAGCGTTTCGCGCAGGGAGGGAAGGTCGGTCACGCGGGTGTCCACAACTTCGAGCCCTTCTCCCCTTGGGGGAGAAGGTGGCCCGGCAGGGCCGGATGAGGGGTAGGCCAGCCACGTCCCCGGCGCCAACCGTTTTCCGCTCCGCCTACGCTCACCGGCCCTTCACTGCCCCTCTACTGCTCGCGCGTGCCGCTTGATCGCCGCCAGCACGACCCCCGGATTGCGCAGAAAAGCCTCGTTGCGGAACCGCAGTACCGTGAATCCCGCTGCCGTCAGCCGCAGGTCGCGCTCAGCGTCTTCGAAGGTTTTCAGATCGTGGATCCCGCCGTCCATTCGATCACCAATCTGAGTTCAGGACAGACGAAGTCGGGAATGGCGCCTGCGACCGGCTCCTGGCGGCGGAATTTAGCCCCCCGAAGCGCCGTCCTCGCAGCATCCTCCACAGGTGAGCCTCCGCCCCGGTTATGTCGGCGCGCAGTCGTCGAGCCTGACGGGTTCGCGGCGGTGTCTGGAACATCGCGGGCCTCCTGTCCGCGCCAATTCCTTCTCCATGTGGGAGCGAAGGTGTCATGCGAATTATGACGAAAGCGAGCAAGGTCGGCAACAGGCTTTATACCCAAGGTTGAAGTCAGATGGATCCGCCATCCCCCTCATCCGAGCCGCTGCGCGGCCCACCTTCTCCCCCGGGGGGAGAAGGCTCCTTACCCCGCCCGCACCCGGGCCATCTCTCCCGCCAGCCGGATCGCCGCGATCAGACTGTCGGCCCGCGCCACGCCCTGGCCGGCGATGTCGAAACCGGTGCCGTGGTCGGGCGAGGTCCGCACCACCGGCAGGCCGAGGGTGGCGTTGACCCCGCCCCAGAAGTCCAGCGTCTTGACCGGGATCAGGGCCTGATCGTGATACAGGCACAGCACCGCGTCGTATTTCGCGCGGGCCTCGTCGTGGAACAGGGTGTCGGCGGGCTGGGGATCGGTGATCGTGATTCCCTCGTTGCGCAGGGCCGCAGCGGCGGGGATCAGCACCTCGATCTCCTCCAGGCCGATGGTGCCGCTTTCGCCCGCGTGGGGGTTCAGGGCGGCCAGAGCCAGCCGCGGCCGGGCGATGCCGAAGTCGCGCTTGAGGGCGTCATGGACGACGCGGGCGGTGCGGCGGACCCGTTCGGCCGTAACCAGTTCAGGGACCTCGGCGAGCGGCGAATGGATGGTCACCAGACAGGCGCGCAGGTCGCGGGCCGTCAGCATCATCACCGGTCCGCGCACGCCGCTGTAAGGCGCGTCGGCGGTCAGTTCGGCGATGAACTCGGTATGGCCGGGAAAGCGGAAGCCGGCGGCGTAGAGCGGGGCCTTGGCGATCGGAGCCGTGACGATGCCGGCGGCCTGTCCCGACAGCGCCAGACTGACGGCCTGTTCGATCCAGTCGGCGACGGCACCGGCGTTGGCGGGTTCGGGCCGGCCGGGCTGGACCGGGGCGGGCAGGGGGGTGTCGAGCACGGGCACGGTGCCGCTGAAGGCTGCAGGCGCGTCGGACGGCGCGGTCACGGTCCGCACCGGCACGCCCTGGGCGCGCATCAGGGCCGCGTCGCCGATGACGACGAAGGTCTGTTCGCCGTCCCTGAGTGCTTCCCAGGCGCGGGCGATGATCTCGGGTCCGACGCCCGCCGGCTCGCCCATGGTCAGGGCCAGCGGCGGGCCGGCTGTCACTGTCTGTACTCGATCAGGGCGTCTTCACGCAGGTCGCGCATATAGCGACGGCCGAGGGTGGCCAGGTTCTGGCGGAACAGCTGGCCTTCGACCTGGCGCACGTCCGGAGCCTGGGCTCCACCGGCGCGGCGACCGCAGACGCCCAGCAGGTGCAGGCCCAGCGGGGTGCGGACCGGCGAGCTGACCGAGCCGACGGCGGCGGAGCGCGCGACCTGCTGGAACTGCGGGGCCAGGTTCTGCACGTCGGACTCGCCCAGGTCGGCACCGAGCAGACCCTGCTCCGACGTGGCCCTTTGCAGCATCGTATCGCACGTCAGCTGCGGCCGCAGGGCCTCGAGCCGCTGGCTCGCGGCGCTGACCTCCGCCTCGCTCGCCGTCTCCGCCAGCTCGACCATCACCTGCTTCAGCTGCACCATGCTCGCCGCCGCCCCGTCCCGCTTGTCCCGCATGTAAATGATATACACGCCCCCCTCGACCGGAATCGGCCGCGACAGCTGTCCGACGTCCAGTTGCTCCATCGCCTCCTGCACCACCGGGTTCACGGTGCCCTCGACGACCCAGCCGGCGTCGCCGCCGCGAGTGGCCGACGGGGCGGATGAGAACTGCTGGGCCACGGCCTGGAAGGGCGCGCCTTGGACCATTTGCTGGACCAACTGGTTGGCACCGTTCAGCGCTGCCTGCTGGCCACCGACCCGGTTGGCCTCGATGTAGATTTCGCCGATCAGATATTGCTTCTTGGAGGCGGCTTCCGAGATCTGGCGCATGGCGGCGTCGACGGCACCTTTGCTCACCCGAGCGCGGCTCTGGAACCGGCCGCCGACCAGCCTTTGCCAGCCGATCTGGGTGCGCAACTGCTCGCGAACTGTCGTTGGGCGAATACCGCCAGCTTCGAGGAAGGACAGATAGGCCTGCGGGGCGGCTCCCACTTCCTGGGCCATGGCGGCTACCTCTTCGCTCACCTCTTCGTCAGTGACTCTTAGGTCTGCGTAGTTGGCCAATTCCTGGATTTGCAGTCGCTCGTCGATGAGGGCGTTCAACGCCTCCTGCTGGATGGCGGGAACATTCTCGGGCGTGGGCTGGACCTGGGTCATGGCGATCAGCAGCAACATGCGCTGACGCAGATCAAAGCCGGTGATGATGCTGTCGTTGACCGTTACGAGAACGCCATCCGCCATCTGGAACTGCGGGGCCGCCGCCGGAGTCGCGGGCGGGGTCTGTTCTGCGGCAGGATTCAGCGTGCCCGCAGCCGTCGGTTGCTGCGGCGGTGTCTGGGCCATGGCCGTTCCGGCCACGAGAGCGGCGATCGCCACGCCCGTCAAATAACGCTGAAAACGCATATCAGTTCTGGTTCCTCAAGCAGCGCCGGTCGGTTCGAGCCCGGTTCTGGCGACCTGCGCGCGACCGAAATCGCACGCCAGCCGGCGCCCGTCGCCCCTCAATATCCTGTACCGCCGAAAGTGGCGAGGGTTAGGCGTACATAAGGGCCTTCCGAGGGCCCGGACGGTCTGACCCTCGTGTTGTCGCGTCGCCAGCCCAGTTCGAATCGGAAGCAGTCGTCGTCAAAAAGCAGGCCGATCTCAGACTGGACCAGATAACCAGGCCTCGGCTGTCCCGGGCGCGGAGTCCGCTCCAGGTCGGCGATGCCAGACAGGGCGACTCCCCAGTTGCCGTAAAGAAACTGCTGCCCGGCCAGTTGCAGAAATTCGTAGTTTCGGTTGTTCGGTCCGGCCAAGGGGTTCGAGCGGTCCAGGATGTAGCTGACGGTCGCCAGATTCCGGCGGCCCCATCGTCCGTCCACAGCGATTTCGGCCCGACGCACATTGCCGGCCGAGTCGATGGTCGCGTGGCCCCATCCTCGAATTCGGTCCGACGGCGAGAAGTCGCCCTGCACCACCCAGTCGGAAGTGTCCGAAGCGAGACCAGACGGATCATAAAGGTCGCCCGGCGCGTCGGGAACGGGAACCAGGAAGCCGGGCTCTTCGTCGGCCCGGAAGCTGCGGCCGATGAACAGGCTGGCCTGCCGTCCTTCGTCCCAGCGAATGGTCGTGCGCGCGCCCGTCGTGAAGCGCAGCCCGCCTTCGTAGAGATCGTGGCCGGGGAAGCGGTCGATACGGAACAGTGAGCTGGCGTCCAGTTCGATCGTCTCGCTGTCCTCGTTCGGAATGCGGGGGTCGAGGTCCGGATCGGTCGACAGAGAAAGCTGTGCCATCGGCTCGAGGATGATGTCCGCGGCACCGAAGCGCCGGATGAGCGGATAGCTGACATCGACCCCGGCGGTGGCTCGCCCGCGTCTGATGATATCGTCTTCAAGCCCCATAACCGGCGGAAGGTCCTCGATCGAATAGAGGTCGCCGCGCACATCCACGAAGGGCTCCCACCGGACCCCCATTAGCGAGAACATCGTCCGCCGCCAGTCCGCCTGGGCGGAAACCCGGCGGCTATCTACACCTGGCAGGCCGATCACGGGACCCGGCGGGACAAGCTCGGGCCGCAAGACCGGACTGCCGACATAATCATCGCGATCCAGAGAGACCGCCGAACCGCGCAGGCGCAGGCGGCCGCCGAGGACCGGGTCGTTGGGCTCCCAACGCGCTTCGATCAAAGGGGCCACGACCGGCAGGGCACCGTCAGGCTCGAACTCGTTCAGCGCCGGCGTGACCGGATCAAACCGGGTCACCCGCAGACTCTGCAAGGCGAAGGCGGCGACCGAGACGTAGGAGCGGTCAGTCTGGTGCTCGGCGTAGAGCTGGGTGATCAGCCGGCGCTGATCACCGTAAAGGAGGCCGTTATCCTGATACGGATCGCGCACGTCGTAGCGGTCGAACAGGGTCTTGTCGGAGGTTCGCTCGGCGGTGAAGCCCCAGCGCCACGGGCCCGACGGGTCGAAGCGGCCATATCCGAGGAAGTAGCTGCGGCTGGTCCGGTCGTCGAATTTGACGTTGCTCTCCGCGTCGCCGTCGCCATCCAGGTCGAAGTCGCCGAAACTTCGTTCATAGGTGTAGCCGCCCCGGAGCACCAAGATTCCGTTCTCAAACCGGCGGCGCCATTGCAGGTTCAGCAGGGGAGCCACCCGGGTGTTGATCTGCGGGCTGATCAGCCAGTCCTCCGAAGGCGAGATCACCTGCAGGTACGGGACCTCAAGGCTGAAGCCCCGGCCTTCGTCATAACTGGGAATGGGGACGAGGAAGCCTGAGGCCCGTTCAACGGTCGGGTCGGGATGCGCGAACCAGGGCAGGTAGAAGACGGGGACGCCGCCGACCTTGAACACGGCGTTGCGATACAGAACGGCGCGCAGATCCTCGTCCTGAACCACCTTCTCCGCCTGAATGGCGATGCTGGGTTCCTTGGGGTTCCCCTCGGCGTCGCAGATCGGGCAGGGCGTGAAGAGGACGTAGTTCAACTCGTTGACGTTCTGGCTGCGCCGCACCGCTGTGGCGGCCATCAAGGTGGCCCCGTTGCGGAAACGGGTGGCAAAATTCACCGCGACCCCGGCCTTCAGATCGGAGTCGAGTTCCAGATGGCTGGCGAAGATGACGGTGCCATCGGGATCGACGAACTCGACCCGGTCGTCAGCGGTCGCCACGCCGGCGTTGAGGTCATAGGTCAACTCGCCGGCGCGCAGCGTGGAGTTCCGGAATCGGGCCAGTACACGCTCTTCGCCGCCACGGGCCGAGATTATGTCGCCCTCGCGGGACGCGCTGGCGGCGTCCAGGTAGACCGCGTCAGCGGTCAGTCCGTCGGGGCCACGGGTGTCCGGCGTCGCCGCAGGGGTCTGAGCCTGGGCTTGGGCCGCGCCGCCGCTCCATGACGCCAGGGCCACGGCGGCGGCACCGGCCAGAAGCCGGAGGCGCAGGGCTCCTGTTTCGACGCGGTCGCGCGGCATTCAGGCTCACAGGTGGATGGCGGAGGACGATAGGCGGGGGCTTCGCTTAGCCGTCTTCGGTATAGAACAGCAAGGTGAACGCGGCGAGCGCCGTTAGCAGCGGCGGCAGCCAGGCCGCCAGCCACGGCGGAATGACTTCGGCTGAGCCGAACGCCGCCGCGGCCTGATTGACGAAGAAGAAGCCGAATCCCAGCACTACAGCCGCCAACGTCATCCGCGCCAGGTCGCCCAACCGCATAAGGCGCAGCGAGAAGGCGGCGGCCAGGATCGACATGGCTGCAAACATCAGCGGCGTCGCCAGAAGTTGTTGAAGCCGCAGCCGGTAGGCAGTGCTTGAGAAGCCCGCCGCTTCGACCCGAGCGATCTGGGCGGGCAGGGACCAGAACGGCGTCGACTGCGGTCGCGCGAACCGTTCGAACGCCTCCTCGTCGGCGAGACTGGAGAGCAGGTCCAGCGTCTCGTACCGGACCGCACGTTGGCCTATCTGCGCCCCTACCGCATCCACCAGCCGCCAGCGCCCGGCGCTCAGAGAGGCCGAGTCGGCGTCGATCCTTTCACGGAAGGTGCGATGGCCGTCGCTGTCGGTGGCGTAGATGAAGAAGGTCACGCCCAGTAGACGGGCGTTCCGCCGGTCTTGATGTTCGGCCCGGATGACCATTTGCCGGTTGTCGTCGCCCTCGCGGATCCAGACGGCTTCGGAGGCGCTGGCCACACCAGACAGCCGGGCGCGTTCGCGTTGGAACAGGCCGTCCCCGGAGGCGGCGAGCGGGCCCAGCGCCATCACCGTGATCACCCCGAACACAAAGGCCGCGCCCGCGGCCGGGAGGACGAAGCGCCATGCTGACAGCCCGGCCGCGCGCATGGCGATCAGTTCGCTGCGCCGGTTCAGGCTGACGAAGGCCGCCAGCGTTCCGAACAGGAAGACAAACGACAGGAGTTGCAGGATGACCTGCGGCGACTTCAGGAGCATCAGACCGAGGATGCGCAGACCGGATAGATCCACGTCCGACCCGATGCCGCGGGAAATCTCGACGAAGTCGATCAACATGATCAAGGCGGCGATAACACCCAGCGCCACGGCCAGCGATCGCGCCTGCTGGACCAGCACATAGCGTTCGATCCGTCCGAGCCGGAGGAGGGAAGGCGCGCTCATGCGAACCTCGCCTTCAGCCGCTCATAGGCGGGCCGCAGGCGCCGGCGCCGGGGCTTGAGCGCCTGGAACAGCAGCCGCAGGGCGACGATCGTGCCGGCGATCGGCAGCAGGTACTGGAAGACGTTGAGCCAGCCGTTCCATGCGCTGGCCGCGACCACGCCGTAGCCGACGATTCGGACGAACAGAAACGCCCCGGCCACCCTTGCGATTCGCAGGCTGTAGCCCGTACGGCTGAACTGTCCGCCGAGGATGGCGGACAACGCCATGGCCATGGCCAGCAGCGCATAGAGCGGGGCCGACAGCCGCGAGTGGCCCTCCGCCATCAGCTCGCCGGCCGAACCGATCTTGTCGAGGTCCTGTGGCGACGGGTTGAAGAGCTGAGGCACATACAGGTCGGATGGCTTATAACGGATCGATTCTGTCACTTCTGAGTACTGGCCCAGCGGCACGTCCTGACGTCCGAACGAGAAATACTCCAGCACTCCGCGGCTGGAATACCGCTGCCAGGACCCGTCAATCAGCGTCAGGATCGGTTCGTTGTCGATGCGCGAGAAACGGGCTTCGGCCGCGTTCCAAGTCGTCACCTTGTCACCCTCGGCCTGGTAGATGAAGATGTTCTTCAGCAGGCCGTTCTGCTCGATCTGCTGGACATAGACGGTCAGCCCCTCGGGGCCCTGAACGAACCGGCCCTCTTCGACCAGCAGGGCGGCCAGATCGGTGCGCACGGCGAAGGCCTCGGCCCGGGCCTGCCGCTGCGCCCAAGGCTGAAGGACAGTGGTGACGACCAGGGTCAGGACCGCTGCGATCGCCGCGATGCGCACGGCGGGGCGAATCGCCGACCAGCGCGTGACGCCGGACGCGAACACCGCGGTCAGTTCCTGTTCGCGCTGCAGCCGCGTCAGGGCGATCAGGGCACCGACGAACAGGCCAATGGGGACGATCACCGCCAGAAGTTGCGGAACGGCGAGCAGGGTCAGCTTGACCATCACCCAGACGCTCTGGCCGCGCTCGACGATAACCTCGAGTTGATCGAGGCTTTGGCTCAGGATGCCGATTCCAGCCAGCGCGGCGCACGCTCCGACGACAGGGCGGGCGATCTGACGAAAAAGATAACCTTGAATCAGCGTCATAAACGAGGAAATCGCCCGTTGCAGGCGGCGGCCGGAGCGCCTCTAATACACATATCCCCGCGCCCAGGCGACAGGCTGGGCGCGACCATTTGTAATCACGACCGGGTCCTCAAAACCCGGCTGGAGTAGCCCATGAAGATCGAGTTCGTCGCTTCCGCCACCGCCGCCGAAGTCCTTGCCGTCCTGGTGCACGAGGGTCGGGCGCTTCACGGCGCGGGTAGCCAGCTCGACACCGCGGCTTCCGGTGCCCTCACGCGCGCCATGACCGCCAGCCGTTTCACCGGCGGTTCGAACACCACCCTGATCGTGGCGGCCCCGGCCGGCGTGGACGCGGCGACGATCGTCCTGACGGGCGGCGGCGAGGCCGGCAAATTCGATGATCTGGCGCTCGAGTCCGCCGCCGGTGCCGCCTATCACGCCGTCAAGCTGTCGGGCGCGAAGTCGCTGACCATCGACGCCTACAGCCTGTCGGCCGTCCAGGCGGCACGCGCGGCGTTCGCGGCGCGTCTGGCCGGCTACCGCTTCCTGAAATACCGCACCACGATGAAGCCTGAGAAGACGCCGTCGATCGAGACCATCAAGGTCGTCGCCGCCGACCCGAAGGCGGCGCAGAAGGCCTATGAGGCGCTGTCACCCGTCGCCGACGCGGTCGAGTTCTCCCGGGATCTGGTCAGCGAACCGGCCAACATTCTGTATCCGGTCGAGTTCGCCAAACGCGTCAAGGCGCTGGAGAAGCTCGGCCTCGAGGTCGAGATTCTCGGTGAAAAGGAACTCGAGAAACTCGGCTTCCGCACCCTGCTGGCCGTCGGCATGGGCAGCCGTCGTGAAAGCCAGGTCGCCATCATGAAATGGAATGGCGGCACCAAGGGCGACCAACCCATCGCCTTCGTCGGCAAGGGCGTGACCTTCGACACCGGCGGGATCTCGATCAAGCCGGCCGACGGCATGGAGGAGATGAAGTGGGACATGGGCGGTGCCGCCGCCGTGGCCGGCCTGATGCATTCGCTGGCGGGCCGAAAGGCCAAGGTCAACGCCGTCGGCGTGCTCGGTCTCGTCGAGAACATGCCGGACGGCAACGCCCAACGTCCGGGGGACGTGGTCATGTCCTTGTCTGGCCAGTCGGTTGAAGTCCTGAACACCGACGCCGAAGGCCGCCTCGTTCTGGCGGATTGCCTGTGGTACACGCAGGAGCGGTTCAAGCCGAAATTCATGCTGGATCTGGCCACCCTGACCGGCGCGATGATCGTCGCTCTCGGCCTCGAATACGCCGGCGTCTTCTCCAACTCCGACTCGCTGGCCAACAACTTCCTGACCGCAGCGCCCAAGGTCGGCGAGAACGCCTGGCGGATGCCGATCCCGGCCTGCTACGAGCGCCACATCGACACGCCGATCGCCGATGTGAAGAACACCGGCAACGGCCGCGCCGGCGGCTCGATCACCGCCGCCCTGTTCCTGCAACGCTTCACCAACGGCACGCCGTGGGCGCACATCGACATTGCTCCGACCGCCTGGGTCAAGGACAGCCGCAGCCCGACCGTGCCGGACGGTGCCGTGGGCTGGGGCGTCCGCACCCTCGACCGCATGGTCGCGGACTCCTACGAGGCTTGAGGGCCTCGCTGACCCTTCCCTCCATCAGGAGGGGAGGAGTCGGGCGGAGGGGGTTCGGCCCGTGCCTGCGTCGACCGATTCAATCCTAGATTGTCGTCAGGGCGTGGCGATTTCGACCATTATGGACCGACGATTTCAATCAGTCCGGCCAGAGACATCCGGGACAAAACGGCGCGACATGCGGGACAATCCCGCGATAAATGCAATACAAAAACGGGACAACTACGAGACACGGGCCGATACATCTGTGACATCGGGGACATCCCGCGTAGGGGTCAGCCGCAATCCACGCTCCTGATGACTCCCGATGCCTCGTCGAAGCGGATGTTGAGCCGGTCCGGGCGAAGGTCCCTGGTGGTCGGGCAGGTGGTGCAGGCGATGCGGATATTGGCATCGGCCGGGAAGGTGACCGCGCCGATGTGCGAGCCGATCAGTGAACGGGCGGCCTCGGCGTCGCAGCGTTGTGGTCCAGCGGCCGGCGGCGTCTCGGCCACCGGCGCGCAAGAAGCCAGCGCCAGAGCACCGGCTGTGATGATCAGCGCTCTCATCCGCATTTGACCTCGCGGATCACGCCGTTGGACTGTTCGTAGAGGATGTTCAGGCGGCTCGGGTTGTAGTCCATCGTCACCGGGCAGGTGGTGCAGGTCACGCGCCAGATCTCGCCGGCGGGCCGGGCCGGCAGTTCGGACCGGTTGCGGCCGATGAAGCGCTGATACTGGTCCGCCCGGCACTGCGATGGGCCATCCGTGGGTGGCATCGGCGCGGGGCTGTTCCCGACAGGGGCGCAGGCCGCGACGAGCAGGCCGGCGGCGGCGAGGCTGAGCAGATGGGTTTTCACGGAGCGTCTCCCTTGGCTTCAACCGCACCGAACCTGTTCGACGATGTCGGTTTGGGCGTTGAAGAAGATGTTCAGGCGGTGGGGCGAAAAGTCCTCGGTGACCGGGCAGGTGGTGCAGGTGACCCGCCGATTGACCACATCGACAGGAACGGGGATCTCGGTCTTCGGTTTCCCGACCAGCCACTGCATTTCGCCCGCGCGGCAGAGGTCCATCGTCGGGCTGACGAGACGAACGCCGACCGGCTGATTCATCTGGGCTCTCTCGACGGCGCGAGGCGCGGAGGCGTCCGAGGCCGGAGTCGAGCAGGCGGCGAGCGCGGTCAGAGCCATCAGGGACGGGGCGATCAGGCCGCCTTTTCCCAGCGCCCCTCGGGCGACTGCTTCCAGTAGGCGAGGTTGGCGCCGTCGTCCTTCAACGTTTTCCAGCGCACTCGGGCCGCGGCCAGAGCCGCCTCGTCCCTGCCGTCGAAGATGATGAAGCATCGATCGAACCCTTTCGTATCGCCAAGCTCTGCGTCGTCCACGATGAACAGCGCCTGAGCGCCGTTCGGGTTCTCCCCGATCCGCGTCAGCACGATGGGCTGGCGCGTCGCCTCAGGCTCCGTGGCGCGACCGTGCGCCAGGAAACTGTCATCCCTGTAGGTCCAGAGACGCTCGTCAATGTCGTCGAGCAGGCGTTCGTCGGCGGCGCGAACCAGCGCCCGCCAGCCCCGCTCGCGCGTCTTCTCCAGCAGGCCGGGCAACACCTGATCGAGCGTCGAGCGCTCGAGGTGGTAGAACCAGATTTCGGGGCCTGTGGTCACAGTCATCCCTTTTCCCCCTTGCGGCATGGCATTCGGGAGTATGGCCCTTTCGGCGTCCAGCAAGAAGGGCGAGCGGCTCCGCTTCGGGCCAGGGGGACATCGCCTCGCGCCGAGCCGCGCAAAGGAACCGGGGGCGAGAGGCTCGCTTAACGGGTATTTTGTCGGTCCATCGCTTGGCAACGGCCGACATCCGTGGCTAGGTCGGGTAGGGAACCGATCGCCCAAACACGGAGCACCGACTTGCCCTGGTCCCTTTCCGTGCTGGCCGCCCTGGTCGCGATCGTGCCGCAGCAGGTTCCCGGGCAGGTGCCGACCCCGCCGACCCAACTCGAAGACGTTGAAGTCACCCGTCGCGCGACGGTCGATATGGCCCGGGCCTTTGTCGGCCGGGTGGGGGCACCGGCCCGCGGACGGGGTCTGGGGCGGTGGCAGAGGGTCTGTCCCGCCGTCGCCAATCTCGACCGCGAGGTGGCCCAGGTCATCGTCGACCGGATCGCCATGACCGCCGCCGACCTGGGCATCGAGGTGCAGGGGCCGGGCTGTGAGGCCGACATCATCGTCGTCTTCACCACCGAGGCACCCGCCCTGACCCGGGCCATGGTCGAGGCCGAGCCGCGGGTGTTCCGTCACGGCGGCGGCGGCATCGACCGCGGCACCGCTGCCCTTCGCCGGTTCATCGCCTCGGAGCAGCCGATTCGCTGGTGGACGCTGAGCGTCCCGGTCGACAGTGAGACGGGTCGCCGCGCTGTCCGCGCCCGGGGCGACCCCGGGGGTGCCGCTGTCAGTCCCCGTATCGCGGCGCTGTTCGGCTGCAACCCGTCGGACTGCGCCGCCGCCGCCGCGCCCGCGATCGCTATCAACAGCGCCTCCCGGCTGAACACCCAGATCGTGGACCACATCTACAAGTCGATCATCGTCGTTGACATGGACGCGGTGGCGGGCCTCAACACGACCCAGCTGGGCGACTATCTGTCCATGATCGCGCTGACGCAGGTCGATCCCGAGGCCGACACCGGCACCTTCGACACGGTGCTGAACCTGTTCGACGACCCAAACGGGGTGACCGGACTGACCGATTGGGACCGGTCCTACATGAAGGCGCTGTACGGCTCGCCGTCGATCCGGCTTTCGGTCGGTGCCCAGGCCGGAGCCGTGGCAGCGATCATGAACCGTGACGCGCGCACCGGACCCGGGGAGTAGCGGGCGGCCGACGGATCAAACGACCTCGGCCAACGTTTCCTCCGCCGCGATCCAGGCGGCTTCGGCGGCGTCGAGGTCGGACTGGGTTTTCGCTCGCGCCCGCGTCAAACCTTCCAACGCCTTGGGATTGCTGACCGAGGCGTTGGCCATGTCGTCGTCGATGCGGGCGATTTCTGACGTCAGTTGGGCCATCCGCTCCTCCGCCTTCTTTACCGCGTGACGCAGGGTCGAGGGTGACGGCCCGGATTTCTTGTCGTTCTTCTTCTTGCCGCCGCCGCCGCCGCCGCCGCCGCCGCTGTTCTGGGCGGGCGCAGCCGTTTCATCCTTGATCTGGCTGGGCTTGACCGCCGCCTGTTTTGCGCGGTCGAGGACGAATTTCGCGTAGTCATCCATGTCGCCGTCCCAAGGCTTGACCGAGCCGTCGGCGGCCAGCCACAGGCGGTCGGCGACCATCTCCATCAGCGAGCGGTCGTGGGTGATCAGGATCACGGCACCGGAATAGTCGTTCAGCGCGTCGAGCAGG
>JBBQOK010000056.1:0-15226 GCA_038330765.1 Caulobacterales bacterium | reverse complement strand
CGGCGACGACATCCACCAGTCCTGGGGCTATCGCAGCCTCGACGAGTTTGCCGTCACCCTGACTGACCGCGACCGGCCCGACGACCACCTGGCCCTGATCCTTGAGCGGCGGGGCCTGTTCGACTGGAAACTGGCGGCGGTGGATCTGCAGAGCGGACCGGAAGCCTAGGCCCCCAGCGCCGCACGCACCGCCGCCAGACCGTCCTCGGCCTTGCCGCCGTCAGGCGCGCCACCCTGGGCAAAGTCGGGCTTGCCGCCTGCGCCCTGACCGCCCATCGCCAGCACCGCCGCGCGGGCCAGATCGGCCGCATTGACCTTGCCGGTCATGTCCGAGGTGACGGCGACGGTGACCGCCGCCTTGCCCTCGGTGACGCCGATCAAGGCGACGACGCCAGAACCGACCTGTTTGCGGAAGTCCTCGGCCACACCGCGCAGGCCCTTGCCGTCGACACCGTCGAGGACGCGAGCGATCAGCTTGACGCCGTTGATCTCCTCCGGCGCGGCGTTGGCAGAACTGCCACCGCCCAGGGCCAATTGCTTCTTCAGATCGGCGACCTGTTTCTCCAGCGCGCGGCGGTCGGCGGTCAGCGCCTCGACGCGGGCCGGGACGTCGGCGGGTTGAACCTTGAAGCTCTGGGCCAAAGCCTTGGCCACGCCGGCCTGGGTAAGCAGGTGCTGACGCGCCGCCTCGCCGGTCAGCGCCTCGATGCGGCGCACGCCGGCGGCGATCCCGCTCTCCGAGATGATCCGGAACAGGGCGATATCGCCCGTGCGAGCCACGTGGGTGCCGCCGCACAGTTCGATTGAATAGGCACCGTCGCCAGCCGCGTCGGCGGCCTTCAGCGCCCGGCCCAGTGTCAGGACGCGGACCTCGTCGCCGTATTTCTCGCCGAACAGGGCGACCGCGCCGGCCTCGATGGCCGCCTCGGGAGCCATCATCTTCGTCTCCGCCGGGATGTTCTGGCGGATGACGGCGTTGACCTCATCCTCCATGCGCGCCAGCTCGTCCTCGGTGACCGGGGCGTTGTGGCTGAAGTCGAAGCGCATGCGTTCGGCGTCGACCAGCTGGCCCTTCTGGGCCACATGCGGGCCCAGCACATTCTTCAGCGCCGCATGCAGCAGGTGGGCGGCCGAATGGTTGGCGCGAGTGGTCAGGCGGGCGTCGGCGGTGGCGCGCAACTGGACGTGCGCGCCGATCGTCAACCGGCCCGATGTGATCTCGATGCGGTGGGCGAACAGGTCGCCGGCGTGCTTCTGGACGTCGAGCACCGTGCCCGCGCCCTGTTGACCGGAGGCGTCGGTCCATTCCAGCTCGCCCTTGTCGCCCGCCTGGCCGCCGCCTTCGCCATAGAAGGGCGTCTGATCGAACAGCACCTCGGCGGTGTCGCCGGCGGACAGGTCGTCGATCGAGGCACCGTCCCGCACGATGGCCAGAAGCTCGCCGGAGCCTTCGACGGTGTCATAGCCGGTGAAGACGGTCGGGCCGAGGCGGTCGCGCAGGGCAAGCCATTCCCCCGCAGACGCGGTCTGGCCCGAGCCCTTCCAGTGTTCGCGCGAGCGGTCGCGCTGCTCGGTCATGGCCGCCTCGAAGCCTTCGCTGTCGACGGTGAAGCCGCGACGGCGCGCCTCGTCCTGCGTCAGGTCGAGCGGGAAGCCGTAGGTGTCATACAGGGCGAAGGCGGTCTGGCCGGGCAGCACGCCGCCCTCGCCGAGGTCCCTGGACGCCTCCTCAAGCAGGCCCATGCCGCGGCCCAGTGTGGTGCGGAAACGGAGTTCCTCCTGCTTCAGCGTGTCCTCGATGAAGGCCTGGGCGCGGCGCAGCTCGGGATAGGCGTCGCCCATCTCGGCCACCAGGGTCGGCACGAGGCGGTGCATCAGGGGGTCGGCCGCGCCGAGCAGGTGGGCGTGGCGCATGGCGCGGCGCATGATCCGGCGCAGCACATAGCCGCGACCCTCGTTCGAAGGCGTGACGCCATCGGCGATCAGGAAGGACGACGACCGCAGATGGTCGGCAATGACCCGGTGCGACGGTGCCCGGTCGCCCTCGGCGGCCGTGTTGGTCTCGTGCTCCGAGGCCGCGATCAGGGTGCGGAACAGGTCGGTCTCATAGTTGGAATGCACGCCCTGCATCACGGCGGCGACGCGCTCCAGCCCCATGCCGGTGTCGATCGACGGCTTCGGCAGCAGCGACCGCGAACCGTCCGCCTGCTGGTCGAACTGCATGAACACCAGGTTCCAGATCTCGACCCAGCGGTCGCCGTCCTCGTCGGGCGTTCCGGGCGGTCCGCCCCAGATATGGTCGCCGTGGTCGTAGAAGATTTCGGTGCAGGGACCGCACGGGCCGGTGTCGCCCATCGACCAGAAATTGTCCGACCCCGCGATCCGGCTGATCCGGCTCTCGGGCAGGCCGGCGATCTTCTTCCACAGGTCGAAGGCCTCGTCGTCATCGACATAGACCGTGGCCATCAGCCGGTCGGCGGGTATGCCGAAGTCCTTGGTGACCAGGTTCCAGGCGCGCTCGATCGCGTGCTCCTTGAAATAGTCGCCGAAGGAGAAATTCCCCATCATCTCGAAGAACGTGTGGTGACGCGCGGTGTAGCCGACGTTGTCCAGATCGTTGTGCTTGCCGCCGGCCCGCACGCATTTCTGGGCCGAGGTGGCGCGGGTGTACGGGCGGCGCTCCTGGCCGGTGAAGACGTTCTTGAACGGCACCATGCCGGCGTTGACGAACAGCAGGGTCGGGTCGTTCTGCGGCACCAGCGGCGCCGACGGGACCTTCTCGTGGCCGTCGGCGGCAAAATAGTCGAGGAAGCTTGAGCGGATGTGTTTCAGGCTGGACATGGGTGTTCGGCTTCAGGCGAGGACGGCAGGGGAGGAACGGCGGTCATATAGGGGTTTCGCCGCCATTGCATCAAATGTGGAGGGAAGCGCTTGGGGCCCGTCGACCGTCCGGGACATCGGACAGATGGCCGCAGGATCGGGTACGGCCGGGCGTCGCTGACAGGCGCGGTGTAGACTGCTGCGATGTCTGCGCTTGAGGTCTGGTTTGACGGTGATTGTCCCCTGTGTCGGCGAGAGATTGCCGTGATGCGCAGGCTGGACCGGCGTGGGGCGGTGAGTTTCATCGATGTGGCGAGCGGTCAGGACATCTGTCCGATCGATCGGGCCGAGCTGCTGGCCCGGTTCCATGCCCGCGAGGACGGGGTGATGCTGTCGGGAGCGGCTGCCTTTGCCGCCATGTGGCGCGCCATTCCGCTGTTGCGGCCGTTCGGTCTGGCGGCGCGGAATGCGACGGTGCTGGGGCTGCTGGAACGCGCCTATCTGGCCTTCCTGCGGGTTCGGCCGGCCCTGAGCCGCTGGCTTCGTCGATAAAAAAGGGCCGCCTGGTCCGGGTGGAGACCAGGCGGCCCGCTCCGTCCGGCCCGGCCCGGCGGGGTCGGTGGCGGGTCGGCGGACCCGGCCGGAGAAGTGTGGTCGCGTGCACTGCCTCGCCTCAAAAAAAGCAGTGCACAGAGTGCAGAGCGTGCACAGAGTGCACTGTCCGGACCTAGCCTTCGAGGTCTTGCCCCTCGTCCGGCTCGGGCGCGCCCAGAAGCTCGTCGGCGATCTTGGTCGTCGAGGCGCGCACCGCCTTTTCGATCGAGTCGGCGATGTCGGGGTTGGCCTTGAGGAAGGCCCGCACATTCTCGCGGCCCTGGCCGATGCGCTGGCTGTCGTACGAGAACCAGCTGCCTGACTTCTCGATGATCCCGGCCTTGACCCCCAGGTCGATGATCTCGCCCAGTTTGGAGATGCCTTCGCCATACATGATGTCGAAGATGACCTCGCGGAACGGCGGGGCGACCTTGTTCTTGACCACCTTGACCCGGGTAGTGTTGCCGACGACCTCGTCGCGGTCCTTGATCGCGCCGGTACGGCGGATGTCGAGGCGGACCGAGGCGTAGAATTTCAGCGCATTGCCGCCGGTCGTCGTCTCGGGCGAGCCGTACATGACGCCGATCTTGTGGCGGATCTGGTTGATGAACAGCACGATACAGTTCGACTTGGAGATCGAGGCGGTCAGCTTGCGCAGCGCCTGGCTCATCAGGCGGGCCTGCAGGCCAGGCAGGCTGTCACCCATCTCGCCCTCGATTTCGGCGCGGGGCGTCAGCGCCGCGACCGAGTCGATCACCACAATGTCCACGGCGCCGGAACGCACCAGGGTGTCGACGATCTCGAGTGCCTGTTCGCCCGTGTCGGGCTGCGACACCAGCAGGTCGTCGAGGTTGACGCCCAGCTTCTGGGCATAGCCGGGGTCGAGCGCGTGTTCGGCGTCGACGAAGGCGGCGGTGCCGCCCGCCTTCTGGATTTCGGCCACCGTATGCAGGGCCAGGGTGGTCTTGCCCGAACTTTCCGGACCGAACACCTCGATCACCCGGCCGCGCGGCAGGCCGCCGATGCCGAGTGCCATGTCGAGGCCCAGCGAGCCGGTCGAGACCGAGGGGATCACATCGGCGACCCCGCCCTTGCCGAGCTTCATCACCGAGCCCTTGCCGAAGGCGCGGTCGATCTGCGCGATCGCCGCCTCCAGAGCCCGCTGCTTGTCGCCGTCGTCCCGGGTCACCAATTTCAGATTCGCCTGTGCCGCCACCTTGCCACTCTCCCTTGCCATGATTCCCACTTGGTACCCGGGGGAGAGGCCCGCCTTCGGCCCAATGACCGTGACCCGCTCCCTGTGAGGAGACATATGTGCACGGTTTGTTCCGGTTGCCAATATGTTCTTTTTGGGAGAGCCTCGTATACGTCCGATTTTGACGTGTCGGTACTCCCGATCCGGAACGGTGATGGGCCTCGCTGAATACGCGGACTGAATCGCGCCAGGAGCAGGCGTTTGATCGCGACCCGAAAGACGACCTTCTGCTCTATGGTGGTCGCCGATCAAATTCCCCGCAGAAGCTTGCCCAGATAGTCGACGTGGTTCGCGAAGGCGCGTTCTCCGGTCGATGTCAGTTCCGCGCGCGTGCGCGGGCGGTTGTTCGCATAGTCCTTGATGACCGTGATGTAGCCGGCATCCGCCAAGTTCTGCAGCTGCCGGCCCAAGTTTCCGTCCGTCGCTTCCGTGACAGCTTTCAGCCGCTTGAACTCCAAGGGTTCGCCCGGCGTCGCGGCCAGCGCCGCCATGATCTTGAGGCGCAGAGGTTGGTGGATGATCTCGTCCACTTATGCTCTCCAGAGCCACAGGCCGGTCGTCATCAAAACGCCGCCACCCATGACACCCATCAAGAGTTCGAACGAGTCGCGGGCGAAGAACCAGGTGCCGATAACCACCGCCGCAAGCCCGATGCCGAGTATCGAAATCCGAGCGCCAAACCAGAGTCCGCCGACCGCGTAGACGCTGGCGGCAATCCAGCAGATCACAGCGTTCGCCAAGAGCCGATCGGTTGGTGCTATCAGAACGAGCAGACCGAAAATTGCGATGCCGGCCATTGCCGAGCCGAGGGCCAACTTGCGGCGCGTGGCGATGGAGTCAGACTTCCGTCGACCCGCCTTCCCGAAAACGATGCTGATCGCGATCGCCGAAACGATCGCGGCCGCGCCGAGCAGGCCTGCGAACGGCACGCCAAAATGGTTGGCCAGGTTCATCACGAACCACGCCACACCCCAGACGGCGAAGATCGGTCCCGCCTGAGCGTAGTTTCGAAGCGTCAGGGCGCGCTCGCGCGTCCGATCGATGTCGGCGAGGATATGTTGTGCTGTGTCGCGGTCCATCAGCGCTTCATTCCCAATGCAGCATCAAAGAAGCCTACTAGACGAGGCCACATGTCGGCCCTTCCCGCGGCGTTCCCCGCAGCCGTGCCGCCCGCGGCTTCGTCCGGGTAGCCAGACATGGATGGCAATGCAGGTGGGGACGACACTGCATGACCGGCGTTCTCATAAGCCAGATGTTCGACGGGGTGGGCGAAGCCCTTCTCCCGCAGTCGGGCCACGACCATCTCGGACATGGCAGTCGACGGCCACATGGCGTCATTCTTGCCGGAAATAAGAAGCACCGGCCCATTGATCCGTTCGACGGGGATCATTGCCTCGGCGTGTGCGTCTGCATTCGGAAGCGCGCCTGAATAGAGGGCGTAAATGGACTCCATATACCGGGTGAAGTCGAAGCGGACCGTTGGGTCGTAGGGCAAGTAGGCGACCGGCGCGCCCTCAAGAGACCAGGTCGATGTTGGGGCCGCTCCAGCACTTGCGGAGATCCCCTGCCAGACCATGCTGCTGGGCACGCCGGCAGCCACGGCATGAAGCTGCGGCGATCGGGAGCCGATGAGAAGAGCGGCTTCCCCGCCCTTGGAGATCCCGAAAACGCCAACTCGCTCGGGATCGACCTGCGGCTGTCGCGCCAGCCACGCGATAGCCCGATCGAAATACTCCAGCGGGATATCCTCTGCGGTCGCCGGCAGTCCGGGCGCGCCAAAATAGCTCAGCGCGAGGACGGCGTACCCCTCGTTCGCGAACTGGCGCGCGACACCGCGAACCGAGGCTGTTCCGCCTTCCGAGCCGCCCAAGATGATGATTGCCGGATGGCGCCCGCCGGTCGTCGGCACCATGAAGGCTGCGACGATCCCGTCTTCTGAGACGTCCATCGTCGTAAAGGGTGCGGCCAGCCTTGTTTCATGGCTCTGCGCGGCCACCGCTGTGCAAATGAGTGGCGTCGCTCCAAGCGAGAGAGCGAAGATGAGGGGCAGGGCTTTCATGGGTAACCTCCGTCGTGCAAATACTCTCTCCCATAGAATAATTGCGGAGTCAACGGTAACGGAATCCCTGATCTTGAGGGCGGAAGGTCCTTTCCGCATCCTCTGGTCTCTGCGATCGAGACGACCGCCAGCCGGTGTGGCCTTGCGATTCTCCGAGTAGTCGTTTCTCAGCCGACGCAATCGGACCCGTCAGAAGTATGCTGTGAGTCAGCCGGGTCCTGTCGTGCGATGCCGATGTATTGGGCCGAGAGCGGACGTTCCGAACCGCCCCCATGAGTCACGCGCTGCCACTGGTGGTGGCTTGGCAAGGATGATCCACCCCATCATGACCAACCGGGATTGATCCTCAAGCGTCGCCGTGCGTTCAGGGGCCATGACAAAAACCTCCAAGCCCGCCGTCCTCACCATCCGCAACGCCCGCCTGGCCGATGTCGAGGCCATCACGGCCCTCGTCGCCAAGGTCTACAAGGACATGCCGGCCTATACGCCGGGCATGTTGAGGGGGCAGATCGCGGCCTTTCATGACGGCCAGTTCGTGGTCGAATACGACGGCGAGGTCGTCGGCTATGCGGCCGGTTTCCGCATCGACGAGAAGACGGCGATGTCGCCGCACACCTGGACCCAGATCACCGGTGGCGGCTATGCGGCCCGGCACGATCCGGTGGGGGACTGGTTCTACGGCATGGAGGTCTGCGTCGACCCCGACCGCCGTCGCCTGCGCATCGGCCAACGCCTGTATGACGCCCGGCGCGACCTGTGCGAGGCCGAGAACCTGCGCGGCATCGTCTTTGGCGGGCGGATGCCGGGACTGGCGCGGCGCAAGGCCGCCTATCCAGACGCCCGCGACTATCTGGACGCGGTGACGGCGCGTAAGCTCAACGACCCGGTGATCGGATTTCACCTGCGGTCGGGGTTTGAGCCGATCGGGGTGCTGGAGAACTATCTGAAGTCCGACGCCGCCTCGATGGGTCACGCCGCGCACATGGTCTGGCGCAATCCCTATTATGCCGAGACGCACGGCAAGGGCGCGGCCTTCGCGGTCAAGGAAACGGTGCGGGTCGCCACCGTCCAGCTGCAGGCGCGCAAGGTGTCCAGCTTTGAGGAGTTCATCTCCAACATCGAATATTTCGTCGATGTGACCTCGGACTACCGGTCCGACTTCGTGGTCTTCCCCGAGCTGTTCACCCTGCAGCTGCTGTCGCTGGAGCCCAAGAAGCTGAGCCCGGCGGAGTCGATCGAACACCTGACCCGCTACACGCCGCGCTTCGTCGAGGCGATGCAGAAGATGGCGGTCGAGTACAACATCAACATCATTGGCGGCTCGCACCCGACCCAGACCGATGACGGCGATATACAAAATGTTGCGTATGTCTTCCTGCGCGACGGCTCGGTCCACGCCCAGGAGAAGATCCACCCGACCCCGAACGAGCGTCACTGGTGGAACATCAAGGGCGGCGACATGGTCCACGCCATCCCTACCGACTGCGGCCCGATCGGCGTGCTGATCTGCTACGATTCCGAATTCCCGGAACTGGCGCGGCGGCTGGTCGACGAGGGCGCGCGGATGCTGTTCGTGCCGTTCTGCACCGACAACCGGCAGGGCTATCTGCGGGTGCGCTATTGCAGTCAGGCGCGGGCCATCGAGAACCAGTGCTACGTCGTGCTGTCGGGCAATGTCGGCAATCTGCCGAACGTCGAGAACATGGACATCCAGTATGCCCAGTCCTGCATCCTGACGCCGTGCGACTTCCCGTTCGCGCGGGACGGGGTGGCGGCCGAGGCGTCGGAGAATGTCGAGACGGTGACGGTGGCCGACCTCGACCTGTCGGACCTGGCCTGGGCCAAGTCGCAGGGCACGGTGCGCAACCTGCGCGACCGCCGCTTCGACCTCTACAAGACGGTCTGGACCGACGGGGGCTGAGGCGGGGCCGGTGCCGGCATGGGTTGGGCCATCTGCGCCCAGCCGGAAAGGCCGGCTCCGACGACCAGAACCGCCAGCGCCGCCATCAGCCACGGCCGGACCATGCCGCGCTCCGGCGACAGTGGCCGCGCCAGCATCAGCACCAGCAGACCCATCAGCACCAGCACGCCGGGCAGGTCCATGCCAATGCCGAGGAAGACCGGATGCGACAGGCCCAGCAGCCAGCCTCCGCCCAAAGCGACCGCGACGGCGACCGGAGCCAGCGAACGGGGACGGGTCAGCCCGGGGTCGAGAACGGCGGCGAGGGCGACGACCAAGGCGGCCAGCAGGCCTGGCCACAGGAACAGGAAGGCGGCCTCGGGTGCCAGGGTCTGGGCCACGGCTCCGAAGCCCAGCACCAGGGCGATCAGGCCGCTCCATCCGCCCCACACCGTCCGCGCCGCCAGGCCGGGCGCGAGGGACAGGCCGATCGCGACGACCGCGGCGCCGAGGGTGATCGGGTTGAAGCCGCCCAGAACCAGGGCCGTCACGGCGGCCATGGCGACCGCGCCCGCCGTGATGCGCCGGTCGGGCCTGCCCCGCCCGCCCATCAGGGCCATGGCCAGCGCCAGCACGGTCAGGGCCGCGCCCGCCTCCATCCACGGTAGCCGGGCCAGCAGGGTGTAATAGGCGTCGGCGTTCTCGGTCCGGGCCGCCATGGGGCCGGCCAGTGTCCGCACCGCCTGGGTCAGGACCAGTCCGATCGACAGGAACCACAGCCCGTCCAGCGCACCCCGGCCCACGTCGGCGAAGGTCAGCCCGGCTCGGTGCCGCGCGCGCCAGACGGCTCCGCCCAGCAGCACCGCCGCCAGAGCAAGCAGCAGCCACCCAACCGCCGGCGGATGGCTGAGCACGGCCATTCCGAACACATCGGCATAGACGGTGTTGGCGGTCCGGGCGGGCAGGGCCTCCGCGCGCAGCAGGGCGTCAGCGTTCTCGAGCGCCAACGAGCCAAGGTGCTGCACCGCGCCCCGGTCCAGCGCCTCGGGCGTCGAAAGGGCGTGATACTGCTCGGGCCGCCCGATGAAGGCCAGGTTCAGCCCCTGGACCCCCCGGTCCTTGGGAATGGTAAAGTCGGTGCCGTTGGGCATCTGCTCATAGACGACCACCGCCAGCGAGTTGGAGGTCACGCCGCCGTCGGCCTTCACGCCCGCGCGACCGAACAGGGCGATGGTTTCAGCATTGCCCCGGCCCGTCTCGAACATCATGGCCCGACCGCCGCCGCCGCGCGCCTCGAGGTTGATCACCGCGCCGATCCGGTCGCGCAGGGGATGGCCGCCCCAGAAGATACGCGCCCCGTCCAGTCCGATCTCCTCGGCGTCGGTCAGCAGGACCACCAGCGTCCGGTCCGCCGGGCCGCGCGCCTTGATCGCCCGCACGCTCTCCAGCACCGCCGCCACGCCTGCTGAATCGTCGGCCGCGCCCGCCGACATGGGCACGGTGTCATAGTGGGCCATCAGGGCCACGGCGGGCAGGGCAGGGTTCCGACCGGGCAGGACGCCGATCAGGTTGGTGGCCGAATAGTTCGCCGCCGCCGGGTCGCCGCCCATCCGCTTCAGATAGCGCGCCGCGCCGGTCGAGATGGACCCGCTCTGGGTCGAGGTCTGGAGCCCGAGGGCCATCATCCGCTGTAGCAGGAAGGCCTGCACCCGCGCGTGGTCGGCCGAGCCGACGGGGTGTGGCCGCTGAGCGATCTCGCGCACGTCAGCCATCGCCCGTTCGGCGGAGAAGGCGGAGGCCGGCGCGTCCAGACCGGCGGGCACCGGGCTCCTCAACGTCAGCACAGCGACCAGCAACGCCAGCGCCAGAGACCCCACAAGCCACATCAGCCGCATGATCATCCTCCCCGATGAAGGGGAAGCCTAGCCGGGCCGGTGCCCCCCGTCACCCGTAAGGATGGGTGGGGTCAGATCCAGCCGTTCTCGCGGAAGGCCGGCTCGGCGATCAGGCCACCGCCGTTGGGATCGAGGGTCGCCATCCAGTCGCCGAAGTGAGCGAGGTGGAGCTCCAGGCCGGAGAACAGCGGGAGCGCCTCCTCCTCGCCCGGCAGGATCAGCGGTTGATCGGCGAACTTGTCGGCCTCGACGCCGGGCAGGATCAGCGGCTGGTCGTCGGGCAGGAGCGGCAGGACGAAGGCGTCGTCGTCGGCCCAATTGACGCCGTCGTTGAAGCGCCACGCCTGGTTGGAGGTGACCCGGTCGAAGCCGTCGCCGCCGTCAACTGTGACGCCGACGTCGATGATAGCGTTTCCGCCCCCCTCGCTCAGGGTGTCGCCGACAAAATCATCGAACTGGTAGTCCGTCGAAATGTTGTGGATCAGGTCGTCAAAGCCGTCGCCGCCTTCGATCAGGTCGCCTCGGCCGCCGTTGAGGACGTCATTGCCGCCGAAGCCGAAGATCTCGTCACTGTCCACGGTGAAGGGCAGGGTTTCGGGACCATTGGTGCCGTTGATGATCGCCATCTCGAAGTCTCCCGGGAGCGGCGGTCAGCCGCGCCCACGCCGGATCAGGGATGCGCATCGTCATGGCCTCCCGGCGACCGGGAAAGTGCCACGATCCGAGCCCGTACGCAAGTTCACCTGACAGCGTTATTAATCCCGGCGAGTGTCCGGTGCGTCCCGTCAGGACGTGCCGTCAGGCCGCCCGCCGCAGGGCGGCCGGGGCCTTCACGAACAGGCCCTTGCGGCCTGAAACGGGGCGGAAGGCGATGCTGTCGCCGTCCAGCGCCTCGTCCGCGCCGAGGAACAGGCAGCCGTCGTCGACCAGCCGCCGCTCCAGGTTGTCCAGAACCTGTCCGCGCCGGGCCGGCTCCATGTCCGCCAGCACGTGGCGGCAGAAGATGACGTCGAACCGGTGCTCGTCCGCCGGCGGGTCCAGCAGGTTGGCGCGCGCGAAATGGACGGCGGCGCGCAGCTCGGGCCGGGCGATCCAGCTTTCCTCGGCCTGATCGAACCAGGCCAGCATGGTGCCGGCCTTCAGCCCGCGCTGGATTTCAAAGCCGGTGTAGGCGCCGGACCGGGCCTTTTCCAGCGCCCGCTGGGACAGGTCGGTGCCGACGATCTCGACCGGGACGCCGGCGTCCAGCGCCCCGATGGCCAGGGACCAGGCTTCCTGTCCGGTCGAACAGCCCGCCGACCAGACCTTGACCGGCTCTCCCTTGCGCGCCGCGGACAGGGCGGGCAGCAACTCGCCGGCGAAGGTGTCGAAACTGGCGCGGTCGCGGCGGAACCAGGTCTCGGGGTTCAGCAGGGACTCGATCACCGCCCAGCCCAGGGCGGCCACTGGTTTGGCCCACAGCGAGGCCAGCAGGGCGTCGACCGTCTCATATCCCTCGCGGCGGGCCAGTGGTCCCAGACGATGTTCGGCCAGCTTCATCCGGTCGCGCGTCAGCCGGAAGCCGGCGCGCGTGGCCATCAGGGACTGCAGGCGGTCGAAGTCGTCGGGCGACATGGGTTCAGACGGCCCCCACCTCGGCGAATTTCGATGTCAGGATCTCGCCGTCGAACGGCTTCATCACATAGTCGTCAGCGCCGGCCGAAAGGGCCTCGGCGATGCGTTCGGCGCGGGTCTCGATGGTGCAGAACAGAACCTTGGGGCCGCCGCCGCCGGGCAGGGTGCGCAGGCGGCGCAGGAAGGTCATCCCGTCCATCACCGGCATCGACCAGTCCAGCAGAATGACTTCCGGCATCACACCGGCGCAGAAGGCGAGGGCTTCGGACCCGTCCGCCGCCTCGTCCACCTCGAAACCGAGGCTCTCCACGATGCGCCGCGCGACCTTCCGGATGATCCGGCTGTCGTCGACGATCAGGCAGGTTCTGGGGGTCAAGTGAATCGGTTCCAAAATGCACACAACGCTTGCGTGTGTGTCGTCCCTATCATCGCTGTGAGCCGGTTAATGAGTCCTTGGGAAACCGGCTTAAGCGTCAGTTAGGCATGTGGACGGTCAGGGCCACCCGGCCCTCATCCGCCTGCACCTCCAGCGTCCCGCCGGCGTCATGCGCCGTCAGCCACAGCCAGTAGGGCTGGATCCATTGTCCCGGCAGGCCCTCGCTGAGGGGGCGGCCCGCCAGACCGGCCACGGCTTCGGCTTTCAGCCGGGCCCGTGCGCCCTCGGCCACGCCGCTGATCCGAAGGCCCTCGCCGCGCTGTGTCGAAATGACCGCCGTGCCGCCCGAGGGCAGGGCGGCCATGGTCAGCCAGGCCAGGTTCACCAGCGCCCGCGATTGCGCCTTTGAGTAGTCGCCGCCGTCCACCCGCCAGTCCAGGGTCGCGCGGCCGCCCTCGGTCAGGCCGGCGACCAGATCGCCCAGTTCGGCACCCGAAAACCGCTCGGCCGAGGTCGAGGCCCCGAAGGCCACCCGGGCGAAGGCCACAAGCGCCACCATCTTTCTCGCGCTGGCCTCGATCAGACTCATGGCGTCGTCGCGCATGTCCTGCGCCGTGGGGTCCTTCAGCAGGTCCAGGCCCGAACTGATCGCCCCGGCGGGGCTGATGAAGTCGTGGCACAGCTTGCCGGCGACCAGCGCCGCCAGGGCCTGGCCGTCGGGAAGGGCGGAAGTGGAGGCGGTGTCGGTCATCGGGCTCGAAAACAACAGGTGAACGGTCGCGCCGACGCTGCCCTGATTTGCCGGTTCTTCAAACCGCCGCGATGGTCTATCGAGCGCCCATGAGCAAACGACTGACCGCCGACCTCGCCTCGGGCGCATTGACCGAGGCGCTGGCCGACATCGCCGAGGACGCCGCGCGCGTCATCCTCCCCTACTGGCGCAACGGCGTGGTCGCGGAGACCAAGTCCGACGACAGCCCGGTCACCCGTGCCGACCGCGAGGCCGAGGCCCTGATCCTCGAGCGGCTGGAGACCCTGTATCCCGGCGTCCAGACCGTGGCCGAGGAGGCCGTGGCCGCCAACGGCGCTCCGGCCGAGGCCGCCGACCTGTTCTGGCTGATCGACCCGCTGGACGGCACCCGCGGCTTTATCGAGGGCCGTGAGAGCTACACCGTCAACATCGCCTTGGTACAAAAGGGTTCGGTGGTCGCCGGCGTCGTGACCGCGCCCGCCACGGCGACGACCTGGCGCAGTGGCGCGAAGGGTGCCGGTGCCTTCCGCCGCCGCTTCGGCGAAGGCTGGCAGGCGATCAAGGTCCGCAACCGTCCCGCCTCGCCCATGGCCGTGATGAGCCACAGCATGAGCGACGTGGAGGCCGAACGCCTCGCCTCGCGCCACGGCTGTGTCCAGTGGCAGGGCACGGACTCGTCGCTGAAATTCTGCCTGATCGCCGAGGGCCGCTTCGACGCCTATCCGCGCACCGGCCCCACCTCGGAGTGGGATACGGCGGCCGGGCAGGCGGTGCTGGAAGCCGCGGGCGGACGCGTCATGGCCGAGGACGGCCAGCCCCTGCGCTATGGCAAGTCCAGCTTCGGCAACGGCGGCTTTGTCGCTCTGGGCGGCTAGAGGCTTTAGGCCCGGCTGACCGTCTCGGGCGTCGCCACTACGGCCCGCTGCATCAGGGCCGGAGCGCCCCATTCGCGCGCGGTCTCCAGCGCCTCGGCCAGCATCAGGCCGACGGCGTGGGGCTCGGTCGACGTCAGCCGCCCCCGCGCCAACGCCAGATGCGCCATGCCGATCTGGTCAGCGGCCCAGTCCAGCGGCTCGGGGCGGTTGGACAGCCGGCCGCGCACGACCCCATCCAGAATGGTCAGGGCGTAAAGATCGCCCATCGACTCCGCCAGCGTGACCTCGGCGGCCAGCCGCCGCTCGCGCGCAAGGGCACCGAGGATCAGGCCCGGCTCACGGGTCAGGGCCTCGGCCTCGGCCAGAAGCAGCAGCGGCGTATCGGCCTCGGCCTGGGCCATCCGCACGGCGACCCAGTCCAGCGGGCTGTGGTCCGGCGTGAATTGGTCAGCGGCGGCGTCGAACAGTGCCTTGCCCTGATCCCGGGCGGCGTCGTTGTTCGCCAGCGTCGCCAGGGCCATCAGCCCGGCCCCCGCCAGAGACAGCGCGCGCGCCCGCGTCAGCGGCCGGTAGTCGGGCGAGGCGGCCTCGACCAGGGTCTTCAGGTCACGGCCGGCCTGATCCAGCAGCCGCGGATCGCGTCGGACGACGCCAGCCTCCAGCGACAGGGCGGCGCGGTCCAGCCTCAGTTCGTCCCCTACGGAGGGCGGCAGGGCGCGGGCACCGTGCAGGGCCGCGTCCAGCAGGGCGGCGGCATCCAGCAGTCTGGACGGCTCGCCGGTCAGCCGGGCGCGCCGGGCGGTCAACCGGGCGTGCAGCGCCGCCGCCATCGCCCGCGTCGCGGGTTTTTCCGCAGTCAGCGACTGAACGTCGGACAGGGCCGCAGTCAGGGTCGCCGGCCCGCCGAACAGGTCGAAACACAGAAGATGAATCTCGCCGGACTCGATCGCCGCGGCGGCGGTCTGATCCGGGTTTGTCGTATGCCGGGTCGCGTCGGAGGCGCAGCGCCCCGCCCGGTCGATGCTTTCACGGCGGCCCGTGCGCCGGGCGTGCTCGCGCCACAGGGCCGAGGCCCGCATCCAGCTGT
>JBBQOK010000055.1:0-15477 GCA_038330765.1 Caulobacterales bacterium | reverse complement strand
GCCTGGCCCGCCGTGCAGCACCACCACCGGCAGGCCCTGCGGATTGCCGCACTCCTCGTAATAGATCTCGTGAACGCCGCCCGTGGCCATATAGCCGGTGGCATAGGGTTCGATCTCGGGGAACAGGTCGCGGCGGGACGTTTCGGGCACGGGGAAGGCCATACGGATACTCGGTCTCTTTTCGTGGCGGTCAGGCGTGGGTGGTTTTTGTCCGCAATGCGGCAACGGCGATCAAAAGCCAAGCTGAGATCATCAGCACGCCGCCGATCGGGGCGACAGCGCCCATGGCCTTCAGGCTCAGCAGGGCGATAGCCGAAAGGGCCAGCGCGAAGACGAGCCCTCCGGCGGCACCGAGCCAGCCCGCGAGAACGACAAGGCGGGTTCGGCCCGGCCAGATGGCGCAGATCAGGGCCAGTCCGGCGTGCGCCAGTTCGTACTGCGCTCCGGTGGTCAGCAACGGTTTGACCTGCGGGCCGGCACCGTGGGCGGCGAAGGCCCCGATGATTACGGCCAGCGCGCCGTTCAACGCCGCGAACACGGCCAGACTTCGATCCACTGTCATGAAGGAAAGGCTAGCCGACAGAATCCCGTCCGTCTGCTATTCGCCCGCCATGACCGCCGCCCAGCGCATGGCTTTGCAATATGTGTTGCTCTTCGGCGCCACTGGCGTGAGCCTGCCGTTTGCAGGGCTGTGGATGCGCTCGCAGGGGTTGAGCGGAGTCGAGATCGGGACCCTGTTGGCGGCCCCGATGCTGGCCCGAATCGTCACAGGCCCGCTGCTGGCCGTCTGGGCCGACGGTTTCAGGCAGCGCCGCACCCCGATCGCCCTGATGGGGCTGGTTATGGCGGCCGGCTACGCCCTGGCGGGATTGACGGACCTCTATGCGCTGCGGGCCGTCGGCTGGTTCATCGGGGCCACGGCGATGGGGGTGCTGGTTCCGCTGACCGACGTCCTGACCCTGCGGCTGGCCGGCCGTCTGGGGTTCAGCTTCGCCCTGCCGCGCGGCGCCGGGTCGGCGGCTTTCGTCGTCGCCAATATCGCCATGGGGGCCCTGCTGCTGCACTGGCCCGTGGACGGGGTCATCGTCTGGATTGTGCTGGCCTCGATGGGCGTCGCCGCCGTTGCCGCGCTCGCCCTGCCGCCCGAGCCCGTCTCCGACGGTGCCGCCGTCGCCGGGCTGGAGCGGTTCCGTGGCCTCGGCCGCCTGATCGCGGATCCGGTCTTCATGACCGCCATCTTCGCCGTCGGCGCGGTGCAGGGGGCCCACGCGTTCCAGTACGGATTCTCCGCCATCCTGTGGAAAACCCAAGGGATAAGCGAGGCGGTAACGGGTCAGCTCTGGGCCTTCGGCGTCGTCGTCGAGATCGGCCTGATGTGGCTGTTCGAGCCCTGGCGACGCAGGATCGGGATCGGGCCATGGAGCCTGCTGGTCATCGGTTCCGCCGCAGCCGTCCTGCGCTGGTCCGCCATGGCCTTCGCCCCGCCGCTCTGGCTGCTCTGGCCGTTGCAGGCGCTGCACGCCCTGACCTTCGCCGCCACCTTCCTTGCCGGACTCCAGATCGTCGAACGCCTGTCGCCGCGCGACAGCCAGACGGCCGCCCAGACGCTCAGTTCGGTGCTGTCGGCGGGCGTTCTGATCGGGCTGGCTACGGCCGTCTCGGGTCCGCTCTACGATCATTTCGGCGCGGGCGGATACTGGGCCATGGCCGCCATGGCCGCCGCCGGCCTGCTCGCCGCCCTGAGCTTGCGGCGAACGCTGGTCTAGGCGATGCGCGAGCGGGGCAGGGGAGACAGGTGCCGGGCCATGGCCTGGGCCGCGGTCTTGACGGCCCGCGTCACCGCGGCATCGCCCTCGCCGGCCGGCGCTCTCAGCAGGCCGATCGCCGGCGTGTCGGTGCCCTCCGCCAGATTGGCCAGCACGCGGTAGAGCAGATAGCTGCCCGCATCATCCTCGGCGTCCGAGGAGGCGTCGGCGGCCAGTCCGGCCTCCTTCAGCGCCCGGACCATCTCCGCGACCGGGGCTGTGGCCCGGGCCACGCTGGGTCCGACACCGGCCATGCGTCCGCAGCCGTCGAGGGTCCGGTTTTCGGCCCTGATCTGCACGCGGAAGCCGTCGCTGCGATGCGTCCGCCCGACCAGCAGCAGGGCCCGCGTCCGCTGATCGCTCATATGGGCCGAAAGGGTGGTGGCCAGGGCCTCGGGATCATCCGCCGCCACGGGCACCGTCCGGGCGCCAGTCGGGCTCCACGGCTGGCCGGACAGGTCCTCGACCGGGTCCCACGCGGCCTCGCCGGCGTCCCAGGTGCAGATTACGATCGCGGGGCGCTGATCGGAGGCCGTCCCGACTGTGCTGTCGTCCATGGACCCTGCTTGCACGTGACGGATGCGTGACGGGCGGACCGTGTCGGCAAGCGGAGACCTCCGTCAAGACGAAAAGCGCTACGGAGGTGCGGCAACCGGACGATTCCCGTGTCAGGCGAGGTCGCCGATGGCGGCGTCCAGCAGCATGAAGGCGCGCCCTCCGTCCGAGGTCAGCCGTCCCAGCACCGCTGGACCGTCCCCCGACGCCGCTCGCGCCGACAGGTCGCGGGCGAAGGACCGCACATAGGCCTCGGCGTCCGTACGCAGATCGGGATCGGTCAGCACCCGGCGCGAAACGCTCCGCACGGCGGCGGGTGCCACCCGGCGCACGATCTGACGGGCGCGGTCCGGGTCGCCTGCGGCCACGGCCTGGGCGGCTTCCTCGACCCGCGAGCGGGGCAGCAGGGCGTTTGGATCGACACCCATGCGGCGGATGGCGGCGGTGATCCGCTCGCCCAGCGCCTCGCCGTCCTCGGCCGGCATGACGGGGGTGTCGAGGTCCAGCGGCGCTTCGCCGGGGCCGTCGTCGACAAGGTCGTTCCAGCCGAGACGATCCTGCTCGGGTTGGTTCGAAACGGCGGCGCCGGGCATCGGCTCAAGCTTCAGCCGGCCCCGCAGGCCGAAGCCGCGCGGCTCATCGGCGCGCTCGGCCCGCCCGCGCGGTGCCTCCGGTTCAGGTGTGGCGGCCAGCGCCTCGCGGCGGCGGCTGGTCGGGGTGTCGCCCGACACGACGCCCATCAGACGGACCGCCTCGGTCAGCATGTCGTAGTTGCGCCGCACCCGCTCCTGGAAGCCGGCGTCCAGCGCCTCCGTGTCGGCGGCGGCCTTCTGCGAGGCGGCGGACAGGGCGGCGAGGCCCTCCTCGACCGTCGCACGCACGGACTCGACCCGCTTCTGGGCTTCCTCCGGCATGCGCGAAGCCCGTTCGTCCAGATCTTCCATCGCCTCGCCGATGCGCGCGAGGGCGGTGTTCATCCGCTCGACCGTGGTCTCGAGCCGTTCGAGCGCATGCTGGCCGGCCTCGTCGACCAGACCGCTGGTCTCGGTGACGATGCGGCGGGCGCTGTCGACCCGCGCGTCGGCGGCCTGATCGGCTTTCTGCGCCGCCTCGAACAGGGCTTCGCCCAGCCGGTCGGCCCGGACCTGTGCCTGTTCGGCCGCTTCCGATGCGGCCAGTTTGGAATCCTCGGCCGTGGCCTGAAGCGCGGCGAGGGCCCGGCGCGTCTCCTCGACCAGGGCGTCGCGGGCGTCGGCGGCCAGCGCCTCGAACTTGTCGAGCGCGACCTTGGTCGCATTGTCGAAACCATCGGCCTCGCGCTGGGACATCTCGACGAGGGCGCGGAACTGGTCCGTCGCGGCCTCGACCAGGTCCTTGATGCTCTCGGTGGTTCGGGTCGAGGTGTCGCCCAGTTCGTGGGTCACCGCCCGCGTCGCGGACAGCTGCTCAGTCAACTGGGCGCGCTGGCTTTCGACCTGGGCGGAGAAATCCTCCTGATCGGTCCGCAGGGCGTAGGCGGCGGTCACCAGCGCGGCGCGCTGCTGGCCGAGGCCTTCCTCGACGGACAGGATCTGTTCGGCGACGCCCGATCCGGCGTTCTCAAGCCGCAGGGTCTGGCGGGCCAGATCGTCGGCGGCGACGCGGGCGGCGTCCTGCGCCTCGCCGGCGGCGGCGGCCAGATCGGCGGCCCGGGCGGCCAGCGCAGCCTCGGCCTCGCGCAGCTGCGTCTGGGCCAGGTCGGAGGCGTCGACCACCATGCGCGACTGACGCTCCACGGCGTCGAGCACGCCCGTGGCCTGGCTGTCCAGCTGAACGCCCAGCGACAGCATCTGCTCGCGTTCCTGTCCCAGCTGTTCGGCCAGACGACGCGCGGTGCGGCTGGCGGTCTCTGCGGCCTCGTTCAGCCGGACGGTCTCCTGCGACAGGGCTTCCCGCAGCAGTGTCATGTCGTGGCGCGCCCGTTCGGCGGCCAGCGACGCCTGGTCGATGTCGTGACGCAGGGAATGCAGCACTTCGCCGGTCTGCTGCGCGGCGAGAGCGGTCGGGGCGATCAGGGCTTCGGACAGAGTGCGCGCCCGCCGGGTTTCAGCGGCCAGGCCGGCACCCTGCCGGACGGCGTGGGCCAGCATGATGGCCAGTCCGGCCGGGGCGAGGGCGATCAGGGCGTAAAGCGCGATCCGCAGGGCGTCGAGTTCGGCCGCGCCGGCCCCGACCTCGAAGGCGACCCACGCGGCCACGCCGCCGATCCACAGGGCAGCCGAAACGCCGGCGAGCAGATAGGCGTGACGTCCCGACGGGAGTTGCTCGACCGGCTTGCGCAGCGGCGCGGGCGGCGGGGGCGGTTCATAGGCGACCGGCGGGGCGTCGGCTGACTGCGCCAGTTCGGGCATAGCCGTCGGGGCCGGCTCTTCAGAGGTCTTCAGTTCGGTCTGACGGCGCTCTTCGGCCAGACGGCGGCGGCGGCGCTCGGACATCGGGCGCTCCGCGGCCGGCTCGGCCTTCGATGCGGCCCCGGCCGAAGGCTCAGGCGCGGCTTCGAACTCCGCCAGGGCGGCGGCCTCCGGGTCAGGGTCTGTCAGGTTCAGCGGCGGCCGTTGGCGGGGCGACTTCATAAGGCGGGGATCTCGTCAGGATGCGACGTCGCGCAGCCGAGGCGCGCGACCCGTCAGGACCCTAGCCGGTCAAACGCGACGCGCAAAGGCGAGCCGGACAAATCCGGTGTGGGTCAGCAGTCCCGCCTCTGTTCGGTGACCGAGGCGATGACCTGGGTCACCGGTTTGTCGCCGCAATCGCGGACACGGTGGATTTCGCGCTGCGGCTTCTGGGGGGAATCAAGCTGGAGCCCGAACTGCGACAGCGCCGCAGCGGCCAGCATGGCGACAAAGCTGATGATCATTTGGATCAGCGCCTGCATCGCCGAGCTCCCCAACAGAAAGACGGGGCTCTTATGCACTCAAAACGTCGTTCGGACAATCCGGCGGGCGCGATCAAGCGTCGCCATTGACCGAAGTGATCGGCTCATGGAACGGAACAGGGCGGCGCGCGTCCTGTAGAGCTTGGGCGCACGCCGCCGTCATGCGAATCGGTCAGACCAGCACCCATGAGTCCCGTTGCCGAAAACGAGAGCGAACCCTGGCTGGTTCCGGGGCAGAACTGCTGGAGGGTGGAAACCGCCGGCCGGTTCGCCGTGCTTATGGAAAACGCCGCCTATTTCGAGGCCCTGCGGTCCTCGCTGGCCAAGGCGCAGCGGTCGATCGTCATGCTGGGGTGGCAATTCGATCCCCGCACCCGGCTCGATCCCGAAAGCGCCCCCGACGACCACCAGGCCCAGATCGGTCATCAGCTGCGGATGCTGGTGAAGTCCCGGCCCGAGCTGGATATCAGGCTGCTGATATGGAAGTCGCCGCTGGTCATCGCCGCGTCGCAAGGCTTCTATCCCCACCGCGCCCAGGTCTGGTTCCGCAAGCGGCTGATCGAGTTCCGGCTGGACTCGCCGGGTCCGCCCGGTGCCTGTCACCATCAGAAGGTGGTCATCATCGACGACGCGGTGGCCTTCTGCGGCGGCGGAGACATTGCCACCGACCGCTGGGATTCGGCCGAGCATCTGGACGGCGACCCACGGCGTTGCCAGCCTTCGGGCGTCATCCCGTCGCCGCGGCACGAGGTGATGTCCGTCATGGATGGCGCGGCGGCCCGTGCCCTCGGCGACCTGGCGCGGGAACGCTGGTTCCGGTCGACATGGGAGCGGACCATCGCCGACGATGTCGACACCGACCCCTGGCCCGACGGCGTCGAGCCCGATCTGTTGGACACGCCGGTGGGCATCGCCCGCACGGAACCGGGCTGGGCTGGACGGACGGAGGTCCGGGAGAATGAGGCCCTGCATCTCGATGCCATCCGCCGCTCCCGTCGGCTGATCTATCTCGAGAACCAGTATTTCACCTCCCCGAAGATCGCCGAGGCGCTGGCCGAAAGGCTGGCCGGACCCGACAGCCCCGAGGTGATTCTGGTCTCCACGGGCGGCAGTCCCAGCTGGTTCGATCAGATCACCATGGACACCGCTCGCTCCGAGGTCCTGTACCGGCTCGAACAGGCCGATTGTAACAACCGCTTCTTCGCCTTCGCGCCGCACACCATCGGCGGCGAGCGGATCATCGTTCACGCCAAGGTTTCGATCTACGACGACGAGGTGATCCGCATCGGCTCGACCAACCTCAATAATCGCTCCTTCGGTTTCGACACGGAGTGCGATGTCGCTGCCGCTCCGACGACCGAGCAGGGCCGGGACGCCATCCGGCGCTTCCGCCACCGCACCATCGGCCACTGGATCGGCGAGAGCGCCGACGAGTTCGCGGCGGCCGAGGCGCTGATCGGGTCTGTCGGCGAGGCGATCCAGCGGTTCGACACGGGCAGGATGCAGACTCTCGGTGCCGCCCCACCATCCTATTTCGAGCGGCTGATCGCCGAATTTCAGCTCGGCGATCCCTCATCGCCCCGCGACGCCTTCCGCCCGTGGAAACGCCGCAGCCCCTCACACCGGAGCCAGCCGGCGCGGATCAGCCCGCCCTGAACTCGAAATCCACAATCAGCGGCAGGTGGTCGGAGGCCATCCGGGCGAGGGGAGAGAAGGGTGCCATCACACTGGTCACCAAGATCTCGGGGCTGGTGAAGCAGTGGTCGATGCGAATGGCCGGGAAGCTGGACGGGAAGGTCTTGACCGACGGCCGCAGACCCAGCGCGCGCTGGCAGTCCGACAGACGTGCGGCCAGCGCCTGATAGGGACGGGTGATCGAGGTGGCGTTGAAGTCGCCCGTCAGCAGGGTCGGCCCGACGCACTCCGGATGCCCCAGCCATTTCTCGCCCAGCAGGGCGGCGACCTGAAGCCGCTGCTCACGCGGGACCAGACCCAGATGGGTGGTGATGACGTTCAGGGAGACGCCGTCGAAATCGATCTCGGCCCACAGGGCACCGCGCGGTTCCAGTCCCGGGATGCCCCGGACGGTCGGCAGGCCCCCGGATTTGACCAGCCGCTCTGGCCGGAGGGTCAATATGGCGTCCCCATACTGTTCGGTTTCGACCTTCATGGCGGCGTGGAAATGGAAGGTCATGGCCAGCTTGTCGGCGATCGAACGGGCCTGATCGACATGGCCGGTCCGGGCCCGCCCGACATCCAGCTCCTGCAGGCAGACGATATCGGGGTCGTGCTCGGCGATGACCGCGGCGATCCGCGCGACGTCGAGCTGTCGGTCGACGCCGACGCAGCGGTGGACATTGTAGGTGAGCAGGCGGGGCATAAATTCCTGAGAAGGGCCGGAAAGCGTTCTGTGGCGGTGGGGCTAGGCCATTTCCATCAGGAATGCGACCTGCATGGGACGTGTTGCGTTTCGGGTCAAATCACCACCAGCCGGTCGGGAACCTCGTTCGGATTGACCGGCCTCGGTGGGAAATGCATGGCCAGCACCTCACCGCACAGGCCAATCGCGGTCTCGAAACCGCCGGCGGGGTCGCCCTGTTTGAGCCCGCGCGCCAGCGACTCGACGGCGTCGCCCCAGACGGCCTCATCCACGCGGCCATGAATGCCCTCATCGGCGATGACCTCGACCAGATGATCGCCGAGGGCCGCGAAGATCAGCACGCCCGTGCGGTCCTGGGTCAGGTGCAGGCCGTGCGCCAGAAACTGCTGCATGGCGGCCTCGCGGACCCGGGCCCGGCGTACCGCACGCGGCGTCGTCCAGCGGCGCACCGCCGGAATGCGGGTGAGCAGATAGGCCGCGAGGAAGACCACCGCCTGGATTACGGCATAGCCGCTCACGGCCTGAGCCACGGAGATTTCGCGCGAGGCCAGATGCGCGGCCTCCCAGCTGTCGGCCATCCCCGGAATCCAGGCGGGATCGAATCCGAGCGGAACGAGGCCGAGCGGCAGAACCAGCGCGGCGGCTGCGGCCCAGCCGAGCGAGACGTCGCGGTATGACGACACCTGTCTGGCCAGGACGCAGAAGATCTCGCCCGACGTGCGCGCTTCCTGGTCCGCGATGGCCGCGGTGATGCGGTCGTGGACCGCGTTCGTGAGGGTGATCACCATCCGCCTGACGCGCCTCCGCCGCCGAAACTGCCGCCGCCGCCGCTGAAGCCCCCGCCGCCACCGCCTCCGCCCCAGGATGAACCGCCGCTCCGGCCGCGGCTGCTGCTGCGCATCGCTTCCGAGGCGGCCCAGATCAGGATCGGCGAGAGGCCGGAACCGCGCCGCCGCCGTCCGCCGCGCGCCAGTCCCCCGACCATGGCGATGAACAACAGGCCGAAAAGGCCGGCGATCAGGATCATGGGGCCGACCGGCAACCTGGCCTTGGGACCCGCCGCCGACGCGGCCCGGGCCTGCGCCTCCACGGGGTCGAGCCGCAGCTGGCGATCGATGGCGTCGACGCCCTGTTCGATGCCACGCTCGAAATAGCCTTCCCGGAAGGCCGGCAGGATCTCGTTGTGGATGATCAGCGCCGACATGGCGTCGGTCATCACCGGTTCGAGGCCATAGCCGACCTCGATCCGGATCTTTCGCTCTTCGGGCGCCACGATCAGCAGCAGGCCGTTGTCATCTTCCGCCTGACCGATGCGCCATGCCCGGCCGAGCTGATAGCCGTATTCCTCGATCTCACGACCCTGCAGGCTCTCGACCGTCACCACGACCAGCTGGTCCGAGGTGTCGCGCTCCAGCGCCTCCAGCTTGGCCGTCAGGGCCGCCTCCTTCTCCGGGGACAGCAGCTTCGCCTGATCGACCACCCGGCCCGTCAACGCGGGGAAGGCGGGGGCGGTTTGCGCGGCCGCGGCCGGGGCGAAGTTCAGCCAGCAGGCCGCGATCAGTAGCGCCAGCAGCCCGGCCGATGCGTGGCGGCCACGGATCACGATTGCGGTCACCGGGCCGGCGGGGCCGAACCGGGGGTGGTCGGCACCGCCGTTCCGCCCGGCGCGGCGGGGTTCAGCCCGTCGAAATTGACCGACGGCGCGCTCTGGGCCGTCTCGGTGGCGGCGAACGGCTGCATCGGCTTCGATCCGCCATGAATGGTCTTGGCCCAGATCACGGTCGGGAAGGTGCGCAGCGAGGTGTTGTAGTCGCGCACAGCCTCATTGTAGTCGCGTCGGGCGATGCCGATCCGGTTCTCGGTGCCTTCCAGCTGTGTCTGCAGCACGAGGAAATTCTGGTTCGAGCGAACCTCGGGATAGCGTTCGACCACCAGCAGCAGGCGCGACAGGGCCTGGCTCAGCTGGCCTTGCGCGGCCTGATAGCGCTGGAAGGCGGCGGGGTCGCTGAGCGTCTCGGGCGTCACCGTCACCCCCGTGGCCTGGGCCCGGGCCTCGATCACCTGGGTCAGGATGGTGCGCTCGGAGATCGCCGCGCCCTGCACCGTCGCCACCAGCTGCGGAACCAGATCGGCGCGCCGCTGATACTGCGACTGCACGTCCGCCCATTTGGCCTGGGCGTTCTCTTCCTTGGTCGGGATGGCGTTGATGCCGCAACCCGCGACGGCGGGGGCGAGGACCACGACAGCGGCGAACGCCGCCATACGGGATTTCATGCGAATCATCGTCGCCTCCTGACAGGCTGCAAAGCCAGACAATAGACTATCGGAGGTTAGGCGCGGCCGTTCAAGCGTCGAGGGACTCGGGCATAGCGCCGGCGGCGCGGCAGGCGGCGGTATAGGTGTTGGCCAGAAGGCAGGCGATGGTCATCGGACCGACCCCGCCGGGCACCGGGGTGATGCGCCCGGCCACCAACATCGCCTCATCGAAGGCGACATCGCCGACCACGCGGGTCTTGCCCTGGGCCGCCTTCATCGGGTCGCGCGAAGGGACGCGGTTGATGCCGACGTCGATCACCGTCGCGCCGGGCTTGACCCAGTCGCCACGGATCATCTCCGACCGGCCCACGGCCGCAACGAGGATATCCGCCGTCCGGCACAGGGCGGGCAGGTCGCGGGTTCGCGAATGGGCGATGGTCACCGTGCAGCTTTCGCCGAGCAGCAGTTGCGCCATCGGCTTGCCGACGATGTTCGAGCGCCCGACGATCACCGCGTTCAGGCCCGACAGGCTGCCCAGTTCGTGCTTCAGCAACATCAGGCAGCCCAGCGGCGTGCAAGGCACGAGGCCCGGCAGGCCGACCGCCAGCCGTCCTGCATTGACGACGTGGAAGCCGTCGACATCCTTGTCCGGATCAATGGCGCCCAGCACGGCCGAGGTGTCGATATGATCCGGCAGCGGCAGTTGGACGAGGATTCCGTGAATGCCCGTGTCGGCGTTCAGCGCCGCGATCAGGGCCAGCAGGTCATCCTGGGCGGTCGACGCCGGCAGCGTATGAGTGTCGGAGCGCAACCCGGCGCGAAGCGTGGTCTCGCCCTTGTTGCGGACATAGATCTGGCTGGCGGGGTCTTCGCCGACGATGACCACGGCGAGGCCGGGCTTGATCCCGTGTGCTTCTTCCAGCCGGGCGGCGGCCGCGGCGACCCGTTCCACGAGCCCGGCGGCGAAGGCCTTGCCGTCGATGAGGGTCGCGCGGGCGGGATCGGCCGTCATGGTTTCGGCTCCAGTCGTCAGGAATCGTGCGGTGAGCGCGATTTACAGATGGGGCGGTTCGGCGTCTATGATCGAAGCCGCAATCAGGGGACTCTCATGCGCCGTCAGACCATCCTCACCGCCGCCAGCTGCCTTGCGATCATCCTCGCGGCCGGCCCGGTCTTCGCCCAGTCCACGGAGCGGCTGACCGTCGGCACCGCTGTTCAGGGTGTCCTCGAGGACGGGGACGCGACCGCGGACGAGGACGCCTACCGCTTCGACGACTATGAGATTGCGGCGCGCGCGGGCCAGCGGTTCGAGGCCGTGCTGCGCTCGGGTGAGTTCGACGCCTATCTGGAGGTCTTCCGGCAAGGGGCGACGACAGAGGCCCTGGCGTCCGACGATGATGGCCTGGGCGATGGGACCGATTCGCGCCTGCGTTTCACCACCACTGCGGCCGGGACCTATACACTGCGTGCCCGGACGCTGTCGGGTCTGGAGGGCGGGGCCTATCGGCTGACACTGGCGGATCGCGGAACGGCACCGCGGCCACCCCGTCCCTCAGGCATCCGTGTGGGGCAGACAGAAACCGGTGCCCTGTCGGACCGCGACCCCGAAACCGACGACGGCGTGGCCTACGACGCCTGGAGCTTCCGGGCCCGCCGCGGCGACCGGATCGCCATGTCCCTGGACAGCGAGGCGTTCGACCCTGTCCTGCGCGTCGGCCGAATGCAGGACGGTGCTTTCGTTGAACTGGCGCAGAATGACGACGGCCCCGATTCCGGCCTCAACTCGCGCCTCATCTTCACCGCTCCGGACAACGGCGAATACCTGATCCGGGTCACGCCGCTGAATGCCGCCGATACGGGTGCCTATACCCTGGGCCTGCGGGAAGGCCCGCCGCCCGCCACCGCCTCGGCCATCACGATCGGTGCCACGATCGAGGGCGACCTGTCCGGGACAGACGGCAAGAGCGAGAGCGGCGCGCCCGCCGACGCCTGGCGTTTCGAGGGCCGGGAAGGTCAGCGCGTGCGCATCGACATGACCTCGGACGACTTCGACACCTATCTGGAGCTGTTCGACGAGAACCGCGTCAGCCTGGCGCAGGACGATGACGGAGGCCCGGAGGGGACCAATTCACGCCTGACCTTCGTCCTGCCGCGCACCGGTGCCTACATCATCGAGGCCCGGGCCTTCTCGGAGGCGACGGGCGGCTATGCGTTGTCGATCTCCGAGGTCGAGCCGGACCGCGCGCCTGACAGCATCGCCTTTGGTGCCGCGCTCGAGGGCGAAATCGGCGAAGGGGACCCCCGCGACGACGACGATCGTGGCTTCGACGCCTTCACCTTCGCCGGCCGCGAAGGTCAGAGAATCCAGGCCATCATGCGGTCGGGCGACTTCGACACCTACCTGCAGGTGGGCAAGGCCGAAGGCGAGTTCAGCGCCCTGGCGTCCGACGACGACGGGCTGATGGAGGGCACCGACTCCCGGCTGACCTTCACCCTGCCGGCCGACGGCGACTATGTGCTGCGCGCCTCTCCGCTCGGCTCAGACGCCAAGGGCCTTTATGCCCTCGAGCTGATCGACCGGGGTCCGCAGCCGAGACCCGGCAGCATCCTTGTCGGCTCCACGGCGCGGGGTGCCTTGACCGAGTCCGACGCCACCGCCGACGACAACAGCCACTACGATGCGTACCGGGTCACCCTGCGCGAGGATGAGAAGCTGCTGATCACCATGGTGTCCAACGAAGTCGACAGCTTCGTGGTCGTGGGGCGCCAGAAGGAGGACGGGACCTTCGAGGTGCTGGGATCGGACGACGACGGCCTGTCGGACACCCATGCCAAGCTGGAATGGACGGCACCGGACGACGGGACATACGAAATCCGGGCGGGTGCGTTCCAGCAGGGCCAGACCGGGGCCTATGCGCTCACGGTCGAGAAAAAGCCCTGACCGCTTCCGCCTGCATCGGGACTCCTGCCCGTTGGACCCGGGTCTGAAACCGGGGTGAGCGGAGTGATGAGTTGAGCGAGATCACCGACCGCAAGGACCAGCACCTCGAGGTCATCCTCGCCGGGAAGGCGCGGCACGGGCTGGACGGCGGCTTTGGCGGCGTGCGGTTCATGCATGAGGCCCTGCCCGATCTGGATCACAGCAAGATCGATCTGGGGGCCGACTTCCTTGGCCGCCGGCTGAAGGCGCCGTTGCTGATCAGTTCGATGACCGGCGGACCGGCGCGGGCCGAAGCGATCAATGCGCGGCTGGCCGAGGCGGCCCAGCATCTGGGCATCGCCCTGGCGGTCGGCTCACAGCGGGCGGCACTGGAGAACGACGGCGCACCGGGGCTGGACATGGCCCTGCGGCTCAAGGCACCCGACACCCCCATACTGGCCAATATCGGCGCGGCTCAGCTGACCCGGGGTTTCGGCGTCGATGAGGCTCGGCGGGTGCTGGACATGATCGCCGCCGACGCCCTGATCGTGCACCTGAACCCCTTGCAGGAGGCCTGCCAGCCCGAGGGCGACCGCGACTGGTGGGGCGTCGGCGCGGCGCTGGAGGCGCTGGTCAAGGCGCTGGACGCCCCGGTGGTGGTCAAGGAGACGGGGGCCGGGATGTCGGGGGCGACGGCGAAGCGGCTGGCCGACATGGGGGTTGCGGCCATCGATGTGGCGGGTGCCGGCGGCTCGAACTGGGCCACGGTCGAGGGCGAACGGGCTACGGACGAGATCGACAAGGTCCATGCGGCGGCCTTTGGCGACTGGGGCATTCCGACGGCCGCGGCCATTGTCGAGGCGCGCCTCGCCTGCCCCAAAACCACGATCATCGGCTCGGGCGGGATTCGTGACGGAGTGGATGCGGCCAAGGCCATCCGTCTGGGCGCTGACATCGTCGGCCAGGCGGCGGGGGTGCTGACCGCCGCGACGGTCTCGACCGAGGCGGTGGTCGCGCATTTCCAGGCGGTGATCCGGCAGATGCGCACCGTCTGTTTCTGTACCGGTTCAGCCAATCTGACGGCCCTGAAGCGGGCACCGCTGCAGGGCTAGGCGGACGGCAACAGGTCGCCCGCGAAGGTGCGGTAGCGGCCGGCGCGGACGCCGTCGGTGGCGCGGGCGATGTCGGGCGCGAAATAGTGATCCGACCCATAGGCGGCGGCCGCCTCGCGCACGATGGCGAAGACCTGCTCCAGCCCCGGGGACGAGGTCAGCGGACGGTGGAATTCCAGCCCCTGGGCTGCGGCCAGCAGCTCGATGGCCACGACGGCGGCCGTGTTCTCGGCCATGTCGAGCAGGCGCCGCGCGCCGTGGGTGGCCATGGAGACGTGGTCTTCCTGGTTGGCGCTGGTCGGGACGGTGTCGATGACGCAGGGGTGGGCGACCATCCGGTTCTCGGCCACCAGGGCGGCGGCGGTGACCTGGGCGATCATGAAGCCGGAGTTCAGCCCGCTCTCCTTGACCAGAAAGGCGGGCAGGTCGCTCATCTTCGGATCGACCAGGATCGCGGTGCGGCGTTCGGAGATATTGCCGATCTCGCACAAGGCCATGGCGATCTGATCTGCAGCATAAGCAACGGGTTCAGCGTGGAAGTTCCCGCCCGAGATGACATCGCCCTCGTCGATAAAGACCAGCGGATTGTCGGTTACGGCGTTGGCTTCGCGCTCCAGGGTGGCGGCGGCGTGGCGCAGAACGTCAAGGGTCGCGCCCATGACCTGCGGCTGGCAGCGCAGGGAATAGGGGTCCTGCACCTTCTGACAGCCCTCGCGGTGGCTTTCACGGATGGCGCTGCCCGACATCAGGCCGCGCAGGCGGGCGGCGACGGCGATCTGGCCAGGCTGGCCGCGCAGGGCGTGGATGCGAGCGTCGAACGGCGCGTCCGAGCCCTTGAGCGCATCGACCGACAGGGCCCCGGCGGCGATCCCCGCAGCGAAGGCAGCTTCGGCGGCGAACAGGCCGGCCAGTGCCAGCGCCGTCGAACACTGGGTGCCGTTGAGCAGGGCGAGGCCTTCCTTGGGCCCCAGGGTGACGGGCTTGAGGCCGACGCGGGCTAGGGCGGTCTCGGCGGACAGGGTCTCGCCGCCGACCCGGGCCTCGCCGACGCCGATCAGGATGCAGCTCATATGCGCCAGCGGGGCGAGGTCGCCCGAGGCACCGACCGACCCCTTGGACGGGATGCAGGGCAGGACGCCGCCGTTGACCATGGCGATCAGGGCCTTGAGCGTCTCGCGGCGGACGCCGGATGCACCCTTTGAAAGGCTGGCAATCTTCAGCACCATCAGCAGGCGGACGACGGCGTCATCCAGCAACGGGCCGACGCCGCAGGCGTGGCTGAGGACCAGGTTCTTCTGCAGCGTCTCGAGATCCTCTGTGGCGATGGAGGTGTTGGCCAGCAGGCCGAAGCCGGTGTTGACGCCATAGACGGTGCGGCCCTCGGCGACGATGGCTGCCACCACGGCCGCGCCGCGGTCGACGGCGGTCCAGGCGGCAGGGGTCAGGTCAACCGTGCAGGGAGCGTCGAGGACGCCGCGCAGCTGGGCGAGGGTGAGGGGGGATTGGCCGATGGTCAGATGGGTCATGTCTACCGT
>JBBQOK010000054.1:0-15598 GCA_038330765.1 Caulobacterales bacterium | reverse complement strand
GTCGTGGATATGGGCGCTGTCGGGCACAACGGCGGGTGTCAGGCCGGGCGAGGTCCACAGATGGTCGAGCCGCAAGCCGCGGTTGGACTTGCGGAAGTCGGCGGCGCGATAGCTCCACCAGCTGGCCAGTTTCTGCGGCTCCGGAATCTGGTCGCGCACCACATCGGCGAAGCCGCCGGCGGCCTGAAGCCGGCGCAGGGTCTCGACCTCCAGAGGGGTGTGGCTGACGATCTTCGACATATAGCGGTGGTTCCAGACGTCGTTCTCGCCTGGGGCGATGTTGAAGTCCCCGGCCAGCACCAGCGGACGCTGCCTGTCGCGGCCGCCCATTTCGGCGGTGAGGCGCTCGTAGAAATCCATCTTGTGATCGAATTTCGGGTTTACGGCCCGGTCGGCCACGTCGCCGCCGGCGGGGATGTAGAAATTCTGCACCTCGACCCCGTCCACCACCACGCCGACACAACGGGCGTGGCCTTCGCGGCAGACGTCCAGCGCCGGGGCCTCGGTGATCGGCTTACGGCTGGCGATGGCGACGCCGTGCCAGCCCTTCTGGCCGCCGATCTTCAGGTGCGGCAGGCCCATCGCCTCAAAGGCGCCGCGAGGAAACTGGTCCTCAAGGCATTTGATCTCCTGCAGGCACAGGACGTCGGTTCCGCTCTCGGCGACGAAGCGGGCGACCTGGTCGATGCGGAGGCGGACGGAGTTTATGTTCCAGGTGGCGATGCGAAGCATCGTTCAGTCTTAGTGGGGCCGCGGTCAAAAGGCTGCATCTTAGTGGCGCTAACCCCCGCCGCGCGGCGGCTCGCTGCTTGAGCTCGGGTTGCGCGCGAAGCGCCGGGTCCCGCAGGGCCGATGACCGTGGCCCGACAAAAAGAGACGCCCGACCGTTTCCGGCCGGGCGTTTCAGGTTCGTCTCTCTCGCCGCCGGGAAGGGGATGAAATCCGTAGCGGTTCAGACCGGCTCCCGCCGATCTGTGGCGAAAACAACACGCCCGCCGGAAAATGTCAAGGCGATCCGCCCCGGATTTCGCCCGACCGGGGAATCAGTTGCGGCGCGGGCGCTGGGTCGGATCGCGCAACTGGAACAGGCTGGCGGCGAGGCCGGGGGCCGGGCGCAGCGTGGTCAGCTGGGTGCGGGTCGCTCCGCCCTGGGCGTCGCGAATGGTCCATTCCTGCAGTCGCAGCGGATTGCCGGCGAAGGCCAGCACCACCGAGCCGTCGTTGGGACGACGCTCGTCGCGGGCGGTGATGGCGAAGGCACCCGAGTCCATGCGGGTGACGCGATCGATGCGCACGCCCTGATCCAGGCGGACCGTGCGGGCGAGGAAGGTCGACAGCGGCGTCTGTCCCAGCGGAACCTGGCGGAAGGTGTTCACGCGCGGATCGTAGCGTTTGACGTTCGAACCGTCCGAGACGACCAGCAGGCCGGCCGGGCTGGTGTATTCGAACCGCATCTTGCCGGGGCGCTGCAGATAGAAGCGGCCCTCGCGGCGCTGGGCACCCGAAGTCTCGACGAAGGTCCCCTGGGCCGAGGAGAGGTTCTGAAGATAGGACTGGGCCTGGGCCAGGACGGCCCGATCGTCGGCCGACAGCCCGGACTGGGCATGGGCGGGCAGGGCCGCGACAGCAGCGATGGCGGCGGATCCGAGCGCAAAAGCGCGGCGTGAGACAGTCATGTTATTTCTCCCGTTCGGGATGGTGAAGTCTGCCGTCTTGCAGGACCGGTCGGGCGAGGGCGTGTCCCGAGCCTGACCATATTCCGGCGCTGCGATGAAGTGTCATTCATCGACGCCGGTTCCCGGCGACAATGAATGAGTCTTTTTGGGCCGCGGTCACAAGGCTCCGCCTTGTCGACCCGACGCGGCCCTGCGTTTCGCGGACGGCCCGCGCTCAAGCCGCGACCTGCTTACATCGGCGGCGGGCCGGCGAGGATGTCGCGCTTGCCGGCGTGGTTGGCCTGACTGACCACGCCTTCCTGCTCCATGCGCTCGATCAGGGAGGCGGCGCGGTTGTAGCCGATCTGCAGGCGGCGCTGGATGTAGCTGGTCGAGGCCTTGCGGTCGCGGGTGACCACGGCGACGGCGCGGTCGTAGAGGTCGTCGCCTGAGCCGCCGCCCTCGTCATCGAAGGCCGCGTCGCCGTCGCCGTCCGGATCGTCGGTGATCAGGTCGAGATAGTTCGGTTCGCCCTGGGCGCGCAGGTGTTTGCAGACCTCATCGACCTCCTGATCGGTCACGAACGGGCCGTGCAGGCGGGTGATGCGCCCACCGCCGGCCATGTAGAGCATGTCGCCCTGGCCCAGAAGCTGCTCGCCGCCCTGTTCGCCAAGGATGGTGCGGCTGTCGATCTTGGACGTGACCTGGAAGCTGATCCGGGTCGGGAAATTCGCCTTGATGGTGCCGGTGATGACGTCGACCGAAGGCCGCTGGGTGGCCATGATCAGGTGAATGCCGGCGGCGCGGGCCATCTGGGCCAGACGCTGCACTGCGCCCTCGACGTCCTTGCCGGCGACCAGCATCAGGTCGGCCATCTCGTCCATGACGACGACGAGGAAGGGCAGGGGTTCAGGGCGGATCTTCTCGGATTCATAGACCGGGCGGCCCTGATCGTCGAAACCGGTCTGGACGGTGCGTTCGAAATGCTCGCCCTTGGCCACCGCCTCGCGGGCACGCTCGTTATACGAGGCGATGTTGCGCACGCCGAGCTTGGACATGCGGCGGTAGCGGTCCTCCATCTCCCGCACGGTCCATTTCAGCGCGACGACGGCCTTCTTGGGATCGGTGACGACCGGGGCCAGCAGGTGCGGGATGCCGTCGTAGACCGACAGCTCCAGCATCTTGGGGTCGATCATGATGAAGCGGCACTCGGCCGGGCTGTGCCGGTAGAGGATCGACAGGATCATGGCGTTGACCCCGACCGACTTGCCCGAGCCGGTGGTGCCGGCGATCAGCAGGTGCGGCATCCGCGCCAGATCGGCGACATAGGGCTCACCGCCGATGGTCTCGCCCAGCGCCAGCGGCAGCAGATGAGCGGGCTTGTCGTATTCGGTCGAGGCCAGCAGGTCGCGCAGATAGACGGTCTCACGCCTGGCGTTGGGCAGTTCGATGCCGATGGCGTTACGGCCCGGCACGACCGAGATGCGGCAAGCGCGGGCGGACATGGAGCGGGCAATGTCGTCCGACAGGGCGACGACCCGCCCGTGCTTCACGCCGGGGGCGGGGACCAGCTCGTAGAGGGTGACCACCGGGCCCGGGCGGATCTGATCGATCACGCCGCGCACGCCGAACTCCTGCAGCACCCCCTCCAGCATCTTGGCGTTCTGCTTCAGGGCGTCTTCATCGACCGAGGCGACCCGCTTGGCGGGTTTGGTCAGCATCGACAGGGGCGGCAGGTCGAAGCCGGTCGAGGGCCGGACGAAGTCAAAGGCGGCCTGACTGTCGTCGGCCTCGCGGCGCGGTTTCGGGGCCTTGGCGGCGGCGACCTTCGGCTCGGGCGCGCCGCGGACGGGGGTGGGGGCCGTGTCCTTCCATGGCGGGTCGCCGTCGGCGTCGAGCGCGACGGGCGGATAGTCATCAGGCTCGGGGGCGGGACGCGGGCGGGGCGGGGCCTTGACCGCCGCGCGGCGGACGTTTTTGGCCGATGGTGCGGGCGAGCGGAGATCGCGCGCCCAGTCGAAGCCGTCTCCGAGATCGGAGACACGCAGGCCGATGGCGTAGCCGACGCTCCACAAGGCCAGGGGCAGGAACATCGCGCCGGCGGCGATGGCCGCGCCGGGCAGGCGCAGAGCGGCGAAGGCCATCCGCATCAGTCCGACGATGCCGTCGCCCCACAGGCCGCCGAGGCCGGCCGCGAGAGGCCAGGCCGCCGGCGCGGCCAGGGCGGCCAGGGCGGCGGACAGGGCCAGAATCCCGGTGGTAGCGGACAGGGCCTTGAGCGGGGTGGGCTTGAGCCGCTGCTGCACGGCGTCGCCGATGGCACCGGCCAACCCAAAGGCGATCAGCAGCAGGGCCGCCGGCCAGGCGGCCAGACCCAGCGACTGCATGAACAGGTCGGCGAACAGGGCACCGTTCAGGCCCAGCCAATTGGTCGGGCCGGCGGTCGAGGCGGCGTTGAGGCTGGGGTCGGCCGGATTCCAGGACATCAGCGCCGCCAGCAGCAGGGCCGCCAGCAGGGCTTGCAGCATGCCGCGGAACCGCACAACGAAGGGCGCGGCCCACAAGATGCGGGCGCTCTCGAAGGCGCGGTGGCCGAGGGCGAGGGCGGCGGACATGCGGCGGGGAACTCCGGCGTCGACAGGACTCCGGCCAGTGTCGCCCGGCAGGGTTAAGAGGCTGTTTACCCACCGCGGCGTTGTGGCTCTGGACGGGGCCGCCGTGCGGCGCGACACAGGGACCATGAGCCAGTCCGACCGCCACGACATCATCATCGCCGGAGCCGGCATGGCGGGCGCGACCTTCGCCCTCGCGGCGGCCCAGGGCGGGCTGAAAGTCGTTCTGATCGATCCGCAGCCGTTCGAGGCCCAGCTGGCCCCGACCTTTGACGGACGCTCGACCGCCATTGCCTTCTCGACCTTCCGGATGCTCGACGCCCTGGGCGTCGGCGCGGCGCTGCGCCCCCATGCCTGTCGGATGGACCGCATTCTGGTGACCGACGGGCGCCGACCCGGGGCGGCGTCGCGGCCGGCCTCATCGGCCTTCCTGCGTTTCGACGCTGACGAGATCGGTGACCGGACCGACGGCGAGCCGCTGGGCTATATGGTTGAGAATCGCCGCATCCGGTCCGCCCTCGCCGAGGCCGTCACGACCGCCGGGATCGAGGTGCTGGCGCCCGCCTCGGTCGTTTCGGTCGAGGCCGGCCCCGCCCGCTCGCGGGTCACCCTGAAGGACGGGCGTGTTCTGGAGGCTCCTTTGGTCGTCGGCGCCGAGGGGCGGGGTTCAATCGTGCGCGAGCAGGCGAAGATCGACACCGTTGGCTGGGCTTATGGCCAGAGCGGCGTTGTGGCCACCGTGTCACTGGGCCGGGACCACGGCAATGTGGCCCATGAATATTTCCTGCCGGCCGGACCGTTCGCCATTCTGCCGCTGACCGAACAGCGGGCCAGCCTGGTCTGGACCGAGACGTCGCGGCGCGCCGAGGCCCTGAAGGCCGCGTCCGACGAGGCCTTCCACGCCCACCTGCGGCGGCGCTTCGGCGATTTTCTGGAAGATGTGACGGTGGTCGGGCCGCGCTTTGTCTATCCGTTGTCGCTACAGCTGGCCGAAAAGCTGACCGCCCCGCGCACGGCCCTGATCGGCGATGCGGCCCATGCGGTGCACCCGGTGGCCGGACAGGGGCTAAACATGGGGTTGAAGGACGCCGCGGCCCTGGCTGAGGTGCTGATTGACGCCATTCGGGTCGGCGAGGATATCGGCTCGGAGGTGGTGCTGGACCGCTATGCGCGCTGGCGGCGGTTCGACAATGCGGCGCTGGCGGCCGGATTCGACGGCTTTGTGCGGCTGTTCTCGAATGATCTGGCACCGGTGCGGCTGGCCCGCGACCTCGGTATCGCCGCCGTCAACCACATCCCCGCCCTGCGTCGCGCCTTCATGCAGGAGGCCGGCGGAGCGACAGGCGACCTGCCGCGCCTGTTGAGGGGTGAGAGTCTCCTGGACGCTATCCCCGCCGCGCGGCTCTAGTCGAGCTTGCGGGCCTCTTCCGGCAGCATGATCGGCACGCCGTCGCGGATGGGAAAGGCCAGTTTGGCCCCTTTCGACACCAGTTCCTGACGGTCGCGGTCATAGGTCAGCCGCCCGCGCGTCACCGGGCAGACCAGAACCTCCAGCAGGCGCGGGTCGACGGAAGCGGGGGTGTGGAAGGCATCGCTCATGATCGAACCTATTGCATCGAAGGGGTGTCGCCGTCTCCTGAATCCGCCGCGTCGATGGTCAGCAGGGCGGTCAGGACGTCGGAGCGGTCGGTCAGGCTGGCGGCCTCGATCAGGGCCTGTTTCTCCGGTGGATCGAACGGCAGGGCCATCGACAGGCTGTTGATCAGCGCCTCGGGCGGCGCGGTTTCCGCCGTGTCCCAGTCGATGTCGAGGCCGCGTGTCTCCAGATAGGTGCGCAGGGCGTCCAGCAGGCCTTCGCGGTCAAGGCCGACGTCGTCGACGGGCGGGGCGGCCAGGTCCTTGCCAAAGGAGGTGAAGTCCGCGCGGACCTGACGATAGGGCGTTTGGGTGGGCAGTTCGCTGCCCAGACGGAAGCGGGCGCATCCGGTCAGGGTGATCAGATAGCGGCCGTCGGACGTCTCCGCGAAGCTGGTAATACGTCCCGCGCAGCCGACCGGCGACAGGGTGGGCAGGCGGCCCGGTCCCGCTTGCGGCTGGATCATGCCGATGATGCGGTCTCCGGCCATGGCGTCGTCAACCATGTTCAGATAGCGCGGCTCGAAGATGTTGAGCGGCAGCTGGCCGCGCGGCAGCAGTATGGCCCCCGGCAGGGGCAAGATTGGAATGACCTGGGGCAGGTCGGCGACCCTGACATAGCCCTGCGCCATCCGGAGGCTCCCTAGGCGAACAGGATGGATGACAGGCGGCGCCGGCCGTCGCGGGCGACCTCGGACACGGACCCGGCGGCCTCGAACACGACCAGCAGCTGTTTGCGGGCGGCCTGTTCATTCCATTCGCGGTCGGCAGCGACGATCGTCAGCAGGCTGTCGACGGCCCCTTTGAGGTCGCCGGACGCGGCCTGGGCCAGCGACAGGTCATAGCGGGCCTGATGATCGGACGGATCGGCGGCGACCCGGGCTTCCAGTTCTGAGCCCGCGTCGGCCGGGGCGGTGGCCGCCAGAGACAGCTGAGCGCGCACGGACTGGACCTGGGCATTCTTTGAGTCGGCCGGGGCCATGGCGATGGTCTGGCGCGCCTGATCGGTGTCGCCGTCGACCAGATAGACCCGGGCCATCCCGCCGATGGCGCCTTCATGGTCGGGCTCCAGCGTCAGGACCTGGGCGAAGGCCTGGGCCGCGCCGCCAAGATCATTCAGCGACAGCGATTCCTCGCCGAGCGACATCAGCTGCTCGATGTCGGAGTTGGCGCTTTCGCCCCCGGTCAGCTTGTCGATGAAGGCTTTGAGCTGGCTGTCCGGCACCGCGCCCTGGAAACCGTCGATGGGTTGCCCGTCGACGAAGGCGTAGACGGTCGGGATCGACTGCACCCGCAGCTGGCCGGCGTAGGCGGGGTTCTTGTCGACATCGATCTTGACCAGTTTCACCGCCCCGCCTGCGGCGCGGACCGCCTTTTCGAGCATGGGGGTCAGGGTGCGGCACGGCCCGCACCAGGTGGCCCAGAAGTCGACCAGCACCGGCTGGATCTTCGAGGCCTCGATGACGTCGGCCATGAAGGCGGCGTCCGAGCCTTCCTTGATCAGGTCTTCCGGCAGGGCGGTGGGGTCGGCGAAGGTCATGGCGGTCCTGTAGCGGATCAATCGTAACGCGGTAGCCGTCAGATGGTCGCGACCAGCCCGCGCCTCAAGTGGCGCCATGCGGGACAGGCGTATGCAAGGCGTTCGCTCAGGTCGGATCGCCGCCGGCGCCGGCGGGGCTCAGCTTCCAGCGGATCTTGGTTTCGGAATCGGTGCGGGCCGATCCGCGCACCACGATCTGCAGCGAGCGTCGGGTCAGGCCCTCATCGACGTGGACCGAGGGTTCGATGGCGACGTCCGGGCCGTCCGTGCGGAACCACCAGCCCCGGCCGGAATGTCCGCGCAACAGGATGGAGCGGCGGTCGCGCGCCAGCGAGGCCTGAACCCCGGGCTCGAGCTGGAAGCGGACGGCGTAGGGGGCGGCGATGGCGCGCACGACCTCCTTCTGGCCCGGGGCGGGATGCAGACGTTCCTCGGCGCGGAGTTCGTCCAGCCGTTGGTCGAGATAGAGACGGCGCTGGTGCAGCAGGCCGAAGTCGTGGACCCAGCCGTCGTGCTCGGCTTCGAGCCAGACCGCGCCCTCGCCGTCGCGGCGATGAACGTCGACATGGAGCGGCCGGCTGACGAGCCGGTGGCCGAGCAGTTCGCCCTTCCAGCCGCCCAGCGGCGTCCCGGTCGAGGCCTCGCCCAGCGACAGGGTGGAATGGCCCGGCGCGAGGCGAAGCCCCTGCCGGTCGCCGGCGCGGGGCGTCCAGCCGCAGCCGGTGATCAGTCGGTCGCGGCCGCAGACGATCTCAAGCGCCAGCGGCTGGGCGCAGGCCGCCGCCGACCAGGCACCGCGCGCCGGCCCGGCCACATCAGCCGCGATGGTCAGCAGGGGGCTGCGGATTCGGGCGATGCCGGCGACGGTTCCCGTCGGCGGCTCGGGGGTCGAGGTCTCGTCGTGCGCGCGCGCTGCGGCCACCCGGGCTGCGCTGGAGGGCCCGCCGCCCTGCATGGTGATCAGGCGTCCGTCCGGCAGGGCTTGAAGGGCCAGAGCGGCGGTCAACCGCCGGATCGCGTCAGGCACGGCTTCGGGCGGGCGTTCTGACAGCTGGCCGAGGGCGTCATCGAGCGCCAGCAGGTCGAGCAGAAGCTCCAGTCCGGCTTCCGGGCTGCGCGAGGCGTGGCCTCCGTCGGCCCCGACGGTCCGCGCCAGCGCGCCCGGCAGCGCGCGCAGGGCTCTCCGGCGAAGGGATGTTCCCGGCGCTCCGGCCAGAACACTGCCGACGATGGCGGCGGCGACCAGCCGCTCGGCCCGACCCGCGAGTCCGCCGGGAGGGCGAAGCAGCTGCCGCGCCTGCCGGCCCAGAATATCCGCGAAGCGCAGCCGCTCAGCCTCTGTGGCCACCTGTCCCATCCGTCGGGCGGCGCAGGCGAGGTTGAAGGTGCGGCGGGCGAGGATGGCGGGGTCCCAGGCGAAGGGAGACCAGCGGGCGAAGACGGTGGCCCAGCCGAGCGTCAGCCGCAGGGCCTCACGGGGGCCGCGCTCGCCCTCCAGCATCAAGGATGGCAGCCATGCGAAGGCGTGCAGATCGGCGGCGAAGGCGCGGGTCGGGCTGGGCCGGTTCCACGGATCGTCGGGCGCGGCGGCCTCCAGGCTGGACCCGGCGAGGATGAATTTCCCGCCCAGCACGGCCTTGCCCGGCGCCGGATCGACGGGGCGGAAGTCGCGGGGAGTGGCGGCGAAGCCCTGGGCGACACGGCCCTTCAGCGTCAGGGCGTAGCCGGGCAGGCCGTAGAGCTCGATCCAGAGCTGGCGGGTCAGCAGACGGCCGATGATCGCAGGCCACAGGCCCGGTCCGGTCGCGGCGGCCGCCGTCCGAACCGGGGTCCGCATCGGTGCGCCGCGCAGGCCGGGGATTTCGCCCACAGGGGCGTCGGCCTCGGGTCGGGCGAAGGGGCCGAGCGGGCTCATGCCGTCGGGATTTGGGCGGTCTTCAGGGCCCGGATGTTGTCGGCGTAGGCACCCGGCCCGCCCCGGAACACTGCGGTGCCGGCGACCAGCGCATCGGCTCCGGCGGCGACGCAGGCACCGGCATTGGCGACCGTCACGCCGCCATCGACCTGAAGGTGTGCCTTCGACCCCGCCGCATCGAGCAGGGCGCGGGTCCGTTCGATCTTGCGCAGGGTCGTGGGAATGAAGGACTGACCGCCGAAGCCCGGATTGACCGACATGAGCAGGACGAGGTCGACGAGGTCGATGACATCCTCGAGCACCGCCAGCGACGTTCCCGGGTTCAGCACCACGCCGGCCTTCGCGCCCAGCTGCCGGATACGCCCGAGGGTGCGGTGCAGGTGGGGCCCGCTTTCGGGATGGACGGTCAGGATGTCCGCCCCGGCCTCCCTGTAGGCCTCGAGCCACGGATCAACGGGCGCGACCATCAAATGCACGTCGAAGGGCAGGCTGGTGTGGGGACGTAGCGCCTTCACGACCTCAGGGCCGATGGTGATGTTCGGCACGAAATGGCCGTCCATGACGTCGACGTGGACCCAGTCGGCACCGGCGGCTTCGAGGGCGGCGACCTCTTCGCCCAGACGGGCGAAATCGCTGGCGAGGATGGACGGGCAGATCAGGGGCGCGGGCATGGTCCGGGGATAAGGCGGGTCGCGGGCCGTAGCAAGGCGCGGACTGGGTTTCAGCGGCCGCCGCGGCTACACGCTTCGGTCATCGCGGCGGAGAAGGGGAGCGGAGCGGCGTCATGGACGAGTATGTGGCCACCATAGACTGGAGCCGGGACGGGCAGGCGTTTTCGGACAATCGGTATTCGCGCGCCCACGACTGGCGTTTCGACGGCGGCGCTGTGGTGCGAGGCTCGTCGGCCCCGTCGAGCGTGCCTGTCCCGATGTCCGACCCGGCGGCCGTTGACCCGGAGGAGGCGCTCGTCGCCGCCGTGTCGAGTTGTCACATGCTGTTCTTCCTGGCTTTCGCCGCCAAGGGCGGGTGGGTGGTGGACAGCTATCGGGACGAGGCGGCCGGGGTGATGGGCCGTGACGACCGGGGCCGGATGTCGATCACCCGGGTGACCCTGCGCCCCGCCGTCGCCTTTTCCGGCGCGGACCAGCCGGACGCGGTCGTGATCGCCGGCCTGCATCACCGCGCCCACGAGGCCTGCTACATCGCCAACTCGATCCGCGCCGAGGTCGCGATCGAGCCCCGCTGAGCCTGGGACAGGCCGCGAGGCGTTCACAGGGCGGAACAAATGCGGCACAAGGCGGCGATGCCTGCCGACTCAGCCCCGACCTCTGCCCCGCCTTCGCTGGCCGACGCCCGCGCCGTGCTGGAGCGGGTCTGGGGTCATCCGGATTTTCGTGGGCGGCAGGCCGAGGTCGTCACAGAGGTACTGGCGGGCCGGGACGTCATGGCCGTCTTGCCGACCGGCGGCGGCAAGAGCGTCTGCTATCAGATTCCCGCCATCCTGCGGCCCGGCCTCGGCCTGGTGGTGTCGCCCCTGATCGCCCTGATGACCGACCAGGTCGAGGCGTTGAAGCAGCAGGGGGTGGCCGCCGCCCGGCTCGATTCCGGCGTGTCGCTGGATGACCGGTCGGCGATCTGGAAAGCGGCCCGGGCGGGGGAACTGGACCTGCTGTATGTGTCGCCCGAGGGTCTGGCCCAGCCGCATCTGATCGACCGGCTGCACGATCTGCCCCTGTCGCTGATCGCCATCGACGAGGCCCACTGTGTCTCGCAGTGGGGACATGACTTCCGCCCTGACTACCGGACGCTGGGCCGTCTGGCCGAGCTGTTCCCGGGCGTGCCCCGTATCGCCGTGACCGCCACCGCCGACGCGCGAACGCGGGACGACATCGTGCGCTCGCTGCGGCTGGGCGAGGCCAGGGTCGTCGTCGACAGTTTCGCCCGTCCGAACCTGCAGCTTTCCGCCGTTCGCAAGGAGAACGGCTCCCGGGCGCGGACCGACGCCGCCGTGATCGATCTGGTCCGCCAGCGGCAGGGCAAGTCCGGCGTGGTCTATTGCGGCTCGCGCGACGGCTGCGAGCGGGTGGCGCAGGCGCTCAAGGACGCCGGGACCAACGCCATCGCCTATCACGCCGGCATGGAAGCCCGGGACCGCGACCGCCGACTGGAGCGGTTTCTGGCCGAGGACGGGGCGGTCATGGTGGCGACCATCGCCTTCGGCATGGGGGTCGACAAGGCCGACGTCCGCTTCGTCATCCACGCCGATCCGCCCGGGTCGCTGGAGGCCTATTGGCAGGAGATCGGCCGCGCCGGGCGGGACGGCGAGCCGGCCGAGGGGCTGACCCTGTACGGGCCGTCCGATATCGCCTGGGCTTTGCGGCGGCTGGACGGCCGACCGATGGCCGAAGAGGTCAAGGCGGTGCAGGTGCGAAAGGCCCGGCAGTTGTTCGCCATGCTGGATGGCGCTGTCTGCCGCCCGCAGTCGGTGCGGCGCTATTTCGGTGAGACGGAGGCCGAGCCCTGCGGCGTCTGCGACATCTGCCAGGACCCGCCGGCCCTGATGAACGCGACGGTTCAGGCCCAGAAGGCGCTGGCGGCCGTACAGCGGCTGGGTGAGCGGTTCGGCAAGGGTCGGATCGTCGACCACCTGCTCGGCAAGACAAGGGATGTCCAGCCGTGGGAGTCGGCCCTGTCGACGTGGGGGATCGGGTCTGACACGGCGCTGCACAGCTGGCGCGACGTCCTTGACCACCTGATGTTCGAAGGCTTGCTGGTCGAGGATCCGAACGAGGGCAAACCTCTGGTCAGGCTCGGCGATCCCGAAGCGGTGCGCGGAGTCTATCGGGGCGAACGCCGCATCGAGGTGCGTCTGGCACCCGCTCGTGCCGCCGCGTCGCGCGACCGGGTGCGGACGGGGCGAAACGCCGCTCTGGAGACAATGGACGCCGATGTGCGAGGCCGATTCGAGACTTTGCGGGCCTGGCGACGCGACCGTGCCTCCGAGCAGAGGGTGCCGCCCTACGTCATCTTCCAGGACAAGACCCTGCTGGAGATCGCCATGGCCGAACCGGCTGATCTCGAACGTCTGTCCCATGTTCCCGGCGTCGGTCAGACCAAATTGGACCGGTATGGCGCGGGCGTACTGAAGGCCCTGGGGCGGGTGGTGGCCTGACGACGGAGCGACAACGCCGTTCGGCTGGTAAGATTCACGCAAGGTCTCGGAAGGGGGGCCTTAAACTTTCCCGGTCACAGTGCCCCGGTGATCCCCAGCCGCGCCCCCTCTCCGATCGACAAATTGGCCGTGGCCGTCGTGCACGAGCCCGAGCGTGGGGTGAATTCGTTCAATCCCCTTCCGGCCGGCGCGCGCGAGGAGGCCCTGCGCTTCCTGCTGCAGACCGCTGCCGATGCGGGCATCACCTTGGTGGCCACCAAGCCCGACGGCGACGGTGAGCGGCGGCTGGGCCAGGCCTGGCCCTTCCCGTCCCCGTTCCAGGTCACCGTCCGCACCGTGTCGATCACCGACGGCGTAGACCGCGTCGAAGCCCGCGCGCGGCGCTCGCTCGAACGGCTCGGCCTGCCGCGCGGCGATACCTTGCTGGTGTCCAGCGCCGGCGATCTGGCCGGAGCCGAGGGCCGCGCCCTGTGGGACCGCCTTGAGGCCCTGAAAGGCCGCGGCCTCTATCGCCGCATCGGTTTCCGCGCCTCGGTCGAGGACGGACCCGCCCTGCTGGCGCGCCGGTTCCAGCCGGATGTCATTGAACTGCCCATCAATCTGCTCGATCAGCGCATTCAACACTCCGGCGTACTGGCTGAACTGGCCGCGCTGAAAGTCGCCGTCCATGCGACCTCGGTCTTCGCCGACGGCGTGCTGTTCATCAGCGGCGAGCCGCTGTCGCCGGAAATGGCGGTGCACGCCCATGCCCTTTCGCGCATCCGTCGCCGTCTGGCCGAGGCCCGCATCGATCCGATGCAGGCCACGCTGGCCTATGTGATGGGCCTGCCCGAGGTTTCCGCGGTGATCGCCAGCGTCGCCTCGGCCGCCGAGCTGCGTGCCGTCGTTGCGGCCGCCAACGCCTCGACGCCCGCGCTCGACTGGTCCGCCATGCAGCTGGAGCCGGTGACGGCAACCGCCGCCGCCGGTCTTCAGGGGCGGGGACGCATCAGTAGCGCAGCCTGATCCCGACATAGCCGGACCGGCCGGGCTCGCCGTAGCCGAACACCTGCTGATAGTGTTCGTCGGCCAGGTTTTCGAGCCGGGCGGTCAGGGTGATGGCGTCGTTCAACCGATAGGCCGCGTTCAGGTTGGCCGTGATGAACCCTTCCCTCAGCCCGAAAGCATCGGGCTGATCGCCCTCGGCCCGCAAGATCAGGGTCCCTGACAGCCGCTCGCCGCTCCAGCCCAGGGTCGCTGAGCCTGCCTGTTCCGGCACCCGCAGCAGGCGCGCGCCCGTTGTCTGATCCACAGCGTCGGTCATGGCATAGGCCAGCGTGAGGTCGAAACCGCCGGACAGGATAGCGCGGCCTTCCAGCTCGATCCCGTCCGTCCGCGCCTCGGCCACATTGACGTAGAAGGCGTCAAAGGTCACCGGATCGAAGACATAGGTGATCTGGTCCTCGACTTTCAGGCGATAGACCGTCAGCCGCCCGTCGATCCGGCCGTTTGCCGATGCCCAGCCGATGGCTCCCTCGATGCTGTCGGCTGTTTCAGACCGCAGTTCGGGATAGGGAAGGGCCGAGAAACAGTAGTCGCAGACCGCCTGGCTGATCGACGGAGCCTTGAACCCGGTGCCGTAAGCCCCTGACAGGATGAAACCAGCGGGCAGGTCATAGGCACCAGAGACCCGGCCGGTCAGTTCGGATCCGAAATCGTCGGTGTCGTCCCAGCGCAGACCGCCGGTGACGCTGAAATCGTCGGACACCTCGACCCGTGCCACGCTGAACACCGACGTCGTGCCCAGATCGACAGCCTCGCCGGTCGAGATCGTGCCCTCGGTGTCTTCGCGCTCGGCCCCGATGGTGTAGGCCAGCCGCTCGCCCCAGCCGGACCCCTGAGCTTGCCAGCGATAGATCTGCCGGTCCGCGTCGAAGACCGACGCGAAGTCGCCGTCGTTCTCACGCGCGATATCACTGGCCGAGACGCTGAACTGGTGATCCAGCCCCAGAAGGACCGTTGTCAGGCGCATGAACCCGGACCACTGCCTGCTGGCGGTCGTGTCGGGCGTGTCGCCGGGGACATAGTCCGGCGGCGGCGACCCGTCGATGTCACCCTTGCTGTCCGACCACCGGGCCGAGGCCTCAAGCGTTGCTGTCGGTGTCAGGGCATAGCGACCCTTCGCGCCGATGGTGATGTTGCGGATGCCGTCCGGCTCGGGATTGCCGTCCGCCTCGTCCGCCGCCGAGATACCCTCGCTGTCGAAGGCCGAGACAGAGGCGCTGGCGGCCCAGATCTCATTGGCCGTGCCGACCGCCAGGTGCCCGCGCAGGGTTTCATAACTCCCGGCCTCGGACTCGGCACGAAGGCCGTCGATCTCGCGCGTGATGAACGCGATGACCCCGCCAATGGCGTCCGACCCCCACAGCGAAGACTGCGGACCGCTCAGCACCTCGACCCGTTCGATATCGCCGAGCTCGAAGCCGGAGAAGTCGAACGCACCATTGATCTCGGCCGGGTCGTTCACAGGCACGCCATCGACCAATACCAGGGTCTTGCCGGGCGTGGCCCCGCGCATCCGGACCTGGGCCGGCCCGGCATAGGCCCCGGACCGCGTCACGGACAGGCCTGGAATGTCTGCCAGGATGTCTGCGGCGAATACGGCCCCCCGCCGCTCGATCGTGCGGCCGTCGATGACACGGGCACCGGGCGTATCCTGCTGGATCGCCGGCAGGCGGGTGGCGGTGACCACCACCTCGGGCAGGGTCGCATCGGGATCGTCCGCCTGCCGGGCGTGGGCGGCCAGCGGAAACAGCACGGCGGCAGCCGTGGCGTAGAGGATGGATCGCGTCATGCGCGGATCTCCGTCGGCCCCGTGCTGGCGCTGCGCGGCGGCAGGTGAAAAGCGACCGACCCGGCCCCGGAAAAGGGGCGCGGCGCTGGGGTCGGGTCGCTTCGACGGAACCGCTTCCGCGCAAACGGAAGGGTTGGTCCCACGCCTCTGTCTGGTCCCGGACAGCGGGCGAGCGACGTCGGCGGCCAGGTCTCCTGGCTTGCGGGTCAAAAACGGAGGATCGCGCCTTCCCGGCC
>JBBQOK010000053.1:0-15629 GCA_038330765.1 Caulobacterales bacterium | reverse complement strand
GTCGGCATCTCGGTCGTCAACGCCCTGAGCGAGCGGCTGGAGGTCACCGTCTGGCGCGACGGCTTTGAGTGGAAACAGGTATTCAGCCGCGGCCTGCCGCTGGGTTCGATCGAGCGTGGCGCACCCTCGAAGAAGAAAGGTACCCTGATCCGGTTCAAGCCGGACGAGCAGATCTTCGGCACCGGAGCGGCGTTCAAGCCCGCCCGGCTGTTCCGCATGGCCCGGTCCAAGGCCTATCTGTTCCGCGGCGTCGAGATCCGCTGGACCTGCGCCGCCGAACGCATCACCGACCACACGCCGACCGAGGCCGTGTTCCACTTCCCCAACGGCCTGGCCGACGCCCTGTCCGAGCGGATCGGCGACCTGGAGACGATCACCCCCGCCTTCGAGGGCCGGGTCGAGCGCAAGGGCGAGGCCGGGGCGGTCGAATGGGCCGTGACCTGGAGCCCGATCGGCTTCGGCGAGGCGGACGGCTTCGTCTCATCCTATTGCAACACCGTCTCGACGCCCGACGGCGGCACGCATGAGGCCGGGTTCCGCGCCTCTCTGGTCAAGGGCCTCAAGGCCTATGGCGAACTGGTCAAGGAGAAGCGCGCCGAGCTGATCACGGCCGAGGACGTCATCGCCAACGCTGGAGCCATGATTTCGGTCTTCATCCGCAATCCCGAGTTCCAGGGCCAGACCAAGGACCGGCTGTCATCCCCCGACGCCCAGCGTCTGGTCGAACAGCTGATGCGCGATCCGCTGGATCACTGGCTGACCGAGAGCCCCAAACAGGCCAACACCCTGCTGGGCTTCGTCATCGAGCGCGCCGAGGACCGGTTGAAGCGGCGCAAGGACAAGGAGGTCCAGCGGGCCCAGGCCACGCGCAAGCTTCGCCTGCCCGGCAAGCTTTCGGACTGTTCGCGCCAGTCGGCCAACGGCACCGAGCTGTTCATCGTCGAGGGCGATTCGGCCGGCGGCTCGGCCAAACAGGCGCGCGACCGCACCACCCAGGCCATCCTGCCGCTTCGGGGCAAGATCCTGAACGTCGCCAACGCTACGGCCGACAAGCTGCGGGCCAATATCGAGCTGACGGATCTGGCGCTGGCGCTGGGGGTTCAGCCGGGCAGCCGGTTCAACATTGAGGACCTGCGCTACGAGCGGATTGTCATCATGACTGACGCCGACGTGGACGGAGCCCATATCGCGGCCCTGCTGATCACCTTCTTCTATCGCTCCATGCCCGAGACCATCCGTCAGGGCCGGCTGTTCATGGCCCTGCCCCCGCTCTACCGGATCAGCGCGGGTCCCTTGAGTGAATACGCCCGCGACGATGCCCACCGCGACGAACTGATGGCCACGGTGTTCAAGGGCAAGAAGGTCGAGATCGGCCGGTTCAAGGGCTTGGGCGAGATGATGGCCTCTCAGCTCAAGGAGACCACCATGGACCCGAAAAAGCGCACCCTCGCGCGGGTCACGGTGCCGGCCTCGGAAGACGAGATCGAGGACCTGGTCGAGCGGCTTATGGGCAAGAAGGCGGAGGCGCGGTTCCAGTTCATCCAGGACAACGCCCAGTTCGCGGTGGCCGATCTGGACGTGTGATGTCAGAGTGCTCCCGTTTGAGGGGAGCCGCCATGCGCATCGCCATCGCCGCCGCCGTCGCCGCGCTATCCATCGGCTTCGCACCTTCTGCTTTCGCCCAACGCGCGCCTGACCCGGTACCGATCGAGGAGTGGTCGCTCGAGAAAGTCAGCGCCATGGGGCTGGCGATCTACCGCCAGGATGTGGCGGCGTGGGTCGCGACCGACGCCTTGATCGCCCATCTGAATGGCGCGGGTCCGCCAACGGGCATCGCTGGCTGGATCGTCATCGACGAGGGCGAGACCCAGCGGGTCCGCTTCATCAGACAGGCCGAGGGAACGCTCAGGTCCGCTTTCGACATCGTGGTGCGGGACGGTCGGGCCGGAGCCGTTCAACCCGTCGACGAGCCACTGTCAGAGATTGAGCAGACCAGCTTCCTCGCCAGACAGACCGCGATAGCCAATGTCGGGCGACTGCGATGTGCGCAGCAGATGAACACGGTCGTGCTCGACGACCCGGACAGTGACGGTTGGCTGGTATGGTTGCTGACGCCGATGCCGGACAGCGGTGCAATCCCGCTTGGCGGCCACTATCGATTCCGGATCAGCGCAGACGGCGGCACCGTCTTGCTGCGCGACCAGTTGAGCAACACCTGCTTCTTCGCCGAACGTCCGCCCGCGGGCCAGCGCGAGAACGCCATGATGTTCTACACCCAGATCGTATCCAGGGGACCGGTGGAAACCCAGGTCTTCCTGTCGATCCAGAACCAGCTGACGCTCGTGATCGTGGCCGGCGACCGGTTCTTTTCCATTGGAGGCACGCGGATCGCCGATATCACCGACATGGTGGGCGAGCAGTAATCAGGGGCAAGTCGTCGGCTGGCCATAGCGGCTGACCTGTCCGTGGGCCTCGCCCTCGCCGTCGAGGTGCAGCACCGTCATCCGGTCGTATTCGCAGTCCGGCATGTCGGCGGCGGCGGTGTAACCGAGGGCGCGGGCGATCAGGGGCACGGTGTTGCTGTGGCCGACGATCAGGATGGTGGCGTCGTCCGGCGCGCCCTGAACCCGGGCGACGATGGCCGCCAGATGCGCCTCGATGCCACCGTCCAGCGGCACGGCCTCGGGGGTCACGGAATGGTCGTCGGCGGTCGGGGCGGCCGTCAGGCGCGTGCGCTGCAGCGGGCTGGTCAGGATCACCGACGGGTGGCCCCCGGTCAGGGCGGTGGCGAGCGCCTGCGCCCTCGCCTGCCCGGCTTCGGACAGCACCGGATCGGCGCTGGCGTCGACCTTTTCTGCATGGCGGACGATGACCACCGTCTGGGCCATGGCCGCACCGGCGGTGACGAGCGATAGCGCGGCGGCAAGCAGAAGGCGTTTCATGGAAGGTCCCCGTTTCGGCGCAGACTGACGGGGCGGTGGGCTTCTGTCGAGATCAGTGCTCGACCCGGTCCCCGTGCGGCTCGACAAAGGCGCGTTCGCCGCTGACCTCGGCATAGACCGAGCTGAGGTCCTCGAAGACGCGGTTCCAGGAGAACCGCTCCACGGTCCGAAGGCGGGCAGCGGCACCGATAGCCTCGATGTCACGGGCGAACAGGGCCTCGATGGCGGCGGCGTAGTGGCGCGGGTCCGCACTCTTCGCCAACTGGCCGACGGTATCGTCGACCGTCTCCTTCACGCCACCGGCGTTGACCCCAACGACCGGTCGGCCGCACGCCATGGCTTCCAGCACGATCAGGCCGAACGGCTCCTTGTCATTGGCGTGCACGAAAGCGTCGCATGAGGCGATAATCTTCGCCACAGCCTTGGGATTGGCCTCGTACGGCAGCGAGATGACCCGCTCCTCGGCCGGCATGCCCTGGCCGGCGCCGACCAGAACGAGGTGATAGGGATCGCCCAGCTTCTGGACGGCCTCGATCAGGACGTCGATGTTCTTTTCGCGGGCGGGGCGGCCGGCGAAACAGAGCAGACGCGCCGAGGCCGGCAGGCCCAGTTTCTTGAGCAGCCAGTCGCGGTCGCGGCGGTCGGGGTGGAATGTGTCGATCTCGACCCCCAAGGGCCGGATAACGATATTGCCGACCCCGGCCTCCTCAAGACGGCGGGCGATGTAGCGGCTGGGCGAGACGACGCGGTCGAACTGGCCGAACAGCCGGGCCCAACGCTTCTCAACCGGCTTCTTGGCCCATTCGCCGAAATGAAGCGCGGCAAGGCCGGCCGGGTCGGAGTGGCAGAAGCCGACGACGGGGCAGCCGGCGCGCTGGCCGGCCTCGAGGGCGCCCTGCCCCGGGGTGTAGGGATCGCCGGCCTCAATGATCGAAGGGTTGAGCGAGGCGACCCAGGCGCCCCAGCGCCGCACCGAGGTGGGCCAGCGATAGCCGTCGCCGAACGGCAGCTTGGTCGCGTGCAGCTGGACGATGCCGTCCGAACCGGCCCTGTGGTGCGCGCCCGGCACGACCAGCGAATGGGCCACGCCGGGGCGTTCAGCCTCAAGCCAGGCCTTCTTGGAGAGCAGGTACCGCTTCACCCCACCAGAACGGGGGGCATAGAGCATTGTGGTGTCGACCAGGCGCGGCCGCTCGTCCTCGCCCGCAGCCTTGGTGGCCTTCAGGGTCTCGGAGACTTCCTCGTCCCAGCCCGGAATGAGACGAAGTTCGCCTTCCTGAACCTCCAGGCCGGCCAGGTTCATCAACTCCCGCTCCAGGGCGCTTATTCCAGAGGGGCCAACGCGCCTGGCCCGCTTCTGGATACTGCGGGCCTTGCGGACCTTGGACATATGCGACTTCACCATCCGCGCGCCGTAGCGCCCGCGACGACGAAGCTCAAGCTTCATCCGTGACGTCATCCGTCGGCGGAGCGTGTTCCGAGGGCGTGACGCCGCGTCGGGCCAGGGCTTCGCGGAGCAGCGTTTCAACCTGGGCGTTGACCGACCGCAATTCGGCGGCGGCCAATCGCTCGACCGCCGCCATTACGCCCGGGGACGCTCGCATCAGGAAGGGTTTCCTGGGTTTGCCCGCCATGATCAGCCGTACAGGGTACCGGTGTTGACGACCGGCTGGGCCTCCCGGTCGGCGCACAGCACCACCAGCAGGTTGGAGACCATGGCGGCCTTGCGGTCTTCATCCAGTTCGACGACCCCGCGCGCGTTCAGGTCGGCCAAGGCGTTCTCGACCATGCCGACCGCGCCGCGCACGATCAGTCGGCGTGCTGACAGGATGGCTTCGGCCTGCTGGCGGCGAAGCATGGCCCCGGCGATCTCGGGCGCATAGGCCAGGTGGGCCAGACGCGCCTCGTCGACGGCGACGCCCGCGACCTTGACCCGTCCGACCAGTTCTTCGCGCAGGCGGGCGGCGACGTCCTCGGCGTCAGAGCGCAGCGTCATTTCCGGGGCGTCTTCGTCGTCGCCGTGGTCATAGGCGTAGTGCGAGGTGATGTCGCGCAGGGCGGTATCGACCTGGATGCTCACAAAAGCCTGATAGTCATCGACGTCGAACAGGGCCTGGGCGGAATCCTCGACCCGCCAGACGACGTTGGCCGCGATCTCGATCGGGCTGCCGCGACGGTCGTTTACCTTCAACTTGTCGCTGGTCAGATTGCGGACGCGGAGGCTGATCTTCTTGCGGCTGTACCAGGGCAGGACCCAGCGCAGACCGGTCTTGCGATCGGTGCCGCGGTAGTCGCCGAACAGCAGGATCGCCATCCCCTCGTTCGGCTGGAGCGAATACAGGCCGCACAACAGCAGCAGGCCGATTGTGGCAACGACGACGCCGCTCACCACGACGATGACGTTGTCCGGGTTCTGCGCCACCCCCACCGGCCCGCCGATGATCAGCAGCAGTCCGACCAGCAGCATGAGCAGGCCGTTGGCGCTCGAGGCCGGGCGTTCGGTGGATCTTGAATGGGTGGTGGTCATCTGCCCCTCCTGAATCGATATGTAAGTGATATCACTTCGATACCGACATTTGCAATAGTCGAGCTTCTCCTTCCGTTCAGAGGGCTGCCTTCGGCCTTGCATTCGCCTCAAATTCGCGAAACTTGAGGCAAGCTGGCATGGTCCCTGTTAGAGGATCGCCGGCGTCTCTGCGCGTGTCGTCCACAGGGGTTTCTCCGAATGCGTATTATGCTTGCGACCGCGGTCGCGATCGCTCCCCTGATGTTGGCGTCCGGAGCGATGGCCGAGGTCGTAATCTCGACAACGCGCACGACGCCGATCACGACGCTGAACGCCACGGGCTCCGGCCCCGACAGCATCGGAATCGTCTCGGGCGGCTCTATTGTCATCAACAGCGGTGTCGCTGTGACGGTGAACTCCAGCCACAATTTCGCGATCGCCGGCGGCGGCTCGATCTCGATGGACAATGCTGCAGTCGGGGCGACCGCCGTTCTGATCGAAGGCGGCAACACCGCCAACATCACCATCGGCGGGACGATCCTCATCGCCGACAACATCAACAGTGACACCGACGTCGATACGGATAACGACGGCGACGGCGACGGCGCGTTCGCCACCGGGTCCGACCGCTATGGCGTGCGACTGACGGGGCCGGGCACCCTCACCGGCGACATCACTGTCCAGACCGGCGCGAGCATTTTCGTCGACGGCAACAACTCCTACGGCATCTCGCTGGAAGCGCCGCTGGACGGCACCTTCGACATGCTGGGCAACGTCAACGTGACCGGCGACAACAGCTTCGGTGTGCGCGTCACGGGTGCGGTCAGCGGGGACACCCGCCTGCTCGGTAGCATCACCGTCCGCGGCGAGAATAGCGTCGCCGCCTCCATCGAGAGCGATGTCGCCGGTGCCCTGGTGATTCATTCGACGATCTCGGCCACCGGCTATCGCTACACGTCCCGTCCAGCCGAACGGCCCGAGGGTTTCGAGGAAACCGCGGCGAATGACGAGAGTCTCCTGTTCCTGGACGAACTGGACGCGGACGACCTGCTGCAGGGCGGTGCCGCCCTGCGCATCCAGAGCAACATCGCCGGCGGCGTTCTGCTGAACAGGGCACCGGCCTATTCCGCCGCAGGCATCGAAGGCGACGACGACGGCGATGGCGTCAAGAACGGCGACGAGGACGACGACGGCGACGGGATCCTCAACCGGCTCGACCCTGACCGGGACGGAGACGGCCTCGCCGATTCGGCAGAGAGCACCGCGCAGATCAACAGCTTTGGATCGGCACCGTCGATCCAGATCGGCTCGGCGACGGGATCGATCGCGCTCGGTGCCGTCGGCACGGGCGACGAGGCCTTCGGCTTCATCAACCGCGGCTCAGTCACGTCCCAGGGCGTCTACGACGGCATCGACACCGTCGGTATACTGATCGGCGGGAACGCCGGCCAGACCGTGGACATTGCGGGCGGCATCCGCAACGAGGGCACCATCGTCGCCCTGTCCTTCGACGCCGATGCGACCGCCCTGCACCTCGCGGAAGGCGCGATCGCGCCGACCCTGATCAACACCAGCGCCATCACCGCCGGCTCCAACAGCGACGTGGCGTCGAACGTGACCGCCGTCCTCATCGACGCGGGCGCGACCGTCAACACCCTGGTCAACAGCGGCAACATCCTGGCGACGACCGGCGGCGGGGTGTCCAACACCTTCGGTATTCGCGACCTCAGTGGCAGCCTGACCTCGATCACCAACACCCGCGGCATCCAGGCGACGATCAACGCCAATGCCGACGGCGATCCGATCACCGGCGTGGCCACGGCGATCGACGTCAGCGCCAATACCACCGGCGTCACCCTGATACAGGACGGCGTGCAGTCCACGCCCACCTCCACCAACCCCGACACCGACGGCGACGGCGTGCCGGACGGCAACGAACCGATCATCGTCGGCCGGATCCTGCTGGGCAGCGGTGCCGATATGGTCGACATCCGCAACGGCGTGGTCGTCGGAGACATCTCGTTCGGCGACGGGGCCGACACCTTTTTGATCAGCGGCGGGGCGATCGTCGCCGGGGCCATTTCGGACAGTGACGGCCTGCTGGACATAGACATCAGCGACGGCTCGCTGCGGGGCGGACACACCACCGCTGTCAACATCAGCAACCTGAACATCGGTGCCGACGGCAACCTGATCGTGACCATCGATCCGAACGCCAACACGGCGGGCACGTTCAATGTGTCCGGGACCGCCACCCTGGCGGATGGCGCGGGCCTCGGCGTCCGCTTCAACTCGCTGCTGGCCGCGCCGGGCCGGTTCACCCTGATCGACGCGAACACCCTGAACTTCGGTGCCATCGACCTCGATAAGGTCGGGGACAATTCGCCGTTCCTCTACGTCGTGACCGCCGGCGCCGACGTGCCGGCCGGCCAGGTCTTCGCCGACGTGCGCCGCCGCACGGCCGAGGAAGCCGAACTGATCACGGTCGAGGCGCAGATGTTCGACGCCTTCTATGGCGCGCTCGGCGGCACGGACGCGGACGCGATTCGCGACGCCTTCCTGCTGCAGACCAGCCGCGAGGACTTCATCAACCTGTACGAGCAACTGCTGCCCGACCATTCCGGTGGCCCGCTGCTGTCGCTGGCTTCGGGTGTGGATGCGGTGACGCGGGCCCTGACCGGGCGCAACGCCGCGGCGGCACCGGGCGAGACCAGCGCCTGGGTCCAGGAAATCAATTTCTACGCCGACAAGGACAAGACCGACAGCTACGGCTTCCGTTCGGAGGGCTTCGGCGTCGCCGGCGGCATCGAGCGCGGTACGGGTCTCGGCAACGTCGGCGTGAGCCTGGCCTTCACCTCGTCGGACCTCGAAGACCCCGAGGCCGAGGCCGAGGAAGTCCTGTCCGCCAGCCTGCTGGAGCTCGGCCTCTATTGGCGCGCGCAGGGCCAGTACTGGACGACATGGGCCCGCGCCGCGGCCGGCTACGCCTCTTTCAACTCCGAGCGCCGCTTCGTCGGTGCCGGCCTGAACCTGTCCAATGAATCGGACTGGAACGGGCTCAGCCTGGCGGCCGCCGGTGGCTTCTCCTACGAGCGCCAGTTCGGCCGGTTCAGCATCCGTCCCGAAGCCTATGCCGAGTATTTCGGCCTCAGCGAGGATGGCCACACCGAAGACGGCGGCGGCGACGGCTTCGATCTCGATATCGACGACCGCAACGGCCATATGTTCTCGGCCACGGCGGCGGTGAACCTGGGCATGAGGATGGGCCAGAACGACTGGCTGCGCCCGGAGATCCGGGTCGGCTGGCGTCAGAACATCTCGGTCGATCCGGGCGAGACCATCGCCCGATTCCGTTCGGGCGGCGGTGACTTCACCCTGACCCCCGACACCATCGAGGGCGGCGGGCCGATCCTCGGCTTCCGCCTGAATGTCGGCAACGAACTGGGCATGCTGTCGGTCAGCGCCGACGCCGAGATGATTGACGACTATGTCCGCTACATGCTGTTCCTGCGGGCCAGCTTCCGGTTCTAGAACCGGTCGACGGACGGGCGGCTAGCTCAGCTGGTCAGAGCACCTCGTTTACACCGAGGGGGTCGGGGGTTCGAACCCCTCGCCGCCCACCATCCGCGCGCGGTCAGACGGCGTTCACCATTCCTGCATCAGGATGCGGCGTCGGGAGATTTCCAATGAAGACCATGGTCATGCGCGGCACCGTCCTGGCCGCCGTTCTGGGCGGTGCCCTGATGCTGCAGGGCTGTGTGGTCGGCGCGGTCGTGGGTGCCGGGGCCGCCGTGGTAGGCGGAACGGCCAAGGCCACGGGCGCGGTCGTGGGTGCCGGCTTCGACGCCGTCACCACCTCCGACGAGGAGACCCGGGCGAAGCGCGAGCGCGAACAACGCGAGCATGAGCGCGAGCAGCGCCGCTGCGAACAGCGCCAGCGGCAGGGCCGCGACTGCTAGAGCAGCTTTTCTACGGCCCAGTTGTGGATCGACACGCCGGCGACTTCGAAGTCACGCCGTCCGGTCACGACATAGCCCAGCCGCTCGAACACCGGACGCGCCGTCTCGCTGGGCTCGGCGTAGAGCCGGCCTGCGCCTGACAGGGGCACCAGGGTTTCCGCCCTCTCCATCAGGGTCCGGGCCACGCCCCGCGCGCCCAGCGTTCGCACCGACGCCTCATAGAGGGCCGAGAGGGCCACGAAATCGGTCGGCGTCCATGGCCTGACGGACAGTTCGTCTGTCACAGCGTCAGCACGCAGCGTTCGTGGATGGTGGGGCGCGCCACCGTGATGCGGCTCAGACCCGGCCATTCGGGCTTCAGCCGCTCGGCGAACCACAGGCACAGATGCTCCAGCGTCGGCAGCTCCAGCCCCGGCTTGTCGTTCAGAAGGCCATGATCAAGCTCTTCGGCCGCGGCCTTCAGGGCCCGGTCCAGCGCACCCAGGTCGGCGACCCAGCCGTGGCCGTCCAGCGCCTCGCCGCGCACCGTCGCCTCGACCGAAAAGGAATGGCCGTGCATCCGGCGATACGGGCTGCCGTCCGGTTCGTTCGGAAAATGGTGGGCCGCGTCGAAGGTGGCCGCCTTGGTGATCTCGAAAACGCTCATCTCACGCCGATGTATTTGTGGGTCTGGACGCTGAGCCGCCACATGGGGTGGGTCAGGCAATAGTCGATGGCCGCCGCCGTATTCGCCTCGCGGTCCGGGCCGTCCATGGGCTGGAGCCAGAACCGCTCGAAGGGCAGGTGTTCGAACCGGTCCGGCATCGCCGTGACTTGCGGATATACCAGCTTCAGCTCCTGACCGGCGGTCTGGACGACCGGCGCGTCGGCCTTGGGGCTGATGCAGATCCAGTCGACACCGTCGGGGGCCGGCAAGGTGCCGTTGGACTCGATGGCGACCTCGAAGCCCCGGGCGTGCAAGGCCTCGATCAGGGGCGGATCCAGCTGGAGCAGCGGCTCGCCGCCGGTGCAGACGACCAGCCGGGGGTCGCCTGCCCGTCCCCGCCACATCCCGGCGACATGGTCGGCCAGGGCTTCGGGCGTGACGAACTTGCCGCCGCCGTCGCCGTCCGTGCCGACGAAGTCGGTGTCGCAGAAGCTGCAGACGGCCTGGGCGCGGTCGCGCTCGAGCCCGTTCCACAGGTTGCAGCCGGCGAAACGCAGGAAAACCGCCGGGCGGCCGGCCTGTCCGCCCTCGCCCTGAACCGTCAGAAACACTTCCTTGGCCGAATAGGTCATGGCCGCGCCACCCACTCGCCATGGCCGACGGCGCGCAGGTCGCAGGCCGGGCAGTCGCCGCAGCCATAGCCCCAAGCCTGGCGGTGATCACGATCCCCGCGATAGCAAGTGTGCGACTCCTCCACGATCAGGTCGACCAGCGGCTGGCCGCCCAGATCGTGCGCCAACGCCCAGGTGTCGGCCTTGGTCAGGGCCATCAGCGGCGTCTCGATAACCACCGGCTTGTCCAGTCCCAGCGACAGGGCGCGGGCCATGGCGTCGATGGTATCGCGGCGGCAGTCGGGATAGCCCGAGTAGTCCGTCTCGCACATTCCGCCGACCAGCACCTCGAGGCCCCGGCGGTCGGCCAGGGCAGCGGCGCAGGTCAGGAACACCAGATTACGCCCCGGAACGAAGGTGGTCGGCAGGCCGCGGGCGTCCATCTCGATGGCCCGGTCTGCGGTCAGGGCGCTCTCGGCGATGCGCCCGTAACCGGTCAGATCGACGACATGATCGGGTCCAAGTCGATCGGCCAGACCGGGCAGCACCGCCGCCATGCCGTCGCGCACGTTCAGGCGCGCCTGCATCTCCACCGAATGCCGCTGGCCATAGTCGAACCCCACCGTCTCGACGCCTGCGAACCGCTGCAGCGCCCAAGCGAGACAGGTCGCGCTGTCCTGCCCGCCAGAGAACAGAACCAGAGCCGAATTTGCCGGATGTTGCAGTGAATCGCTCATGACAAACCTGCGGTCGGCCGGTCGGCCGCGCGCATGGACAAGGGGGATGGGCCGTTCCAGGACGGGCGGGCCTTCTACACCAGCCCGCCGGGCCGCGCAAAAGCGGCGCAAAAACGACGGTGCCTTAACCCTTCCGCAAATGGTTCGCTGCAATGTCCACACGTCCCAGTGGAGTGCCGGTGAGTATGCCGACCATTGAAGTTCTCACCGAGCGCGCCGAGGCTGTGTCGCCTCAGACGCCGGGAAGCGAGGTGTTCGCCCGCTTCGAGAGCGAACCCGACACCCTCGTCATTCCCGTTGTCGACAACGACCGCCCCGTCGGCCTGATCGAACGCAACGTCTTCCTTCTGAAAATCGCCGGCGCTTTCGGGCACGCCCTCTACGCCAAACGGCCGATCCAGAACCTGATGGACACGGACCCCGCCGTGGTCGAGGCAGGCGTGGCCATCGACGCCTTCTGCGACACCCTGTTGAAGAGCGGGCCGGGCGCGCTGATGCGCGGCTTCATCGTCACCCGCAACGGTCGCTACCACGGCGTCGGCACCGCCGTGTCCCTGCTGCAGGCGGTCAACGACAGCCAACGCCGCCAGAACGCCGAGCTGGCCGAACAGGCTCGCGTGCTCAGCGACACCCGGACACAGGCGCTGATGTCCGCCCGCGCCAAGAGTCAGTTTCTCGGTATCATGAGCCATGAGTTGCGCACGCCGATGAACGGCGTGCTGGCGGTGGCCGAGCTGCTTCGCCGTCAGCCGCTGAACGCCCAGGCCCACGCCCACGTCACCACGATCGTGGAGTCCTCCGAGACCCTGCTGCGCATCCTGCAGGACGCGCTTGACCTGTCACGGGCCGAGGCCGGCGAACTGGAGCTGCACGCCGCGGCGACCCCGCTGCGGGTGCTGATGGACGACGTCCAGGCCATGTGGGCACCGCGCGCCTCGCAGGACAACGTCACCCTGATGATCGGCTATGAAGGCGACACCGAACTGGCCGCGGTCATCGACGGAGTCCGGCTGAAGCAGGTGTTCAACAACCTGATCGGCAACGCCCTGAAATTCGCCCGGAACGGTGTGGTCGAGGCCAGCCTGAGGGCCGTGGCCGCCGGCGACCGCATCAAGCTGGAGGCCCGCATCCGCGACGACGGCCCGGGCATCGACGCCGACCGCGTCGACATGATCTTCGAGCCCTTCGTGCACGGCTCCGGCCCCGACGGGGCGGGTCTGGGCTTGTCGATCTGCCGACAGATCATCGCCCGGATGGGCGGGCACATCTGGGCCGAGAACAATCCGGGCCGGGGTGCGACCTTCGCCTTCGATCTCGACGTCGAGCGTACCCAGGTCGAGGCGGCCGCGGTCTCGAACGTCCAGTCCCTCTCCGATATGGATTTTACCTCATCCCCGCACGTCCTGATCGTCGATGACAACGCCACCAACCGGGTGGTCGCCCAGGCCCTGTGCGAAATGTTCGGCTGCACCTCCGAGACCGCCGAGGATGGCCTCGAGGCGCTGGAAGCCGTGCAGGAGCGCCAGTTTGATCTGGTGCTGATGGACATCAAGATGCCGCGGATGGACGGCGTGCAGGCCACCCTGGCCATCCGCGCCCTCAGCGGTCCCGTCAGCGCCATCCCGATCGTGGCCCTGACCGCCAACGCCGACCCCGACGACGCCAAAAAATATCTGGCGACCGGTATGGCCGCCGTGGTCGAAAAGCCGATCAAGCCGGAGCGGCTCCGTATGGCCATGCACGCCGCGCTTGAGCAATCGGCGGCGGTGGTGGCGGCAGTCCCCGCCAAGCCCCGGGCCTCCCGCTCGGCGGCCTAGACTCCGGCCCCGGCCGCCATCTCCTCGTCTTCCTCGTCATAGCCGACCAGCCGCAGGGCGCGGGCCTTCTGGCCGTTCAGCTCGCACCAGCGCAGCAGGCCTTCCTCGCGCCCGTGAGTGATCCAGACCTCCTCGGGCTTCAATTCGGCGAAGGTCGAGGTCAGTTCCGGCCAGTCGGCGTGGTCGGACAGGACCAGTGGCAGCTCCACGCCGCGCTGACGCGCCCGCGCCCGGATGCCCATCCAGCCCGAGGCGAAGGCCAGCACCGGATCGGCGAACCGGCGGGACCAGCGGTCCTGGGTCGCGGACGGCGGCGCGATCACGACCTCGCCGCCGAGGGCATTGGGCTTGAGCCCCGTGGCCGGCGACAGCGGGCCGAGATCGACTCCCTCCCGCTGATACAGCCGGTTCAACCGCTCCAAAGCGCCGTGGACGTAGATCGGCCGCTCCCATCCGGCTTCACGAAGCAGACGGATGACGCGCTGGGCCTTGCCGAGAGCGTAGGCCCCGACCAGATGGGCGCGCTCCGGAAACTGGTGCAGCGAATGAACCAGCCGACCGATCTCCTCGCTGTCCGGCGGATGGATGAACACCGGCAGTCCGAAGGTGGCCTCCGATATGAAAACGTTGCAGGGCACGGGCTCGAACGGGGCGCAGGTCGGGTCGCGCCGGCGCTTGTAGTCGCCCGACACGACCATGGTCGCCCCCTTCCAGCGGACTACCGCCTGGGCCGAGCCCAGCACATGGCCCGCCGGGACCAGCGTCACCTCCACGCCGTTGTGTGAGACGGTCTCTCCATAGGCGACGGGTTGTTCGCTGAGCGTGAAGTCGACCCCGTAGCGTTCGGCCATGATCGCAAGCGTCTGGGGCGTCGCCAGCACGGCACCGTGGCCCGACCGGGCATGGTCGGAATGGCCGTGGGTTATCACCGCCCGGTCCACCGGCCGCACCGGGTCGACGTAGAAGTCGCCCGGCGGGCAGTACAGGCCGGCCGGCGTCGGCCTGAGCAGGTCCTCGAAACGGATCATGAAGGCGATATGGGTCCTCTTTGCCGATCCGAAACGCACGAGCCCCGCTTGCGTCCCCGGGGGCGACGGAGCGATAGCAGGGCATGACCGCCCCGACTCTCATTTCCCTCCTGCCCCAGCTGGCGTCCGGTGCCGCCCACACCCACGCGCTGGGCTTTGCCTATGAAGGGCTGGAGGGCGACCGGGTGCGCATCAGGGCGCCATGGCGCGAGGATCTGGTCGGAGATCCCGACACCGGCGTGCTGGCCGGCGGGCTGGTGACAGCTCTGCTGGACCATGTCGGCGGACTGGCAGTGTGGATTGCGCTGGACCGATTCGAGCCGATCGCCACCCTCGACCTGCGGGTCGACTATATGCGGGCGGCAGAGCCGCGCCGGGATCTGATCGCCGAGGCCCGCTGCTATCGCCTGACCCACTCCATCGCCTTCGTTCGGGCCTGGGCGTTCGAGGACGACCCGGCCGATCCGGTCGCCGCCGCCCAGGCGGCCTATATGCTGAGTGCGCGAGATGGGCGTGAGCCGGGCGGCGTAGCGGTGGAGGCCGCGAAATGAGCGCCCTGCTGGACAGCATCCCCTATGCGCGCTTCCTCGGCCTGCTGAGTGAGCAGGACGGCGAGGTCCTGACCGTGACCATGCCGTTCGCCGATCGGCTGATCGGCAATCCGATGCTCCCGGCGCTTCACGGCGGCTCGACAGCCGCTCTGCTGGAGCTGACGGCGGTGGCCCAGGTGGCGCTGTCCTGGCCGCGGCTGCGCCTGCCCCGGCCGATCAATGTCACGGTCGCCTATCTGCGCTCGGGACGTCCGGTCGACGTCCATGCCCGGGCGCGCATCAGCAAGGCCGGACGGCGCGTGGCTCACGTTCTGGCCGAGGCCTGGCAAGAGGATGAGGCGCAGCCCATCGCCTCTCTGACCGCCCACTTCCTCGTGGCCAATCACGACCTCTAGTTGCAGGTCATTGTTAACCGGCGATTGATCCGGCTAGGTGGTGCCTTCACTGGAGGACCACCCATGACACGACAAGCCGTAGGCGAGGCCCTGGCCATCCGTCTCTACGCCGCCGAATCAGCGATCGACCGGGCCATGGCCGAAACAGCCGCGTTCACCGCCGCCCTGCCGGCCGCGCGCGCCGACGCCTATCTGTCGGCGGTCACTGGACAGCGCGCCTTCAGCGGCGCGGCCGCCGCGGTCGCCGCCCTGGCCGAGGCCCGCGGCCATCTGGTGCAGACCCACAATACCCTCGCCGCCCTCGCCCGGGTTCTGGGACTGGACGCCCTGGCCTCGGGTCCGGTCGACAAACCCGGCGACAAACCGCCGGTCGGCGGTGTGTGTCCGGACGGCGACACACCGGAAAACGTGGTCAACAAATCCCTACCGGGAACAGC
>JBBQOK010000052.1:0-15799 GCA_038330765.1 Caulobacterales bacterium | reverse complement strand
GAAGGCCGTCTGACCCCCATGATCGAGGGTCTGACGCCGGTTGAGCCGTCCGCTCGTGTCTGGCCTCGCATCGCCCGCGGCCTGCCGGTCAACGCCGCCGACGGCGGCCAATGGTGGGACAGCCTGACGCTGTGGCGTTCGGCGACCGGCCTCGCCGCCGCTATCGCGGCCGGCCTCACCCTCGTTGTGCTCACGCCCCAGACTCCGGTTTCCACTGGTCCCGACGCCGCGCCCGATCTTCAGCCGATCCTGGCCAGCACCCGGATGGAGACAGAAACCGGGCAGGTCCTGTTCGTCATCACGCTCGACCGGGCCCAGAATCGCGTCGTCGTCACGCCGATCGGTGCCAATGGCGTGGCCGGGCATTCACACGAGCTGTGGGTCGTCCCGGGCGAGGGCGCGCCCGTTTCGCTGGGGGTTATGCCCAGCGATGTCAGCGCCTCGATGACCGTCGAACTACCGCTCGGATCGGACGCCACCCTGGCCATTTCAGTGGAGCCCGAGGGCGGGTCACCCACCGGCCTGCCGACTGGCCCCGTCGTCGCCCAAGGCAAACTCGCACCGGTCTGAATCGCGGAGTCCCTACCCGGCCTGGTCTGGACTCGCCCGCGGATATATTTTAGACTTAAAATATGTCGTCGCGCGCCGCTCCCCGAAGCATCGCCATTGTCGGGGCTGGCCCGGGCGGCCTCTACCTCGCCATCTCGCTCAAACTGCGCGATCCGTCGCTTGAAGTCGTGGTCCACGAACGCAACCGGCCCGGTGACACCTTTGGCTGGGGCGTGGTGTTTTCCGACCAGACGCTGGCCAATCTCAAGCTCAACGACCCCGAAACCGCCGCGACCATCGAGGCGGCCTTCGTCCATTGGGACGACATCGACGTCCATATCCACGGCCAGTGCATCCGCTCGGGCGGGCACGGCTTCGCGGGCATCGGCCGGCAGCGGCTGCTGACCATCCTGCAGGAGCGGGCGCGCAGCCTCGGCGTCGACCTGCGGTTCGAGAGTGAGGTCAATGATATCCGCGCCCTCGGCGCCGACATCGTGGTGGCCGCCGACGGCCTCAACAGCCGCGTCCGCAACGCCGAAGCGGAAACCTTCGGCGTCGATGTCGACCTGCGCTCCAACAAATACATCTGGCTGGGCACGAAACAGGCGTTTGACGCCTTCACCTTCGCCTTCGTCGAAACCCCGCACGGCTGGATCTGGGCCCACGCCTATCAGTTCGAACCGGGTGCCTCGACCTTCATCGTGGAATGCAGCGAGGCGACCTGGCGCGGTCTCGGCTTCGAGGCGATGGATCAGGACCAGACCTGCCGCGCCGCCGAGGCCCTCTTCGCCGACTGGCTGGGCGGCCATGCCCTGATGAGCAACGCCAGACACCTGCGCGGCTCCGCCTGGCTGAACTTCCCGCGCGTGGCCTGCGCTGAGTGGCGCGACGGCAGGGTCATCCTGCTGGGCGACGCCGCCCACACGGCCCACTTCTCCATAGGGTCAGGAACCAAGCTGGCCTTCGAGGACGCCATCCGGCTGGCGCAGGCCCTGACCGACGGCGGGAACCTGGACGCCGCCCTTGACGCCTATGAGGCCGAGCGTCGGGTCGAGGTGCTGAAGCTGCAGAGCGCCGCGCGCAACTCGACCGAATGGTTCGAGACGGTGGATCGCTATGTCGACCTGGAACCCGTCCAGTTCGCCTACAGCCTGCTGACCCGCAGCCAGCGCGTCAGTCACGAGAACCTGCGCCTGCGCGACCGCGACTTCCTGATCGGCGTCGAACGCTGGTTCGCCGCGACGGCGGGTGCGCCGCCCTCGCCCGAGCCCCCGCCGCCGATGTTCGCGCCATTCCAGATGCGCGGCCTGGCCCTGCCCAACCGCGTCGTGGTCTCCCCGAGGTGCATGTATTCGGCCGAGGACGGCCTCGTCGGCGACTTCCATCTGGTCCATCTCGGTGGCCGGGCGCTGGGCGGGGCCGGCCTGGTCTTCACCGAAATGACCGACGTCTCGGCCGACGCCCGCATCACCCCGGGCTGCGCCGGACTGTATCGGCCCGAGCACCGCGACGCCTGGAAACGGATCGTCGATTTCATCCATGCCCAGGGTTCGCGCATCGCTATCCAGCTGGCCCACGCCGGCCGCAAGGGTTCGGTCGAGCGTCCGTGGGGGCCGCGCGCCGATCAACCGCTGCTGGAAGGCGGCTGGGCGCTGATCGCGCCCTCCCCCCTCCCATGGTCCGACGCCGACCAGACCCCGCGCGAGATGACCCGCGCCGACATGGACCGGGTGAAGGCCGACTTCGTCCGCGCCGTCGGCTGGGCCGTCGAGGCCGGCTTCGACATGGTCGAACTGCACTGTGCCCATGGCTATCTGCTGTCGTCCTTCCTCACCCCGATCTCCAATCGTCGCAACGACGACTACGGCGGCTCGGTCGAGAACAGGCTGCGCTTCCCGCTGGAGGTCTTCGCCGCCATGCGCGCCGTCTGGCCCGACGACAGGCCGATGTCGGTCCGCCTGTCGGCCACCGACTGGGTCGATGACGGCGTCACGCCCGAGGAGTCCGTCCTCATCGCCCGCGCCTTCGCCGAGGCCGGCTGCGATCTGATTGATGTCTCGGCCGGCTCGACCACCCCCGAGGGCCAACCCGTCTACGGCCGCATGTTCCAGACCCCCTTCAGCGACCGCATCCGCAATGAGGCGGGCGTCGCCACCATGGCCGTCGGCAACATCTACGAGACCGACCACGTCAACAGCATCCTCGCCGCCGGACGCGCCGACCTGTGTGCCCTGGCCCGGCCGCATCTGGCCGATCCCAACTGGAACCTGCGCGCCGCCGCCGAGCTGGGCTGGCGCGGCATCCAGCCGCCGATCCAGTACCGCGCGGGCTTCGCCCAGCTGGCCCGCAATCTCGAGAAGCTGCAGCAGGCGGGACCGGTATGAGCCTGACCGGACATCACGCCGTGGTCACCGGCGCCGGTTCCGGCATCGGCCGGGCGACCGCCGAACGGCTGGCCGATGCCGGGTGTCAGGTCACCCTGATCGGCCGCCACATCGGACGCCTGAACGAGACCGCCGACCGCATCGGTGACCTCGCCTTCGCCGCCCCCGCGGACGTCACAGACCCGGACGCCCTCGCCGCCGCCATCGAGGTCGGGCGCGACCGCTTCGGGCCGATCGACATCCTGATCAACAACGCCGGCGCCGCGACCTCGGCCCCCTTCCTCAGGAGCACCGCGGACGACCTGCGCGCCATGCTGGCCCTGAACCTCGAGGCCCCGGCTGAGGCCGCGCGGCTGGTCCTTCCCGGCATGCTGACCCGCCGCTGGGGCCGGATCGTCAATGTCGCCTCGACCGCCGGGCTGAAGGGCTACGCCTATGTCTCGACCTATGTGGCGGCCAAGCACGGGCTCGTCGGCTTGACCCGAGCCATGGCGCTGGAGGTCGCGTCGAAAGGCGTCACCGTCAACGCCGTCTGCCCCGGTTTCACCGACACCGAACTGGTCGCCCGCTCCGTCGACGCCATCGTCGGCAAGACGGGCCGCACCGGGGACGAGGTCCGCGCCGCCCTCGCCGCCTCGAATCCGCAAGGACGGCTGATCACACCCGACGAGGTCGCCCAGACCATCGTCTGGCTGTGCGGCGAGGGTGCCTCCGGCGTCAACGGCGCGGCCCTGCCCGTCGCGGGCGGCGAGCTGTGAGCGCCGCCTCCCTGCCGGACCGCCTCGGCGGAGCGCCCGCGGGAAAGCAGTCGCTGCGCCTGTGGCTGCGCCTGTTGACTTGCGCCACGACCATCGAACAGACCATCTCCCAGCGACTGCGTGACGAGTTCGGCTCGACCCTGCCGCGGTTCGACATGATGTCGGCGCTGGATCGCGCGGGCGAGACGGGCCTGACCATGGGCGAAGTCTCGCGGATGCTGATGGTTTCCAACGGCAACGTCACCGGCCTGGCGGCCCGGCTGAAGGCTGACGGCCAGATCGAAGCCATGGCCGGCACCGACCGGCGCGTCCAGCGCGTGCGCCTGACCCCGGCCGGTCAGACCCGCTTCACCGCCATGGCCCTCGCCCACGAACGCTGGATCGAGGCCCTGTTCGCCGATCTGACGGCGGCCGAGGGCGACGACCTGACCCGCCTGCTGGAGCGCACCAAGCGGTCGCTTCATGCGACCACGCACGAGGAGCTGAACGAATGAAGGCGCGCGACTATCAGGCGGCCCATTTCCTGTGGTCGGTCGACGGCGGCGGCGTCGCCACCCTGACCCTGAACCGGCCCGAGCGGAAGAACCCGCTGACCTTCGACTCCTATGCCGAAATGCGCGACCTGTTCCGCGCCCTCGTCCACGCGGACGACTGCAAGGTGGTGATCGTCACCGGTGCCGGCGGCAATTTCTCCTCCGGCGGCGACGTGCACGAGATCATCGGCCCACTGACCGAAATGGACATGCCGGCCTTGCTGGCCTTCACCCGCATGACCGGCGATCTGGTCAAGGCCATGCGCGACTGCCCCCAGACGATCATCGCGGCGCTGGACGGCGTCTGCGTCGGGGCCGGCGCGATCATGGCCATGGCCTCGGACATGAGGCTGGCCACCCCACGCACGAAGACGGCCTTCCTCTTCACCCGCGTCGGCCTCGCCGGCTGCGACATGGGTGCCTGCGCCATCCTGCCCCGCCAGATCGGACAGGGCCGCGCTTCCGAGCTGCTGTTCACGGGCCGGGTCATGACCGCCGACGAGGGCGAGCGCTGGGGCTTCCACAATCGGCTGGTCGAGCCGGACGCCCTGATGGACGCCGCCCGCGAACTGGCCACCTCGCTGGCCCGCGGCCCGACCTTCGCCCACGGGATCACCAAGAACCAGCTCAACGTCGAATGGGACATGAGCCTCGACGCCGCGATCGAGTCCGAGGCCCAGGCCCAGGCCATCTGCATGCAGACCAAGGACTTCCGCAGGGCCTATGAGGCCTTCGCCGCCAAGCGCGAGCCTGTGTTCGAGGGGAACTGAGCCATGGCGGACCGCACCTTCCTCGACTGGCCGTTCTTCGACGACCACCACCGCGCCTTCGCCGCCGACATCGAGGCCTGGGCCGAGGCCAACGACGACGCGCTGCATCTCCACGGCGACCATGATCTCGACGGTGATTGCCGCACCATCCTCAAGGCCCTCGCCGACGGAGGGTGGCTGAAGAACGCCGTGCCCGACGCCCACGGCAGGCTGGACGTCCGCACCCTGTGCCTGACGCGCGAGACCCTGGCTCGCCGCTCGGGTCTCGCCGATTTCGTCTTCGCCATGCAGGGGCTGGGCACCGGCCCGATCAGCCTGTTCGGCACGGATGACCAGAAGGCCCGCTGGCTGCCCGGGGTGGCGTCGGGCCAGACCATCGCCGCCTTCGCCCTGTCGGAGCCCGAGGCCGGCTCCGACGTCGCCGCCCTGTCGAGCAGCGCCCGCCGCGACGGTGACGGCTGGGTGCTGGACGGCGTGAAAACCTTCATCTCCAACGGCGGCCTCGCCGACCGCTACACCGTCTTCGCCCGCACCGGCGAAGCGCCCGGCGCCAAGGGCCTCAGCGCCTTCGTGGTCGACGCCGATACACCGGGCTTCGAGATCGTCGAACGCATCCCCCTGATGGCCGCCCACCCGCTGGCCACAATCCGGTTCAACGCCTGCCGCATAGACGGCGACCGCATCATCGGCGCGCCGGGCGAAGGCTTCCGCATCGCCATGGCCACGCTGGACGTGTTCCGCTCCACCGTCGCCGCCGCCGCCCTCGGCTTCTCGCGCCGGGCGTTCGACGAGGCGGCTTCGCGCACCGTATCGCGACAGCTTTTCGGAGCGCCCATGAGCGACCTGCAACTCGTGCAGGCCTCGCTGGCCGACATGGCGCTGAAGATCGACGCCTCGGCCCTGCTGATCTACCGCGCCGCATGGCTGAAGGATCAGGGCGCGCCGCGCGTCACCCGCGAGGCCGCCATGGCCAAGCTCTACGCCACCGACGAGGCCCAGGCGGTCATCGATGCGGCGGTGCAGCTGTTCGGCGGGCTCGGCGTCGTCTCCGGCAGCCCCGTCGAGCGGCTGTATCGCGAGATCCGCGCCCTGCGCATCTATGAGGGTGCCTCCGAGGTGCAGAAGATCGTCATCGCCCGGCAGGTCCTTGCCGGCATGGGTGGGGGGGCCTGATGGGGAGCGCCCACGCCGACCGCTTCGTCCTCGACCACCTGCCGCCGCAGGATCAGCAGCCGGAGCTGGTCTTCACCCTGCCCGAGGTGACCTATCCCGCCCGCCTCAACGCCGGCGTCGAGCTGCTCCGCCGTGCTATCGCCGCCGCCGGTCCCGACGCCCGCGCCCTGATCGATTTTGACCACGAATTCTCGTGGAGCCGGGTCGACGCCATCTCGAACCGGATGGCGCGGGTGTTGGTCGAGGACATGGGGTTGGTCCCCGGCAATCGCGTCCTGCTGCACGGCCCGAACAGCGCCTGGACGGTCCTGGCGTGGTTCGCGATCCTCAAGGCCGGCGGCGTCGTGGTCGCCACCATGTCCATGCTCCGCGCCGCCGAACTGGCCACCGTCATCGACAAGGCCCGGATCAGCCATGCGCTGGTGTATGAGGTCTTCGCGGACGTCGTCGCCGAGGCGCGCGCAACGGTGCCGTCGCTGACCCACGTCATGGACTCCGCCGCCCTGCAGAAGGCCGCGCAGGCCCAGCCGCCCGGCATCGGCTTCGACGCCATCGACACCGCCGCAGACGATCCGGCCCTGATCGCCTTCACCTCCGGCACCACCGGCCATCCCAAGGGCTGCGTCCATTTTCATCGCGACATCCTCGCCATGGCCGACACCTTCGGTCGCCACATCGTCGGTCTGACGAAGGACGACATCGTCGTCGGCACACCGCCCATCGCCTTCACCTTCGGTTTGGGCGGACTGGTCGTCTTCCCCGCCGCCGCCGGGGCCGCGACCGCCTTCGCCCCCCGTCCCGGCTTCGACGCCTTGGCCGAAACCGTCGCCCGCCATGGTGCCACCGCCATGATCACCGCCCCCACCGGCTACCGCGCCCTGCTCAAACTGGCCGGCGACCATGACCTGTCGTCCCTGCGCACCTGCGTCTCGGCCGGCGAGGCCCTGCCCGCCGCCACCTCCCACGCCTGGCATGAGGCGACCGGCGTGCGCATCATCGACGGTATCGGCTCGACCGAGATGATCCATGTCTTCATCTCCGCTCGCGGCGACGACATCCGCCCCGGCGCGACGGGCAAGGCCGTGCCCGGTTATGAGGCGCGCATCCTCGGCGAGGACGGCCAGCCCCTGCCGCCGGGCGGGACCGGACGCCTCGCCGTCCGCGGCCCGACCGGCTGCCGATACCTTGATGACGCGCGTCAGGCCCAATACGTCCAGGAGGGCTGGAACCTGACCGGCGACGTCTACCGGCTGGATGAGGACGGCTATTTCTGGTTCGTGGCCCGCGCCGACGACATGATCGTCTCGTCCGGCTACAACATCGGCGCGCCCGAGGTGGAGAACGCCCTGTTGTGCCACGCCGCCGTCGCTGAGGCCGCCGTCATCGGCGCGCCCGATTCCGAGCGCGGCCAGATCGTCAAGGCCTTCGTGGTCCTGAACCCCGGGCATGAGGCGTCGGAGGCGACCCGATCGGCCCTTCAGGCGCATGTGAAATCCGTCATCGCCCCCTACAAATATCCGCGCGCCCTCGATTTCGTGGACGCCCTGCCCAAGACCCGGACCGGCAAGCTGCAACGCTTCCGGCTCAAGGACGACGCATGACCGGCCTGACCTTTACCACCGAACGCAAGGTCCGCTTCGCCGACTGCGACGCCGCCGGCATCGTCTTCTATCCGCGCTATTTCGAGATGCTGAACGGCGTGGTCGAGGACTGGTTCGCCGGCCCGCTCGGCGTCTCGTTCCGCGAACTGCACATGGAGCGCCACGTCAGCGTCCCTACGGCGGCGGTCGAGGCCCGCTTCATCGCCCCGTCGCGGCTTGAGGACTCGCTGACCTTCAGCCTCAGCGTCACCCGGCTGGGCGGTGCCTCCTGCGGCCTGCGTCACTGCATCACGGCGGGCGATCAACTGCGGTTCGAGGCGACCCAGACCATCGTCTTCGTCGGTCGGTCGATGAAGCCCGAGCCTTGGCCCGAGGCGCTGCGCACCCGCATCCAGCCCTTTGTCGAGATCCAGCCATGAACCGCGTCCTGCTGCCCGACGGCTGGCCCCGGCCGAGGGGCTATTCCAACGGAATCGCCGCCGAGGGCCGGATGGTGTTCGTCGCTGGCCAGATCGGCTGGGACACCACCGGTGCCTTCCCCGACAGCTTCGCGGCCCAGTTCCGCCAGACCCTCGACAACACCCTGGCCGTTCTCGCCGAGGCCGGTGCCGGGCCCGAGCACATTGTCCGCATGACCTGGTATGTGGTCGACAAGACCGAATACCTCGCCGCCCTGCGCGAGATCGGCGCGGTCTGGCGCGAACGGATCGGCCCCCACTACCCGGCCATGGCCGTGGTCGAGGTCAAGGGCCTGATCGAGAACGCTGCCCGCATCGAGATCGAGACCACCGCCGTCCTTCCGCCCGCCTGACCGCTTGATCCCGCCGCCCGGCTCCGTCAGGGTCGCGTACCACAGACCATTTTTGCTTCAGGTCGAACCGACGTGAATCCAAAAAATGGTCCAGAATCAAAGCTGGAGCGAAATCTGGGTTCAGATGAACGCGTCCATCTGAACCGATCTCGCTCTAGCCGGACCCATCCCTTGCCCCTGACCTCGCCGGACGACCGCTATCTCGACGAGCTGGAGGCGGAATCCATCCAGATCATCCGCGAGGTCGCCGCCCAGTGCGCGCGGCCCGTCATGCTGTTCTCGGCGGGCAAGGATTCGGCGGTCATGCTGCATCTGGCGCGCAAGGCCTTCTTCCCCTCGGTCCCGCCCTTCCCCCTGCTGCACGTCGATACGACGTGGAAATTCCACGAGATGTACGCCTACCGCGATCGCGTCGCGGCCGAGGCGGGCATGGAGCTTCTGGTCCACCGCAACCCGGAGGCCGAGGCGGCCGGGATCAATCCCTTCGACCACGGCCCGACCGTCCATACCGACCTCTGGAAGACCCAGGGCCTGAAACAGGCGCTCGATCACCATGGCTTCGACGCGGCCTTCGGCGGCGCGCGCCGCGACGAGGAGAAGAGCCGCGCCAAGGAGCGCATCTTCTCGTTCCGCACCGCCACCCACCAGTGGGACCCCAAGGCCCAGCGGCCCGAGCTCTGGCGGCTCTATAACGCCCGCGTCCACAAGGGCGAGTCGGTCCGCGTCTTCCCCCTGTCCAACTGGACCGAGATGGACGTCTGGCGCTACGTCGCCCGCGAGGGGATTGACGTTGTCTCGCTCTATTTCGCCGCCGAGCGGCCGGTGGTGGAGCGCGACGGCGCCCTGATCATGATCGACGACGACCGCATGGCGCTACGGCCCGGCGAAACGGTGCGGCAGCGCCGCGTGCGCTTCCGCACCCTGGGCTGCTACCCACTGACCGGCGCCATCGACAGCGACGCCGCCAATCTGGCCGCCGTCATCGAGGAGATGCGCCTGTCCTCCGCCTCCGAACGTCAGGGCCGGACCATCGATCAGGACCCGACGGCCTCGATGGAGATCAAGAAGCGCGAGGGCTATTTCTGATGACCCGCGACCTTGTCCGCCTGATCACCTGCGGCTCCGTCGACGACGGCAAGTCGACCCTGATCGGCCGCCTGCTGCACGACGCGGGTGCAGTGCCCGATGACCAGTTGGCCGCCATTCAAACAGCCTCCGGCGAGCCGGACTTCTCGCGCCTGTTCGACGGCCTGTCCGCCGAGCGCGAACAGGGCATCACCATCGACGTGGCCTACCGTCATTTCGAGACCGCCGGTCGCCGCTTCATGCTGGCCGACACCCCCGGCCATCCGCAATACACCCGCAACATGGTCACCGCCGCCTCGACCGCGGACGTCGCCGTGGTGCTGGTCGACGCGCGCAAGGGCCTGCTGCCCCAGACCCGCCGCCATTCGTGGCTGGTCAGCCTTCTGGGCGTCAAACGCGTCCTGCTGGCCGTCAACAAGATGGATCTGATCGGCTGGTCCCAAGCGGTGTTCGACGAAATCGCCGCCGACTACCGCGCGCTCGCCGACGAGCTGGGTCTCGACGCCGTCACCGCCATCCCGGTCTCCGGCCTGGCCGGCGACAATGTCGCGCGCCGCTCGGACGCCCTGAGCTGGTACGATGGCCCGACCCTGCTGCAGTGGCTCGAGACCATCGACCTGGCCGAGGCGGCCCCGCGTCCGTTCCGGATGCCGGTCCAGTGGGTTAACCGCCCCGACGCCGACTTCCGCGGCTACGCCGGGCGCATCGCCTCCGGCACCGTGCGGCCCGGCGATACGATCAAGGTGCTGCCGTCCGGACGGTCGGCCGTCATCGACCGCATCGTGGCCATGGGCGGTGATCTGGCCGAGGCCGGTTCCGGCCAGTCCGTCACCCTGACCCTGACGGAGCACATCGACGTTTCGCGCGGCGACGTGCTGGCCGCCGCCGACGCACCCCCCGACGTCGCCGACCAGTTCGAGGTCCAGCTCGTCTGGATGTCGGACACGCCAATGCTCCCCGGCCGCGCCTATGTGATCAAGCTGGGCTCGGCCACCGTCACCGGACAGGTCACCGACATCCGCCACCGGATCAACGTCGAGACAATGGAGCATCTGGCGGCCCGGACGCTGGAACTCAACGACATCGGTGTCTGCCACCTGCACCTCGACGCCCCGCTGGTGTTCGAGCCCTATGCCGACAGCCGCGACCTCGGCGGCCTGATCCTGATCGACCGCCAGACCAACGAAACCGTCGGCGCCGGCATGATCCGCTTCGCCCTGCGCCGCTCCGCCAACGTCCAGTGGCAGACGCTGGACGTTGGCCGCGCCGAGCGCGCCAGCCAGAAGCGCCAGAAACCGCTGGTCCTGTGGTTCACCGGCCTGTCGGGCGCCGGCAAGTCGACCATCGCCAACCTGGTCGACAAGCGGCTGTTCGCCGACGGCCGCCACACCTTCATGCTGGACGGCGACAACGTCCGCCACGGGCTCAACAACGACCTCGGCTTCACCGACGCCGACCGGGTCGAGAACATCCGCCGCGTCACCGAGGTGGCCCGGCTAATGGCCGACGCCGGCCTGATCGTGCTGGTCTCGGCTATCTCGCCCTTCGCCGCCGAGCGCCGCATGGCCCGCGAGCGGATGGAGGCGGGCGAGTTCGTCGAAATCTTCGTCGACGCCCCGCTCGCGGTCGTCGAGAGCCGGGATGTGAAGGGCCTCTACCGCAAGGCACGGTCCGGCCAGCTGACCAATTTCACCGGCATCGACAGTCCCTATGAGCGGCCCGAACGGCCCGACATCCACATCGACGCGGCCGTCCTGACGCCTGAACAGGCCTGCGAGCGGATCATGGACCTCATCCGCGACCGCCTCTGACGCCCGCTCAGCCCTTGCTGAACCGCCACTTCATCGCCAGCACGCCGCTGGCCATCACCAGGGCGAAGGCGTTGGCCACGATGATCGGCCATGCCTGGGTCATGACTCCATAGGCGGTCCACAGCACAAAACAGGTCACCGTCAGGGAATAGGTCTTCAGCGACACGGCCGAAGCGTCGCGCGACTTCCAGATCTTGATCATCTGCGGTGCGAAACTGGTGATCGAACACAGGGCCGCCGCCGAGCCGACGACATTGGCGGCCAGTCCGCTCACGCTTTCACCCCGGTCTTGCGCGTCGCCTTGCCGGTCCCGCCGGCCTTCGTCGGAGCCACCTTGCCGGACCGGGCCTCGTCCTGCCTGCGAGTGGCGATCACGGGCAGACCCAAACCCCTGATCCGCTCCGCCCGCGCCTGGACCTGCTCGAGGATTTTTTGGAGTTCGTCCTCACTCAGCCGTTCGATGCCGACAAATCGCTCATCAGCGGACCCCACGGCGTGGATCAGCTCGTCCAGCTTGGCCTGAAGGGCCGCACCTTCCCGGTTCTGGGTGTTCTGGATCAGGAACACCATCAGGAAGGTGACGATGGTCGTGCCGGTGTTGATGACCAGTTGCCAGCTCTCGCTGAACTTGAAGATCGGCCCGCTGACGGCCCAGACGATCACCACGCCGAGGCACAGCAGGAAGGTCCACGGCTTGCCCGCAATCCTGGCCGTGTGGTTGGCGAACCGGATAAACTGCATTTCCATCAGCGCCCTAATCCATTCCCGGGGCCAGGGGTTGCATCCGGCACCGACTGCTGTGCGCCAATGTCACCCTTGTCGATCAGGTCGCGGGTGATTTGTCGGCGTCGTTTTCAACGATCGACCGGCTCCAGCAGCGGTGCCACCGTCTTGTTGAAGTCGATGTTGGGCGAGAACGTTGGCGACCGTATCGCCTGCGTCAGCTGTTCGAAGGCATAGCCCAGCGACAGCACCTTGGCGTCCTCCCACCGGCCGGCGATGAAGCTCATCCCGACCGGCAGGCCGTCGACGAAGCCCATCGGCACGGTCAGGTGCGGATAGCCGGCGATGGCCGGCATGGTGCTGGCCGCGCCGCCGTAGTGGTCGCCGTTGACCACGTCCGTGGTCCAGGCCGGACCGGTCGTCGGCGCGATCAGGGCGACGAGGTCATGCTCCCGCATCAGCCGGTCGATGCCCTCGGGCCCCGCCAGCCGCAGCGACGTCGCCCGCGCCTCGATATAGGCCGGATCGTCCAGACCCTTCTTCGTCTCCGCCAGAATGAAAAGCTCCTGACCGAACAGGGCCAGTTCTCGCGGCGTCCGCGCGTTGAAAGCGATGACGTCGGCCAGGGTCCGGGTCTGCACCTGTGTCGGATCGGTCGAGGCCAGATAGGCGTTCAGGTCCGCCTTCAGCTCGTACAGCAGCACCTCCAGCTCGGCCGAGCCCATGACGTCCATGTCCGGGCCCTCGGTGATCTCGACGACGACCGCCCCGGCCTCGCGCATCTGGCGCAGGTTTTCCTCGAACACCGCGTCGGTCTTGGCGGAATAGCCCATGGAGAACCGCATCACCCCGATTCGCGCGCCCCTCAGCGAACCGGCGTCCAGCGCGACGCGATAGTCGACCTTGCGTGCGTCGGCCTCGGCCGTGGCGGCGTCCATCGGGTCGGACCCGGCGATGGCCGACAGCACGATGGCGGCGTCCTCGACCGTCCGCGTCATCGGCCCGGCTGTGTCCTGCGAATGGCTGATCGGAACGATGTGGGTCCGCGACACCAGCCCGACGGTCGGCTTGAAGCCGACGATGCCATTGATCGCCGCCGGGCAGGTGATAGAGCCGTCGGTCTCGGTGCCGATCGCCGCCGGGGCCAATCCCGCCGCCACCGCCGCCCCGCTACCCGAGGACGAACCGCAGGCATTGCGGTCCAGCGCGTGCGGATTGCGCGTCAGCCCGCCGACCGCGCTCCAGCCGCTGGTCGAGTTGGACGAGCGGATATTGGCCCATTCCGACAGATTGGTCTTGCCGAGGATCACCGCCCCGGCGTCCCTCAGCCGCGCCACCAACGGCGCATCCCGCCCCGGCGCATTGCCGATCAGCGCCAGCGAACCGGCCGTGGTCGGCATGTCGGCCGTCTCGATATTGTCCTTCAGCAGGATTGGCATGCCGGCGATGCCCTGCGCCGGGGACCATTTGGGCGCGGTCACGTCGGCCCACAGCAGGACGGCGTTGGTCGTGTCGCGGTCATCGACACAGGCCTCCATGACGCCTTCCGCAGAATAGCCGACGCAGCCCGCATACTCGGAATAGCCGCCCATCGCATCGCCGGCGGCGGCCGCCGCGGCCGCGTCGGCGGCGGCTTCGGCGGCGTCCCAGCCCCCGGCCTCCGCCTCGGCCCATGCCATGTCCTCGTCCCCGGTCACCTCAACCGTGATGCAGCCGCCCAGCGACAGCGCGGACACGACCGCCAGGCCCGCCATTCCGATCCTGTTGAAACGCATGATGTTCCCCCGTGAAAGTCTCAGAGCGTCGGTGCCCGCCGCGCCGATGTCCGCTGTTCAAAGGCATAGCCCAGCGACAGCACCTTCGCGTCATCCCATTTTCCGCCGATGAAGCTGATCCCGACCGGCATGCCACGGTCGAAGCCCATCGGCACGGTCAGGTGCGGATAGCCCGCCACCGCCGCCAGCGAACTGGATGAGCCCTGCGAACGATCGTCGTCGTTCGGGTCGTTGGTCCAGGCCCGCGAGGTGGTCGGGGCGATCAGGGCCACAACCCTGTTGTCGGCCATCATCCGGTCGATTCCTTCAGGCCCGGCCATGCGGAATGAACTGGCCCGGGCTTCGAGATAGGCCGGGTCATCCAGCCCCTTGGTCGCCTCGGCCAGCAGGAACAGCTCCTGGCCGAACAGCACCGTCTCGCGCGGTTCCGCTTCGTTGAAGGCGATCACCTCGGCCAGCGTTCGTGTCGGCACCTGCGTTGGGTCGGTCGAGGCCAGATAGGCATTCAGATCGGACTTCAACTCGGTCATCAGCACCTGGAAGGAGGCCGTGCCGATGGCCCTCATGTCCGGCCCCTCGGTGATTTCGACCAGTTCCGCCCCGGCATCGCGCAGCGCCTGAAGATTGGCCTCGAACACCGCCTGGGTCTCCGCCGAATAGTTGCCGATCAGGAACCGCATCACCCCGATCCGCGCACCCTGCAGGCTGTTGGCGTCCAGTGCCGCGCGATAGTCGACCCGGCGTGCATCGGCCTCGACCGTAGCCGGGTCCAGCGGGTCGGAACCGGCGATGACGGTCAGCACGATGGCCGCATCCTCGACCGTGGTGGTGATCGGTCCGGCCGTGTCCTGCGAATGGCTGATCGGCACGATATGGGTGCGCGACACCAGCCCGACGGTCGGCTTGAATCCGACCACACCATTGACCGAGGCCGGGCAGACGATCGAACCGTTGGTCTCCGTTCCGATCGCCGCCGGGGCCAGACCGATGGCCACCGCCACCGCACTGCCGGCCGACGACCCGCAGGGGGTCCGGGTCGGGTCATAGGGATTGCGCGTCTGCCCCCCGACCGCGCTCCAGCCGCTGATCGAGTTGGACGACCGGATATTGGCCCATTCCGACAGGTTGGTCTTGCCGAGGATGACAGCACCGGCTTCGCGCAGGCGGGTCACCAGCGGGGCGTCGCGACCGGGGGCGTTTTCAACCAGCGCCAGTGAGCCTGCCGTGGTCGGCATGTAGGCCGTCTCGATGTTGTCCTTAAGCAGGATCGGGAAGCCGCGGAGCGGAGCGTCCGGACCACCCTCGACCGAGACCGTCGTTCCGGCGGCCCAGCGAATTACGCTGGCGTATGGGGCGTCAGCCGGACCAAGCCTTTCGGCTAGGGTCATACCGTGCCCGCCAGTCATCGGCTCCCGGCAGACCTCGACCTCTGCGCCGTCCGGGATCGGATGGCCCGCCGTAGCGGCCTGCCGCCGGATGTCCGCCTGTTCGGCGGTCGACATCTGGCTCAGGAGGCGACAGGTCTCCGTCGGGGAGCGGCCGGCCGTCTGCGCCGCGGCCTGCGCCATCCCGGTCCCAGCAACGAAGCTGAGGACGAGCGCCGCCGCGATCAGTCCTGCGCGGCGGGTGCCCTTGAACCGATCGTGCGGTCCAGGAAGTCCAGATAGGTTCGCCATTGCTGCAACTGCCTTTCGTTGCCACGCACCCCGTGGCGTTGACCCGGATAGAGCATCAGCTCGAACGGCTGGCTGTTCTCCTGAAGCGCGTTGATTACCCGCGTCGAGTTTTCGAGAATGACATTGTCGTCGGCCATGCCGTGCATCAG
>JBBQOK010000051.1:0-15836 GCA_038330765.1 Caulobacterales bacterium | reverse complement strand
CCGGGGACGGTGGAGACGCCGGCCTCGGCGGCCAGTTTCTTGGAGCTGATCTTGTCGCCCATGGCCTCGATGGCCTCGGGATTGGGGCCTATGAAGGCGATGCCCTCGTCGCGCAGGCGCCGCGCGAAGCCGGCGTTTTCGCTGAGGAAGCCGAAGCCGGGGTGGACGGCGTCCGCGCCCGTTTGCCGCACCGCTTCGACGATCCTGTCCGCGAGCAGATAGGACTGGGCCGCCGGGGCCGGGCCGATCAGCACGGCTTCGTCCGCCATCTCGACGGCCAGTGATCCCGCGTCCGCCTCGGAATAGACCTGCACCGTGGCGATGCCCATGCGGCGGCAGGTCTTGATGATGCGGACGGCGATCTCGCCCCGGTTGGCGATCAGGATCTTGGAGAACATGCGTCTTTGGCTCTGAAAGGCGAACGGGGGATCTGAAGCGAATGTGATCGCCGGGTGAGAACGTCGCCCCGATTAGGCCGCGATCACAGGCGAGTAAACCGACGGGGGCGTTCATCCGAACGGGGTACGGGCTTGGCAAGGCCCGCCTGTATGGGCTTTAACGCTGCCCGTTCCCTGTTCATCGGTCCTGGAGCCCGACTTTATGTCCCGTATCCTTCCCGTCGCCGCCGTCGCGGCCCTGACCCTGGCGCTGGGCGCCGGCTCCGCCCTGGCGCAAGACTTCCGGGCGCTGGCGCGTCAGGACCTGCAGGCCGCCCATGACGAACTGGCCGCCAACCATCCGGCGCCGGTTGTTCCGGGCCAGGCCAGCGAGACCTTCCGCAACTGGATCGACCGGGGCCTGCAGGACGCCCTGTCCAAGGCGGGCCAGTCGAACAGCGGTTCCAGCCACGCCTATCTGATGCGCTATTACGCCGCCGGCTTCCGCGACTCGAACATCGTCATGCGTCCAAGCTACGAGACCTCGGCCGACCGCTTCTCGGCGACCAACTGGGCGGGCATCGCCACCGGCTGGCGCGATGGCCAGTATGTGGTGACCTATGTGCAGCCGGGCGTGCGCGGCGCGCCGCCGGTCGGTGCCGTGGTCACCGAGTGCAACCTCATCCCGATCGAGGAATATGCCCGCAACAAGCTGGACCTGTGGGAAGGCAACCTCGATACCGAGGCTGGCCGCATCAACACGGCGCCCTATCTGCTGTGGAACCGCAACAACCCCTATGCCGGCGGCGTGCCTTCGACCTGCAAATTCAAGGTCGGCAACCGCCGCGAGCGTGACATCGAACTGCGTCCGCAGACCCCGACGCCGGCCAATCTGGAGGCGGCCTATCGCGCCACCCTCTACACGCCGGGCCCCGTGCCGCTGTCGATCGAGACCGTCAACGGCCGGCCGTGGATCAACGTCCATTCGTTCGCCGACAGCGCGGGCTGGGACGCCTTCAACGCCCAGCTGGAAGGTCAGCTGGCCATGATTCAGGGACCGCAGGGCTTCGTGCTGGACCTGCGCGGCGGCTCGGGTGCCTCGAACCTCGGTTCGACCGCGCGCGGCTATGGCGTGCTGAACCGCCTGTGGACCTCGGAATTCACCCAGAGCCGCCAGCCGACCGGCGGCGACTTCACCTATCGCGCCACCCCGGGGAACCGTCAGTGGTACGCCGAGGTCATCGGCCGGATGCAGCAGGACGCCCGCTTCGTCTATGAGGCGCCGGAAGTGATCGAACAGACCCAGGCCATCCTGGCGGCCTATGACACCGCCATCGCCGCGGGCCAGACGACCTTCACCCAGCCGCAGGCCGCCACGGTCGCCGACGCCGCCGCCGCCAACCCAGTCCAGGGTCCGGTCGTGGTGCTGGTGGACGCGGGCTGCTCGGGCGGTTGCCTCGACACCCTCGACCTGCTCAGCCGCCTGCCGAACGTGCGCATCGCGGGCACGACCACGGCACCGGACTCGATCTTCATCGAGCAGACGGTGACCCGCCTGCCGTCGACCTATGCGGACCTGAGCTATGGTCACAAGGTTTGGACGTCGCGCCAGCGCGGCAACAACCAGCCCTTCATCCCGGCGCAGGGCCTGACCTATACGGGCAGCGCGGTGGACGAGAACGCAGTTCGCACCTGGGTCGGTGGATTGTTCCAGTAGCGCTATCGCGCTTCGCGCTGCTTGAGCGGTTTTTGCGGCGCTATCGCGTTTCGCGCTGCCTGAGCGCATGTGCAGACCCTTCAGGGCCGGGCGGGGTGGAACCCTTGCCCGGCCCTTCCTATTTCGGAGGGATGACCAACATCGCTCCGACCACGACCCCGCGTTCCCCCTCCGGTTTCGACCTGACCCCGCCCGACGACGCCGAGCGCGCCGCGCTGGAGGCGGGTCTGTTGCCGGAAGAGCGGCGCGTCCTGCTGGCGCACGGCACCGAGGCGCCGTTCTGCGGCACCCTGCTGGGCGAGAAGCGGGCAGGGGTGTTCTGCTGCCGGGAATGCGGCCTGCCGCTGTTCCGGACCGGGACGAAGTTCGAGAGCGGCACCGGCTGGCCCAGCTTTACCGAACCGGTCGACGAGGCCCATGTGAAGGCGATCACCGACCGCTCGCTCGGCATGACCCGGACCGAGACCCGCTGCGCCCGCTGCGACAGCCATCAGGGCCATGTGTTCCCCGACGGCCCACCGCCATCAGGGCTGCGCTACTGCATCAATTCGGTGGCGCTGAGCTTTGTCGCCGAGGGTGAGCCGTTGCCCGATCCGCTCAGCCGCGGCGACGGCGACGCCTGACCTTGGCCGCAATTGGGGCTAGGGTGATCCTTCCGCAGGAGACGAGCCGATGCTGATCACCGCGCTGATGATGACCGCAGCCCTCGGGGCGGCACCGTTCCCGAACGGCGACCCGGACAGCGTCGTGACGACCGCGCCGGCCACGACGGTGGTGCTCGACGCCATCGCCGAATCGTCCGTGGCCCCTGCCGCCGGTGCCCAGGCCGTCACGCCGCACGGGCTGAACACCGACCAGCAGATCGCGCAGTGGCTGACGGCCCGCGCGCCCGCCGGGACGACCTATGAGGACCAGCCCCAGTGGCGCGACGACCGCAAGCCGCATGGCGAGGTCAGCGTCGGCGTCGGCACCGGCGGATATCGCGACTATGCCGCCGCCATGTCGCTGCCGATCGGCGAACGCGGACGGCTGGATATCAGCATCCGCCAGACCGAGAACGGCTATCCCTACCGATACGGCTATGGGGACGGCTATGATGGCGATCTCTATTACGGCGACAGCGGCTATGTGTTTCCCGGGGTGAGCAAGTCCGGCGCGGCGGCCGAGTATGAGAGCCGCCTCACCCGTCCCGGCGGCCCGCCCGGTCTGCGCCGCGAGCCCCGGCCCGAACAGCCGGCCCCGTGACGACAGAAGGCCCGATCCGGCGAGGATCGGGCCTTCTGCTTTGAGTGGTGCCGCCGGGGGGAATCGAACCCACGACCTCAGCCTTACCAAGGATGCGCTCTACCACTGAGCTACGGCGGCGGAAACTGAGGAAGCGGCCCTATAGCCAACCGTGGACAAGGGGGGAAGCCCCGATTTCCCTCCCTTGCGAAAAAGGTCGACGACGGGTCTGATCGCCACATGGACGAGTCGAAGACACCAGCGCCCCTGCCTGACCTTCCGCCCAGCCTGCCGGATCCGCTGGCACCGCCGAAGACGCCGGCCACGGCGCGGGCCCAGCGCCTCGCTACCGCGCTGAGAGATAATCTGAAGCGGCGCAAGGCGGCGGGCCGTTCGGCCCAGCCTGCAAAACCGAGCAACTGAAAGTCATCGGCCGCACCGACGGGATGGCCTTTCGCTACCCGGGGTGTCCGGGCTAGATAGCCGACCCCCGGCGCCCCGGGACCATTCGTTTCGGGGCCGGCCTGTAGAGACGACATGGACAGTATCGCCATCCAAGGCGGCACCCGCCTGAACGGAACGATTCCGGTCAGCGGCGCCAAAAACTCCGCCCTCAAGTTGATGGCCGCCTCGATCCTGACCGATCAGCCGTTGCTGCTGACCAATATGCCGCGCCTGGCGGATACAAAATTTCTCGGTCGGCTGCTGCGGGAACTGGGCGTTTCGGTCACCGAGCGCGACGGTGCCGACGGTCAGGAGACGCTGTTCCACGCCGCGAAGATCGAATCGACCTTTGCCCCCTATGACCTGGTCCGGCAGATGCGGGCCTCGTTCAATGTGCTGGGGCCGCTGCTGGCCCGCACGGGCGAGGCCAAGGTGTCGCTGCCGGGCGGCTGCACCATCGGGGCGCGGCCGGTCGACCTGCACCTGCAGGCCCTGACCGCCATGGGCGCCGAGATCGAACTGGACGAGGGCTATGTCATCGCCCGCGCGCCGCACGGGCTGAAGGGCGCCGAGATCGAGTTTCCGTTCGTCTCGGTCGGGGCGACGGAACACGCCCTGCTGGCGGCGGTGCTGGCCGACGGCGTGACGGTGCTGAAGAAGGCCGCGCGCGAGCCGGAGATCGGCGACCTCGCCCGCTGCCTCGTCGCCATGGGCGCCAGGGTCGAGGGAATCGACACCGACGAGCTGGTCATCACGGGCGTGAGCTCGCTGGGCGGTGCGGACTGGTCGGTGATTCCCGACCGGATCGAGATGGGCTCCTATGCCGTCGCGGCCGCCATGGCCGGCGGCGAGGTGCGGCTGACCCGGACGCGGCCGGAGCTGATGACGGCGCTGAGCGAGAAGATGATCGCGGCGGGTGTCGATGTTCAGCCGACGGCCGACGGGGTGATCGTCAAGCGTGATCCGTCACAACGGCTGAAGGCCGTCGACGTGACTACCGAGGTCTACCCGGGTTTCGCCACCGACCTGCAGGCCCAGTTCATGACGCTGATGACGACGGCCGAGGGCGACAGCGTCATTCGCGAGAACATCTTCGAGAACCGGTTCATGCATGCGCCCGAGCTGGCGCGGCTGGGGGCGGACATTTCGGTCCACGCCGGCGAGGCGGTGGTGAAGGGCGTTGATGCGCTGCACGGCGCCCAGGTGATGGCGACTGACCTCAGGGCTTCGGTCAGCCTGGTGATCGCCGGACTGGTCGCGGAGGGCGAAACCACGGTCGGGCGCGTGTATCATCTCGATCGCGGGTTCGAGCGGCTGGAAGAGAAGCTGGGAGCCTGCGGCGCGCAAATCCGTCGGATCAAGGGCGAGGATCATGAGCACTGAGCTGCCGATCGCCGACGACACGCCGCCGGCCGGGACGGAAGCAGAGCCGCTGCGCCTGCTGGCCGAGGATGCTGATGACCTGCACATCATTTCGGCGGCGCTGCAGGACGCCATCATGCGGCCGGTGGACATCGTCTGGGAACCGCAGGGCCGCCGGGTGACCATCGCCCTGAGCCGGTTCTGCTGGGAGTGCGGTGGCACACGGGTGATGGCGGCGATGCAGTTCGGCGACGTGCTGGCGGTCAAGAGCCGGCGCCTGCCGCGCGGGCCGGAGACGGCGCTGGAGCTGCTGGCCATGGATTTTGAGCCGGGCGAGGCACCGGGCGGCCGGGTGATCATGATGTTCGCCGGCGGCGGCGACCTGCGGATCGACGTGGAGTGCCTGGACGCCGTGCTGACCGACCTGTCGGAACGCTGGCCGGCGCGGCTGGCACCGTCCCATCCGGGCGAGGGGCCGGAGCCGGCGTGAGCGAGCACCGCCTGTCCTCCGTCGAACTGGATGCGGCCACCCTGCCGGCGGCGACGGCCGAGATCGAGCACGAACGCCGGGTGGCGATCTTCGACCTGGTCGAGAAGAACAGCTTCGAGCCGGCGGGGGCGGACAGCGGTCCCTATGCGCTGAAGCTGTCGCTGGTGGACGGGCGGCTGGTGTTCGACATCACCGGACCCGGCTTCGCCAGGGCCCACGGCCTGTCGCTGAGCCCGCTGAACAAGGTGGTGAAGGATTATATCGCCATCTGCGACAGCTATTACGAAGCCCTGCGCGGCACCTCGCCCGGCCAGATTGAGGCCGTCGACATGGGGCGGCGCGGCCTGCACAACGAGGGCGCGGAGCTGCTGAAGGCTCGGCTGGACGGCAAGATCACCATCGACCACGAGACGGCGCGGCGGATGTTTACGCTGGTGACGGCGCTTTACCGGCGGGGGTAAGGCTGGCGGCGGGCGATTAGTGGCCAGGGATTGGTGATTGATGGGGCCGGTCCGGTGATCGCCGGTCGGGGCCCTGACGTTGCCGCAGCCAGTCACCAATCCCTGGCCACTGGTCACTCGTTCTCCGCCGCTCGCTCGACTATCCCGAGATTTTCAGGCATTAGGCCGCTCCTTAACGACGCGCGCTTCGCCCGGCGCGCGTCCAGACTCGTATTCACCGGGCGCGAGAGGCCGCATGGCTAAGGAAGAACTGCTCGAGTTTCCCGGCACCGTCAGCGAACTGCTGCCGAACGCCACGTTTCGCGTGACGCTCGAGAACGACCACGAGATCATCGCCCACACCGCCGGCAAGATGCGCAAGAACCGCATCCGCGTGCTGGCCGGCGACAAGGTTCTGGTCGAGATGACGCCCTACGACCTGACCAAGGGCCGCATCACCTACCGCTTCAAGTAAGGGGACGCGCTTTGTCGCGTCCTGAGCTTGTTCTGGCCTCGGCCAGCCCGCGCCGCGTGGAACTGCTGGCGCTGGTCGGGATCGTCCCCGACCGCATCGAACCCGCCGACATTGACGAGACCCCGCTGAAGGACGAGACGCCGCCGCGCCTCGCCGCGCGACTGGCGCTGGGCAAGGCGGGGGTCGTGGCGACGCGCTCGCCCGACGCCGTTGTCGTGGCCGCCGACACGGTGGTGGCCGTGGGCCGCCGCTTGCTGGAGAAGGCCGCCGACGAGGCCGAGGCCATGCGCTTCCTTAAACTGCTGTCGGGCCGCAATCACCGGGTCTTTACCGGCGTGGCCGTCGCCGCCGGGGGCGTGGTCCGCCATCGCGTGGTCGAGGCGCGGGTCGGCTTCAAGGTTTTGTCGGACGCTGAAATAGCGGCCTATGTCCGTTCCGGCGAATGGCGCGGCAAGGCGGGGGCCTATGGCATCCAGGGCCGGGCCGGGGCCTTCGTGACCCGGATCGTCGGCAGCTATACCGCCATCGTCGGCCTGCCGCTGCATGAGACCGTGAATCTGCTGGCCGGGGCCGGCTGGCGGGCCGAGTGAGCCGGACCGGCCTCTTTCTTGACGAGACGCCCGGCGAGGTCCGGGGCGTGGTGGTTCGCGACGGGCGGTTCGACCGCCTCCTTATACAGAGGGACAAGGACCCGGCCGGACACCGGCTGGGCGCGGTGTCGGTGGGCAGGGTGGCGGCCGTCGACCCCGGGCTGAAGGGGGCCTTCGTCGATCTGGGCGCGCTGGAGCCTTTCGGCTTCCTGCCGCTGCGCAAGGATGACCGGCTCGCGGTCGGAGCCAAGGTCGAGGTCGAGGTCACGGCCGAGCCGCGCGAGCGAAAGGGGCCGACGTTGCGCCTGACCGGGGCGGGCGAGGGGGAGCCCCGCCTGCTGCGGCCGGGCCCGACCGTGGCCGAACAGCTGGCCGAACAGCTGGCCGGTCTGGCTGCCGGTGAGACGGTTCAGACCGGCGCCGAGGCGATCCGGGCGGGCCTCGGGGCGTGCGAGGAGGCCTTGGGGACCGAGGCGGTGTTTGCCGAGGCCGGCGTGCGGCTGACGGTCGAGCGGACCCGGGCGCTGGTCGCGGTCGACATCGACCATGCCGCTGCGCCGGGCCGGGACGGCCGCAGGGACAAGGTCCGGGCGAATCGCGATGGCCTGACGCAGGCGGCGCGGCTGATCCGGCTGAAGAGCTGGGGCGGGCTGGTCGCCGTCGATCTGGTCGGAACAGGCCACGACGGGGCCACGATGCTGGCCGCCGCGCGGGCCGCCTTCGGGAACGAGCCGGGAATCGGCTATGGGCCGGTCAACCGCTTCGGCGTGCTGATGCTGTCGCTGCCGTGGCGGACGACCCCACTGGAGGAGCGGCTGAACGGGCTGGACGGGCGGCCGACGGCGGAGACCCGGGCCATCGAGGCGGTGCGGCAACTGCGGCTGGCGCTGGCCGGGGACACGGCGGTGCCCTACCTGACGCTGAGCTGCCCGCCGGACATTGCGGGAGCGGTTGAGGCGCTGGCCGGGCGGCTGGGGCCGAGGGCGCGTGTGAAGGCCGACCCGGCGCTGTCGGACGGCTGTGAGATCAAGGAAGGCTGAAGCGATGGCTGACTGTCCCATCTGCCGCCGCGCGCAGGCGGACCCGAAATACCGGCCGTTCTGCTCCAAACGCTGTGCGGACGTGGACCTGCAGCGGTGGTTCACCGGCTCCTATGCGGTTCCGGGGGCGCCCGATGAAGGCCGCTCGACCGACGACGACGAAGGCTGACAAGACCGCTGGACACCTGAAAACGTGTCGCCTATAGACGCCGCTCTCGCGAGTGGACGCCTGCGCCTGGGTAGCTCAGTTGGTAGAGCAGTGGATTGAAAATCCACGTGTCGGTGGTTCGAATCCGCCCCCAGGCACCATCGCTTCCGGCCTCGCCGGAGATCAGCTTTCAACAATCATGAAATTGTCGCTTTCAGGCTGAATCCTCGGCTTGGGACGCGCTTGCTCCCCCGCGAGGGGAAAAGCGGCGCTGCGCACTTGACGCTCTGATAAGCGTTCGCCAAAGGAGCTTGACCGCTCTTCTTGGCGAGCGGTCGGCGGAGACGGGATTCCTTGATCCCGACGCTGTCGACATCGCCCCGGACGCCAACAGGCAACCGGAAGCGTCAGAAGGCGTTCCGCAGACCGGGGTTCAAGAACCCCCGGCGCGCGGACGAGAATTTTCATGGAGGGGCGGTCGTCGTCTGCGGCCGTTTCCTTAGGGTTCCACGAGTCAGACCAAAAAAGCAGGAACTGGCGAACTATGCTCGATTTCAAGAAGACCAACATCCTCCTGGCCATGGCCGGCGCCGCCGTCCTGATGGCCGGTACGCCGGTCCTCGCGCAGGATGCCACCGCCCCGGCCGCCGATACGGCTGCCTCGGCTCCCGCCGCAACCACCGCGGCTCCGGCTGCGACGGACGCGGCTCCCGCTGCTGATCCCGCCGCTCCCGGCGAAGTCGGCGGCAAGAACCACGGCAAGATGACCCCGGCCAGCATGTTCCTGGAAGCGGACATCGTCGTTAAGGTCGTCATGATCGGCCTGCTGCTCGCCTCGGTGTTCACCTGGGTTATCCTGCTGATCAAGATGTTCGAGTTCGGCGCCCTGAACCGCGCTACCGACCGCTTCCTTGAAGCCTTCCGTCAGACCCGCACGATCGCTGACATGCGTCGCGTGGCCACTTCGGACGAGTTCGACGGAAACCCGCTGGCCGACATGGCCGCCGCGGCGACCGACGAAATCGAACTGTCGCGTCAGGCGGGCCTCTCGGTCACCGGCGATCACCGTGACTCGGCCCTGATGCGCGCCCAAGGCGCCGTTTCGGCGGTCCAGGCCGGTCTGGCCAAGCGCCTGTCGGGCGGCCAGCAGTTCCTCGCCTCCGTCGGTTCGACCGCGCCGTTCATCGGTCTGTTCGGCACGGTCTACGGCGTCATGAACTCGTTCATCGGCATCGCCAACACCCAGACCACCAACCTGGCCGTCGTCGCCCCCGGTATCGCCGAGGCGCTGCTGGCCACCGGCATCGGTCTGTTCGCGGCTATCCCGGCGGTTATCTTCTACAACTACTTCAACACCCGCATCGCGTCCTACGGCACCCGTTCGGACGGCTTCAACGCCGAGCTGATGAACGCCGTGTCGCGTAACCTCGACAAGGGGGCGTAAGTCGGATGGCCGCCAAACTCTCCGGTGGCGGCGGCGGCAAGTACGCCATCGAGCAGAACAGCGAGATTAACGTCACGCCGTTCGTGGACATCATGCTTGTCCTGCTCATCATCTTCATGGTGGCGGCACCGCTCGCCACCGTGAACGTTGAGGTTAAACTGCCGCGCGCGGTCGCGCCGATGGCCCAGAACCCGCCGAAGCCATTCTATGTGTCGATCCAGGCCAATTCCCGGGTCTACATCGGCGACAACGAGGTTCTCGCTGGCCCAGATGACGTCGGCAACAAGCTGCTCGATCTGATCGGCAACAAGACGCCGTCGGACGAACGGATCTTCATCCGCTCGGACCAGACCACCCGCTACGGGGACTTCATGCAGGTCATGAATTCGCTGCAAGATAGTGGTTTCTACAGCGTCGCCCTGGTTGGCGAAGACCAAGCGGCAGAGTAGGAGCGGTGACAAAATGACAGACGTCGAATATCATCGCAGTCGCTATGATCCGCCCAAGCCCAAGGGCATTTTCGGGGTGCCTCCTCATGTGCTGATCGCCAGCATCGTGGTGGTGTGCCTGCTGTTCGGTCTGCTGGCCTTCTACTTCGTCAATGCCCAGTTCAAGCTGCGCGAAGTGGTGTTCTCGGATGACTCCGTGCAGGTGGATCTGATCGATCCGATCCCGCCGCCGCCGCCACCGCCGCCCCCGCCTCCGCCGCCGCCTGAAACGGCTCCGCCGCCGAAGCTGCAGGTGCGGGTCCCGGCTCCTCTTCCGGTGAATCTCCCGATTCCGCCGCTTCCGGTGCCGCCGACGAAGAAGGAAGACCGGATCGCGTCGACGATCCCGCCTGGCCGGATCGACGGACCGGTGACGATTCCGTTGCCGCCTCCGCCGCCCAAGCCGTCGGAAATTCGCAACCCGAGCTGGTCCCGCCAGCCTCAGGGCGAGTTCCCGGACCGGGCCACGCAACGTGGCGTGGAAGCCGGCACGGTCGAGCTGAACTGTCTGGTCGCCCCCAGCGGTGCCATGTCGGATTGCCGGATCGTTTCCGAGAATCCGTCGGGCATGGGCTTCGGCCAGGCGGCCATCTCCGGCACTCGCCGCGCGCGGCTTTCGCCCCGCACGGTCGACGGTGCCGCTACCGGTGCGCGGGTGACCTTCACCACGCGCTTCCAGGCTCCGCCGGAGTAAAGCCCGGGTCTCCCGGATATTACGACCAACGCCCCGGCCCCAGCGGCCGGGGCGTTTTTCATTGCGGGGAGCGCCGGACCGGGTCAGGCGTTGTAGGGCGAAGCTGAACAACGGAGTTCCCCATGAGACGTCCCCTGACGCTGACCATCGCCGCCCTGGCCGCCCTGTCCACGGCGGCCTGCGCCTACAACGAAAGCCTCGGCCGCAACCAGTTCCTGATCGTCGACGACAGCGCCCTGACGCAGCAGTCCGAAGCGGCCTGGGCCCAGGCCCTGCGCACGCAGACGATTTCGTCGGACGCCGCCGCCAACGCCCGCATCCGCAGGGTCGGCGGCCAGATCGTCCAGGCCGCGGGCCTGACGGACCGGCGCTGGGACTATGCGTTGTTCGTCAGCCAGAGCCCGAACGCCTTCGTGCTGCCCTCGGGCAAGATCGGCGTGACCACGGGCCTGCTGGCGCTGGTCCGCAACGACGACCAGCTGGCGGCCGTGCTGGGTCATGAGGTCGGCCATGTCGTCGCCCGCCACGCGGCAGAACGGTACTCCTCGACGGCTGCGACCGGCCTGGTCCTGAGCGGGGTCCAGGGCGTCGCCGGCGACTATGCCCAGGCGGCGGGCGCGATCGGCGGACTGGGCGCCCAGCTGGGCGTGCTGCTGCCGTTCTCGCGCCGCGACGAACTGGAGGCCGACCGGCTCGGAGTCGACTATCAGCAGCGCGCCGGCTTCCGCCCGTCCGAGGCGGTCGCCCTGTGGCGGCTGATGGCGACGCAGCGGCAGGGCTCGACGCCGGAATTCGCCTCGACCCACCCGTCAGACGCCAGCCGGATCGCGGCCCTGGAACAGTATATCGCCAGCAAGGGCTGGAGCTGAGAGACAGGGGCGAGGGTTGACGGGCGAGGGTCAGGCAAGAATGGCGGAATCGCTGTTGTTCCCGTGCAGGCCTGCCAACGCCCCTCGCCCCTCGACCCTCGACCCCAATCTTCCAAATCCACCTTGATCGACGCCAGCGACACGGCTAGACACCGCCCTCGCGTCGCCCCTTCGTGCGGGCCTGCGCCGCCTTAGCTCAGTTGGTTAGAGCGCCGGTTTGTGGAACCGGAGGTCCTCAGTTCAAGCCTGAGAGGCGGTACCATCCTCCCCCCGGCAGCAGGAGCGCGTGACGGCATGACCGGATACGCCGTCTCTGGGACCCCCTTCAATACGGCCGCGTTGGACGCGAAAGCGACCGCGCCGCTCACGATCTTCCGGCGCGACTGCCGTGTCTGGCCGCCCTGGCAGACGAGGTCATGCGGCGGGCTTGGCTTGACGCGCTCGGCGAGCGGCTTTCCGCGGCTTTTCCGCGGCGGGCGGATGGGGTGACCCTGATGCCGGTTCCCCGTCTGTTTCTGCTGGAGCGTCGGCGACCGACTGGCGACGCCGCAGGCCGGTGACCGGCCCGTCCAACGTCTCCAGCACCTCCCGGGCCGCGCGGTAGCCAGCCTCCACGCCCACGTCGAATCCCTTCCAGTCGCGGATGTCGAGCCCGTCGGGCGTCGGCTGGATCAGGACGTCCAGAGCGGCGCGCGAGCTTTCGATGTCGGCGTCCGTGGTCAGGGTGGCCGAGCGCATCAGGATCGAGACGATCGGCGGACCCCGCCGCCACGCCCCGGTGACGAGGAGCCGCCACAGCGACGGCGGGTGCAGGATGAGCTCGGGATCGACACCCCGCGTCTCGGACATGTCCACGCCGATGATCGGGCCGCCGTGCATGTGGCGCATGACCTCGGTCGGCAGGTTCTTCAGCACCGCGCCGTCGACCAGCACCTGACCGTCGATGACGACGGGGGGCAGCAGGCCCGGAATGGCGATGGAGGCGCGCATGGCCTGACGCATCAGGCCGCGCCGGTGGACCTCGATCTTGCCGCTGGTCAGGTTGGTGGAGACGGCGAAGAAGGGTCGGTGGAGGTCGGAGAGGTCGATGTCGCCATAGGCATCGTGCAACAGGCGGTCGACCTTGTGGGCCCGCGTCATGGCCAGCATGGGGAAGGTCAGGTCGGAGAGGGGATCGCTCTCGACGAAGGCCTTGCGGATGCGGACCTCGAGCTCTTCCTGCGACCAGCCGAGAGCCGGACCGGCGGCGATCACCGCGCCCATGGACGAGCCACCGACGAAATCGATCGGCACGCCGGCCTCATGCAGGGCGCGCAGGGCACCGATATGGGCGTAGGCGCGAGCGCCGCCGCCGGACATCACTACCCCGACCGCTGAGCCGGTGACGACACGGGCCATCCGCGCGGCGTCGGCCTGATCGCTCTCGACGGCCTGGAACCAGCGGCCGGGGCTGATCGCATCCAGCCAGACCGCGGTGTTGGCCGGATTGGCCATGCGCGGGTCGCGCAGCAGGATCAGGTCGGTGCGCCGTTGGGCGTCCAGCACGCCGGCGTGGGGCAGGGGCCGGTTCGGCGGGGCCATCAGGCCGTTGCCGATGACGAAAACCCGGTCGACCTGGCGCGCGCACAGGGCGGCCCAGGCGGGTTCGTCCATCTCGGCGACGTAGAGGACGAAGTCGTGGCTGTCCTCGACGCGGCTGAACCATTCGGACGCCGAGGACAGGGCGGAATGGTCGATAATCTGACAGGTGAAGCCGTCGGCCTCGATGGCGGCGGCGATGCGCTCGACGAAGGCCCGGATCGGGCGGGGGCGCGCCGAGATGAAGCCGAAGACGCTGGGCTCGCCGCCGCCGGAGCGGCGGTCGCGGGCGCGCTGGATCATCAGGCGCGAGAGCTCGACCATGAGATCAGGCTCGGTGCGCGCGGCCTCGAAGAAGGCGTCGCGGGGCAGGGCCAGCACCTCGGAGTCGCGCAGGGCGACGACGTCGGCGGTGTGATGGGTTCCGGCCAGCATGGCCATTTCGCCGGCGGGCTCGCCGGGACGGATGACGCCGACGAACTGGGGCGGGCGGTCCTCGCCATGATCGCGGCGGAACACGCCGAGTCGGCCAGAGCGCAGCAGATACAGGGTGTCGGCCTTGTCGCCCTCGGCGAACAGGGTCTCGCCGCCGGTCAGGGCGAACCAGCTGGCGCGCGTCTTCTTGCCGCCTTCAAAGATGCGGTGCAGGGCGTCTTCAAGCCGGTCGGAGCGGATTGGGGGCATGGCGGAGATTAGGCGTGAGTCCCGACGGGTGGCGAGCGAAACCGCTCAGGACGCCGCCTGCCCCTTCTCGACCATGGACTGGGCCTTGGCCTCGAACTCGCTTCCGCATCGGGGCAGTTCCGCCAGCAACATCTCCGCTTGTGCGTTGCCGACCGTGATGCCGCGATCGATCCAGTCGACGTTGGGCGCACGACCCTCCAGCCGGCCGAGGTAGTAGAAGGCGACAAGGCTGGCGGCGTCAGTGGTCGCCTGGTCGTCGCCGCTTACTCCCGCCAGCACGATGGCCGCGGCGTAGCAGCGGAAATCAGCCTCGGTCCGGGCGTCGGACGACCCGGATACGGCTTGTTGGGGTGCGAGGGAGAGGGCCGCCGCGAACATGACTTCGATCATGGATCCGTCTCCGTTGAACTGTGGCACCCTAGCGCGGGCGTCCGCCAGGGCGAGGGTCACCACGCGCCCATTTCGCGGAGCCGTTTGGCGAGGTCCTCGGGCACTTCGCCGGCGTCCAGTGAGGACAGGTCCAGCGGCGCGTCCTTCGGCTCGAGATAGCGCCAGCCCTGGAAGGGGCGGCGGGCCTGGGGGGCGGTGCGGATGACCTCGGGCGACAGCTGGATGTGGCACATCGAGGCCTTGCACTCGCCCTTGGTGGCGATGTCGAGGATCGGCATGCGGCAGACCACCGAGCCCTTCATGACCCAGAACAGGGAGCCGCCGTCCTCGAGCTCGGCCGCGCGCTTGGGGGTCATGCGGGTATGGACGGTCAGCCAGTCGCCCTTGCCGGCGCGGCGCTCCAGCGTCTCGACCTTGGCGACACCGACGCAGAGTTTGATCATGTGGAGGGGCATGGCTGGACCTAGGTCGCGGCCTCGATCACGGCCAGCACGGTCCCGTCCGTGACCTGATCGCCGACCGAAACGCCGATCTCGCCGACCACCCCGTCGAAGGGGGCGACGAGGGCGTGCTCCATCTTCATGGCCTCGAGGACCACGACGGGCTGGCCCTTGGTGACTTTGTCGCCGGTCTTGGCGGGGGTGGCGACGATCTTGCCGGGCATGGGGGCGCGGAGGGAACCGTCGGAGGCTATCCCGCCTGCCCCAGCAGCCTTGCGTAGGGTAAACTCGAACGTGTCGCCGCCATCGAAAACGACCACCCGGTCCGTGCGGTCGCGGGCCACGGACTGCAGCACATGATCGACATGGACGTACTCAGGCATGCCGTTCGCGAAGAACGACTGCCCATCAAGATCGATATCGAAGCTTGAATGCTGGATCGGGACGGGACCGTGACGACCCTTCAGGCGAGCGTGGATCGCATGGCCATCACGATGAAGCGTCGTTCTGGCTTCTGCCGGTCCATTCAGACGAAATGCAAACAGGCCGTCCATCCAGGGCGACGGCTCCCCCCGCTGTCGGAAGGCGACATCATCCGCCCGAAGGCCGACAGTCGCGAACGCCGTCGCCGTCACCAGTGGGGATGCCTGGACTGACCCGGCCAAGGCTTCTTCCTCCGCCGCGATGAACCCCGTGTCCACGTCGCCGGCCACGAAGCGCGGGTGCTCAAGGCAGCGCGCGATGAAGCCCGCGTTGGTTTTCACGGGCCAGACTTCGACGGAGCGCGCCGCTTCCGCCAAGTGCGCCGCAGCCTCTTCCCGCGTCTCCGCGTGCACGATCAGTTTGGCGATCATCGGGTCGTAGAACTGGCTGACCTCGCCGCCCTGTTCGAAGCCGGTGTCGATCCTGATCCCTTCTCCCATGGGGAGAAGGTGGGGGGGC
>JBBQOK010000050.1:0-15836 GCA_038330765.1 Caulobacterales bacterium | reverse complement strand
GTCACGGCCTCCGACATCATCTTCTTCTGGGTCGCCCGGATGATGATGATGGGCCTCCACTTCATGGACGAGGTTCCGTTCAGACGGGTCATCATCAACGGTCTCGTCCGCGACGAGAAGGGACAGAAGATGTCGAAGTCGAAGGGGAATGTCATCGATCCCCTGACGATCATCGACGAGCTCGGCGCTGATCCGCTTCGCTTCACAATGGCTGTCCTGTCCGGTACACGTGACATCAAATTGTCTCGTCAACGTATTGAAGGGTATAGAAACTTCGGAACAAAGTTGTGGAACGCGGCCCGCTTCTCGCAGATGAACGAAGCGAAGCGCGTCGAGGGCTTCGATCCGGCAAGGGTCGACCAGACCATCAATCGCTGGATCCGCGGCGAACTGACGAAGGCCGAGCGGCAGGTCTCGACGGCCATCGAGGCCGGGCGGTTCGACGACGCCGCTTCGGCCCTCTACCGCTTCGTCTGGAACGTCTTCTGTGACTGGTATCTGGAACTGGCCAAGCCGGTCTTCATGGGCTCGGACGAAGCCGCCAAGGCCGAGACCCGCGCCATGACAGCCTGGACGCTCGACCAGACGCTGAAGCTGATGCATCCGGTCATGCCTTTCATCACCGAGGAGCTCTGGGATCAGTTGGCCGCCGAGGGCGCGCCGCGCACCGAAGCGACTCTTATTGGTAGCGCCTGGCCCAACCTGCCGGATGCCTTCATCGACGCCAGTGCCGAGGCCGAGATCGGCTGGCTGGTCGACCTCGTCACCGAGATTCGCGGCCTGCGCGCCGAGATGAACGTGCCGCCGTCGGCCAAGCCGCCGCTGGTCTTTGTCGCGCCGGACGCTGCGACGGCCGACCGGATTGCCCGCCACCGCGAGCTGATCCTGACGCTGGGCCGCGTGTCCGAGGCCGGAGTCGCAGAGGCCGCTCCGGCCGGTGCCGTGACCTTCGTCTCCGGCGGAACGACGGGTGCCCTGTCGTTGGCCGGCATCATCGATCTGGCGGCCGAGCGCGCGCGACTGGAAAAGGAGATCGCGCTCTTCGAAAGCGACATCGGCCACGTCAACAAGAAGCTGGGCAACCCCAATTTCGTTTCCCGCGCCGCGCCTGAGGTCGTTGACGAACAGCGCGAGAAACTGGCCGAGGCCGAGGCCGGCAAGGCCAGGCTGCAGGCCGCGCTGACGCGTCTGGACGCGGTGGGGTGACCAGCACACGCCTGGACCAACTGCTGGTCGCGCGCGGCCTGGCTGAAAGTCGTGCCAAGGCGAAGGCGGCGATCGAGGCGGGGACGGTGACCGTCTCCGGCGCGCCCGCGAAATCGGCCTCGCAACAGGTGGCCGGCGATGCCGCCATCACCTACGCCGACGCCCACCGCTGGGTCGGGCGCGGAGCCTTGAAGCTCGAACACGCCCTGGCCCTTTGGCCCGTGAAGGCCGAGGCCCGGACCGTGCTGGACGTCGGTGCCTCGACCGGAGGATTCACCGAGGTCTGCCTCGCGCGCGGGGCGGCCCGCGTCTACGCCGTCGACGTGGGTCAGGGGCAGTTGCATGCCCGGATCGCCGCTGATCCGCGCGTCGTCAACATGGAGAAGACCGACGCCCGCCATCTGACGCCGGAGCTGATTCGCGACCCGCCAGAACTGATCGTCTGCGACGCCAGCTTCATCGGCCTGGCCAAGGTCCTGCCCGTCGCTCTGTCGCTGGCCGCGCCGGACGCGGATCTGGTCACCCTGGTCAAACCCCAGTTCGAGGCCGAGCGGCCGGGCGGCGGCAATCGCAAGGGCGTGGTCAAGGACACGGAGGCCCGCCAGACCGCCGTCGCTTCCGTCTCAGCCTGGCTGGAAGGCGTCGGCTGGACGGTCCGCGCGGTTACCGAAAGCCCGATCACCGGCGGCGACGGCAACGTCGAATTCCTGCTGTGGGCTTCGCGCCGCTGACGCGGCGCCCGTGCAAAGAGCCACCGCATTGCGAGGGTAACGCCTCTCCGACAAGGAAAAACCGCCGGTGGATTTCTCCACCGGCGGTTCCCGTCACATCGCCGATCGACAGGGGGGCTGAAAAATAATCGGCGACGCGATCCTCAATAGCGGTCCGGGCAGGACTGCTCGTAACGGGTGACAATCCGGCCATCGCGGCCGCGGCTGCGGGTCTCGACGGTGCGGCAGCCGTATCGGTCGGCGTTGTAGCCAGACTGGTAGCTGTTGCCGTAGCGGTCAGCGGTGTAACCGGACTGGTAGCTGCTGCCGTACCGGTCAGCGGGGTAGCTGGACTGGTAGCTGCCGCCGTAACGGTTGTCGTAATAGCTGCCCTGGCTGTAGCGGTTGTCGGAGCGGTACTGATCGCCATACCGGTCGTCCGACTGATAGCCATTGCGACCGTCGTCGTAGCGGTAGTTCGAGCCGTAGTAGCGATCGCAATCGCTGCTGGAGTTGCCGACGCTGCCGCCGACCACGGCACCGAGCACGCCGCCCAGAATGCTGCCTTCGGTGCGGCGTCCACGGGCAGCCAGTTGTGATCCAACCACGGCACCTAGAGCCCCGCCGACCACCGCGCCACCGGCGGTGCGGTCGCTGCTGTTGCCGCGGCAAGAGTCATTGCCGTAGCGGTCGTCGCGATACCGGTCGTCATAGCGATAGCGGTCATCGGACCGGTAGCGGTCGTTGTCGTAAGACTGGCCGTAGCTGCCATAGGCGTAGGAGTCCGCGCCCTGGTAGCTGTAGGCTTGGGCGGAGGCGGCGGTCGGGGCCAATAGCGCGCCGGCTGCGGCGGCGGCGACGGTGGCGGCGGTCAGGCGGGCGAACATCGGTTCGATCCTCGGTTAGATTTGACACAGAGCCCGAACGAACGTCGCCCCGGTCTGTTGCATTCAGGATTACGACGACGAAGCTGAACGGCCATTGAGCGCGCCGTTCATTTTCGTTCATGTTTCGCCCGGACGAACGAACCTCTAGAAGCGGCCGATGACGGAGATATTCACCATCACGCGCGTCGGCGGTCACGGGGACGGGATCGCCGAAACCCCTACCGGTCCCGTGTTCGCGCCCCTGACCTTGCCTGGTGAAACTGTCCGGGCCGACGTCCGCGAGGGGCGGGCCGAATCCGTGGAGATTCTGACCCCCAGCCCTGACCGTATCCCACCGATCTCGCCCCACTATGGCGACTGCGGCGGCTGTTCCCTGCAACACTGGGCCAGTGGCCCTTATCTGGAGTGGAAGCGGCAACAGGTCAGGCTGTCCCTGGTCCGCGAACGGATCGAGGTGGAGGTCGAGTCCACGGTCGCCGTCTCGCCCGGAACCCGCCGCCGCTTGGCGTTGCACGCGCGGCGCGCACCGGACGGTCTGGTGGTTCTGGGCTTCAAGGCGCGCAAGAGTTGGCGGTTGGTCGAGGTCACCGCCTGCCCGGTGGCGGACCCCCGGCTGGTCGCGGCCTTTCCTGCCCTGGCGCGGGTGGCCGAGGCCTTCCTTGAGCACCCGAAGTCGGCCCCGACCCTGCACGTGACCTGGACCCTGACCGGGATCGACGTTGACGTGACCGGAGTCGAACGGCGCAGCGGCGGCCTGTCCCGCGATGCCCAGATGCGAGCCATCGAGGCCGCAGCCGCCGCCGATCTGGCGCGGCTCAGCCTGGCCGGGGAAACGCTGGTGATGTCGCGGCAGCCGCTTGTGGCTTTCGGTCCCGCCACCGTGCCGCTCCCCGCCGGCGGCTTCTTGCAGGCCGTCCCCGAGGCCGAGGCGGCCATGGTCTCGCGCGCGGTCGAGGCGGTGCAGGGGGCGAAGAAGATCGCCGATCTGTTTTGCGGAGCCGGAACCTTCACCTTCCCTCTGGCGACGGTTGCCCCGGTTTTGGCCGCGGACGCTTCGGCGGCCGGGATCGCGGCGCTCAAGGCCGGCGTAGGCACGGCCAGGGGTCTGAAGCCAATCACGGCGGAGGCGCGCGACCTGTTCCGCCGCCCTCTGGCACCCTATGATCTGCGCGGCTGCGACGCCATCGTGCTGGACCCGCCGCGCGCCGGAGCGATCGAGCAGACCCGGCAGCTGGCGGGGACCAAGGCCGCGACCGTCATCTATGTCTCCTGCAACCCGGTCACCTTCGCTCGCGACGCCCGCACCCTGATCGACGCCGGCTTCCGCCTGGAAAGCGTCACGCCGGTGGACCAATTCCTGTGGTCGGCCCACGTCGAACTGGTGGGGGTTTTCCGGCGTTAGACCCGCCTGGCCTTGCCCAACCTCTTTGCTGATAGAGCGCGCCGGGTGTAACCGTCTAGCCGATCCTGCCGAAAGGGGATCAGGCGCGCATCGCATTGCGCCGGATCAGGATGCCATATGCCTCGGGTTTTCGCCTTGCTGTTCCTGCTGCTTCTGGCAGCCTGCACCTCGCCTGATCGGGTCGAGCGCACTCCGCTGCCCCCAGGTGCCGCGACCGCGGTCTTCGCCGCCGGTTGTTTCTGGTGCGCCGAACAGGCCTTCGAGAAGACCCCAGGCGTCGTGGAGGCGGTGTCCGGCTATACCGGTGGGACGATGGCCGATCCGACCTATGAGCAGGTCTCCCGCGGCGGTACTGGACACTATGAGGCGGTTCGAGTGATCTATGATCCGGCGGTCGTCAGCTACGCTCATCTGCTCGAAGTGTTCTGGAGCAACGTCGACCCGTTCGACCCGGTCGGCCAGTTCTGTGACAAGGGCGACTCCTATCGTGGTGCCGTCTTCGCCGCCACGCCGGAGGAAACCCAGGCCGCTGAAGCCTCGAAACAGGCTGTAGCCCAGCGGTTCGGCCGTGCGGTCGACGTCCAGATCCTGCCATCCGCCGGGTTCTATGACGCCGAAGCCAAGCATCAGGACTACTATCTGAAGAACCCTCAGGCCTATGCCTTCTACAAATGGCGGTGCGGTCGGGCGCAACGGCTGGAAGCCCTGTGGGGACCGGCCAATCATTGACCGGGCGGGGGGTCGGACAGGTCCATCTGACGGCGAGGTTTTGAGTATGATCCATCTGAGCAGGCGCGGCCTGGTGGCGGCGGGCGTCGGTCTGACCGTCGGCCTCGGAGCCGGGTCCGCTGCGGCCCAGAGCACTTCGCGGTTCACGGGCCGGCAGGCCGGAAGCACTGTCGCCGACCACGCCGTCTTTGACGCCTTGCTGTCGCGCCGGGCGCGCAACTCTCGCGACGGGGTGGTGCGGGTCGACTACGCCGGATGGCGCGGCTCAGCGGCTGATCGCGCCGCGCTGGGCCGCTACGTTGAGGCCCTTTCGGCGCTCGATCCCTTGAGCCTGACCCGACCCGAGCAGTTCGCCTACTGGGCCAATCTCTACAACGCCCTGACCATCCGCGTTGTTGTGGACGAATGGCCTGTGCGGTCGATCCGCGACATCCGGTCATCGTTGCTGGTTGCCGGACCCTGGAGGAAGACGGTCGCCCGGGTCGGCGGTGTTGATCTGTCGCTGGACGACATCGAGCATGAAATCCTGCGCAAGGGCTGGTCCGATCCGCGCATACATTATGCGGTCAACTGCGCCTCGTTCAGCTGCCCCAACCTGCCGCTACGAGCCTGGCGCGGCGTGGGTCTCGGCCCGGCGCTGGACGCCGCCGCGCGGTCCTATGTCAACCACAGCCGCGGGGTGACGTTCGACGGCACCGCATTGACGGTGTCCTCGATCTACAAATGGTATGCGGTCGACTTCGGCGGTACTGACGCCCGCGTCATTGGCCACCTTGCCGACTATGCCGCCGCCCCGCTCGAGGCCCGATTGCGCCAGACCGCCCGCATCGCCGACGACGACTACAACTGGGCGATCAACGCCACGACAGGACGCTGATGACCGGCCTCAAACGCTACCTCCCGTTGCTCCTCCTCGTCATCGTAGTGGTGGCGGTCTTCGCCAGCGGTGTGACCCGCTACCTCAATATCGAGGCGCTGCAGACCCATGAGGCGGCGCTGCGTGGCTTCGTCAGCGACAATCTGATCCTGGCCCTGATCACCTTCATGGCCGTTTATGCGGTGGCCACGGCGGTCAGCCTGCCGGGAGCCCTTATCCTGACGCTTACGGGCGGCTACTTGTTCGGACCGTGGATCGGCGGCTCGGCCACCGTGGTCGGGGCCACCCTCGGTGCCGTGCTGGTCTTCTACGCCGTGCGCACTTCGCTCGGTGCGGCGCTTCGCCGACGGGCCGAGGCTTCGGGGGGCAAGCTTAAGGCGGTCATCGACGGCGTCGAGGCCGGTGCCTTCGGCTATATCCTGACCTTGCGGTTGGTGCCGCTGGCCCCCTTCTGGCTGGTCAACATCGCCGCAGCCCTCGCCCATGCGCCGATCCGCGCCTATGCGCTGGCGACCTTTCTCGGGATCATGCCGGCGACCTTCATCTATAGCGGCATTGGTGCCGGGATCGGCGACCTGATCGCGCGGGGCGAGACGCCGGACGCCGGGGTCATCTTCGAGCCCAAAATCCTTCTACCCCTGGTCGGCCTGGGCCTCCTGTCGCTCGGGGTCACCCTGTACCAGCGCCGCCGCGCCAGGATCGGAGACGCCCTGTGAGTGCGAAAACCCTCAAGGTCGACATGGCCGTCATCGGCGCTGGGTCGGGCGGTCTGTCGGTCGCGGCGGGCGCGGCCCAGTTGGGCCTCAAGGTCGTTCTGTTCGAAAAGGGCGAGATGGGTGGCGACTGCCTCAACTACGGCTGCGTTCCGTCCAAGGCCCTGATTGCGGCCGCCAGCGCCGCGCATGAGGCCCGCGCAGCCACCGAGCTCGGCGTGTCCGTCGGCGAAGTGTCGGTCGACTTCCCGCACGTCATGGCTCACGTCCACGCCGCCATTGCCACCATCGCGCCCCATGACAGCCAGGCCCGCTTCGAAGGCTTCGGCGTCCGGGTCGTTCGCGAGGCCGCCCGGTTCATCGACGACCGCACGCTCGCCAGCGACAGCGTCCGGGTCCAGGCCCGCAAGATCGTTGTCGCTACCGGCTCCCGCGCCGCCGTGCCGCCGATCCCCGGTCTGGATGGCGTTCCGCACCTGACCAATGAGACGCTGTTCGACCTGACCGAACTGCCCCGGCGATTGATCGTGCTCGGCGGCGGGCCCATCGGCGTCGAGCTCGGCCAGGCCTTCCGGCGGCTGGGCTCAGAGGTCGTGATCATCGAGGCCGACACCCTGCTGGGGCGCGAAGATCCCGACGCCGCCGCCGTGGTCCTGGCCCAGCTCCGCGCCGACGGGGTCGAGGTGATGGCAGGCTGCAGGGCGACCCGGGTCGAGGCCGGGCCGACGCTGCGGGTCGACTGCGACGGCCAGACCCGGACGGTCAGCGGTTCGCACCTACTGGTCGCGGTCGGGCGCAAGCCAACGCTGGATGGCCTCGACCTCGACAAGGCCGGTGTCGCGTCCGACGGCAACGGCATCGTCACCGATAAATCCCTGCGCAGCAGCAACAAGCGCGTCTACGCCGTTGGTGATGCGGCGGGTCGGGGCCAGTTCACCCATCTTGCAGGAGCGCATGCCTCGCTGGTCGTTCGCCGGGCCGTGTTCGCCTTGCCGGTCGATGCCGACGCCCTGCAGGTGCCACGCGTGACCTACTGCGATCCGGAACTGGCCTCCATCGGCCTGGGCGAGGCCGAAGCCCGCAAGGTTCATGGCGACGATTTGCGCGTTGAGACTTTTGACTTCGCCGGGAATGACCGGGCGATCGCCGAGGGGGACACCCGCGGCTTCGGCAAACTGATCACCACGAAAAAGGGCAAGGTGCTGGGCGTGACCCTCGTCGGCCGTCATGCCGGAGACCATATTCATCTCTGGTCGCTGGTGATGTCGGCCGGGCTCAAGCTGAGCCAGCTGACCAGTATGATCGCCCCCTATCCGACGCGGGGCGAGATCGGCAAGCGGCTGGCTGGACAGTGGTATACGGCGGCTCTGTTCTCGAACCGCACCCGCTGGCTGGTGTCGATCCTCAAGCGCTTCGCCTGATCAGGGTTCCGGAAGCGGCGGCGGTATGACGTCGCGGACCGGCGCGCCGTCGGAACGATCGGCCTCGACGCAGGCTTCCTGCATCAGTTTGGCATGGCCCTCGACGCAGTTTTCGGCTCCCCCATCGGGCTGATCATCGGCCAGCCGCACGGTCTCGACCAGCGCGCTCTCGGTCAGGGTGCGATGCACCGGGCAGCGATCCGCGATCTCAAGCAGCCGGGCATGCTGGCTCTCGTCGAGCTCGCCCTGGAAGGCGATCTTGCGCACGAACCGGTCCGGCTCCGACGTCGACTTGGCTGTATGCCCGACCTCGACGACCACCCGCTCCAGCGGCCACTTCTTGCGCTCGGCATAGAGCCGGCAGGTCATGGCCGTGCAGGCCCCCAAGCCGGCGCTGAGCAAATCATAGGGAGTCGGGCCCGAATTCAGACCGCCGACGCTGTCGGGTTCGTCCGCAAGGAAGCTGGTCGAGGGGGTGACGACCCGGACCTGGAATTTCCCGGCCCCGGTCTCTTCCACCCGAACGCCCTTGACCGGTGGCTCGACAGGCATTCTGGCTAGTTCGGGAGCCTGCTCAAGATAACGGCTGGCCCAAGCCGCGATCACCGCCGCCGCATAGTCGGAATCGACCGCGCGGGTCAGCAGGTGGTTGGCGTGATCCAGCGAGACGAAACTCTTGGGATGCCGCGCGTTCAGGAAGATGTTGGAGGCGTTGTCGATCGATACGATCTCGTCGACCGGCGAATGCAGCACCAGCAGGGCGCGGCCCAGATCCGCAATCCGGGCCTTCTGGTTCTGGCCGCAGATGTCGCGCACGAAGTCGGCCCCCAGTTCGAAGGCGCGATCGCCGATCTCGACCGGCACGCGCTGTCCCGCCGGCGCGTCCTTCAAGGCCGGACCGATGTGGGTCAGGACATGTTCGGCGTCGAACGGGGCCCCGATAACGGCCACGGCCTTGACCGCCTCCAGCTCGCCTGCCGCCGCCAGAACCGCTGCCCCGCCGAAGCTGTGCCCGACCAGCAGTTGCGGGGTCATGCCCTTGTCCGCCATGGCCCGGGCGGCGCAGACCACGTCCTGGATGTCGCCGGACAGACCGGTGCCGAAATCGCCCTCGCTCTCGCCCAGACCGGTGAAGTCGAAGCGCAACACGCCGATACCCCGTTCGGCCAGCGCCCGGCTGAGACGCGTCGCCGCCAGCGAGGTCTTGTCGCAGGTGAAGCAGTGGGCAAACACGGCCCAGGCTCTAACCGTTCCGCCGCCCCTTTCGAGGACGCCGGACAGCTGGCGCCCGGCTGTGTTGGCGAAGTTGAAGTCGGCGGCGGCCATGGTTCAGCGATACTCCGGGTTCGGATGGTCGAAGCGCTCGCCCTTGTCCCAGGCGGACTTCTGGTTGCCGTGCGCGGGAATACCGCCGGCGTCCTTCAGCATGCGGGCCATGTGCATCAGGTTCCAGGCCATGAAGGTGGTGTTGCGCTGGGTGAACTCATTATCCAGCCCGACCTTGCCGTCATCGCCATAGGACGGTCCGGGTCCTGCCTCGCCGATCCAGCCGGCATCGGCCTGGGGCGGGATGACATAGCCAAGGTGCTGCAACGAATAGAGAATGTTCATCGCGCAGTGTTTGATGCCGTCCTCATTGCCGGTGACGATGCAGCCGCCGACCCGGCCGTAATAGGTCCACTGACCCTTGTCGTTCAGCTTGCCGGAATAGCCGTACAGTCGCTCGATCACCCGGGTGCAGATCGACGACTTGTCGCCCAGCCAGATCGGCGTGCCGATGACCAGGATGTTGGCCGCCATCACTTGTTTCTGCACCGCCGGCCAGCCGTCGGTTTCCCAGCCATGCTCGGTCATGTCGGGCTGCACGCCCGGCGGAATGTCCAGATCGGCGGCGCGCAGGGTGGTCGTCTTGACCCCCTGGGCCTCCATGATGGCGATGGCGACATCCATGAGGGTCTGGGTGTGCGAGGTCTCGCTGGACCGTTTCAGACTGGTGTTGATGAAGACGGCGCTGAGATCATCATAGGTCGTCATGGTTGGTGTCCTGTAAGGTGTGGCGGCGGGGCACGCATGCGCCGGATGAAGCCTAGGTCGAGGTAACGTTTGAGCCTGAGGGACGCTCCTCCCAGCCACCAGAACCGGCCCCTATGGGCGAGGCCCGAGCCATCGCCGAGATCCATGATCGACAGCCAATGACGCTGGGGCCGATAGGTCTCCAGGGGTCGGCTATCGCCCAAGGCGGCGAGGTTGTGCAGCAGCAACGGCGCGGCGCGCACGCCGAAAACCCCCGCGGCAGGCCTTGGGTGGTCGGCGATCACGGCGCAGTCTCCGGCCGCGAAGATTGCAGGATCGCCGACGGATTGCAGGGTCGACGTGATCCTCAACCGTCCGGCCGCGTCTACGGGCAGCGCCAGATCGGCGATCAACGGCGGGGCCACGAGACCGGTCGCCAGCACCAGATGGTCGCACGGCCAGATTGCACCGTCTGCCAGACGACAGGCATCCGCTTCCCGGCCGACCACAGTGCTGGTCCGGAAGCCGACTCCTCGTGCGGTCAGCGACGTCATCAATCGAGCCCGGGCCGCCGCTGGCAGGGTGCCGCCGAAATCTGGAGCGACCACAGTCACATCGGGGCGTACCCCAGCGTTTTCGAACAGGCCGCAGAGGCTGGCGGCGATCTCCAGGGCGCTCTGACCGCCGCCGGCGACAACGATCCGGGGCAACGGACCGCCATGGGCGATCTCCATCTCGATCCGGCCGCGCAGGGCGAACAGGTTCGTCAGGGGCTTGACCGGCCACACCGCTGGTTGGGCGGCCAACCCGTCAGGATCAAACGTCACGCTGCCGATGTTCAGGGACAGAAGGTCGAAGAGTTCGATTGCGCCGCCCGCTAGCGTCAATGTCTGCGCGTCACGGTCGACCGCGGTGACCGGCTGCGGCAGATGTCGAACGCCGAAGTCGGCCGCCAGCGCCGCCACGTCGAGCTCGGCCGCCTCGACCTCCAGCGCTCCGGACAGGACTCCGCTGGCGAGACCGGAATACTGGAAAGTAGGGGGCGCGATCAGGGTCAGGTTCAGCCCCGCATCGCGCAGCCGATTGGCCCCCCGCACCAGATGCAGATGGGCATGGCCCGCGCCGACCAGCACCAGTCGGCCGGCCGTCACTCAGGCCGTCCCGCGGATCGGATAGTCAAAGGGAGTTGCGACGGGGAGGCGGGCGTTGTCGCCAGTCATGCAGTCAGCCTCCGATTTTGGCGCACCGCATCAACAGACAGAAGTCGGTCGTGGGCGCGTAGCAGGAACAGGGCGATACAGGCCGCAGCATCGGCCAGGCGGCAAAGAAGAGCAGGTTGTCGAAGCCGTCGAGATACTGTCTCCAGGACGAGAAGGTTGATCCCGCGTGCATCAGCACGACGGCGGCGTAGGACAGGGTGCGGAACGCTCCGGTGATGAACATCAGGACGATCACGGCCTGGATCACTCCGAGAACAACAAACACCTCTGAACCCAATGCCGGCAGGCCGTAAAAGTTCTCCATCACCGCGCTGCTGTGCGCCGGATTGACGAATTTGTCGGCGGTCCACATCGCCATCACCAAGCCGACGCCCAGCCTCAACAGCAGCAGCGACAGGTCAAGATGACGGACGGTCGGGGTCATTGGCGCTCCACTTCGGCCGGAAGGGCCGTGGGGCGTATTCGTAGAAGCAGCATCTGTGGTTACAACCCGTCGTCCGCGTTCGCGTTCAGGAACCCGGTTCGGTCGAAACCCTCGCCAGATAGGAGTCGATCCGTTTGGCGTTGGCACCGAGATCGCTCATGCCGACGCGCGAGATCGACCGCACGTCGATGCGCGATCCTTGCCCGTCGGTAGTCGGGCGCACCCGGATAATGACGTCATCCTGAAACCCGAACCAGAAAGTCTCGGCGGTCGCTTCGAGGGTTCCGCTGAGTTCATCCTCGGTGACGAGGGTCCATCCCATGCCCCGCGCCGCTTCGCGGGCGGCGGCGAAGGCGGCGGCCGGCGGACCGGCACGCTCCACCGTCCGCAGCGCCGGATAGGCCTCACGCCCGATCATGCCCAGGCTCTTGTCCTCGAAACGGGCAAAACGTTCGCCCTGATAAGCTTCGGCGGCGGTCAGCGGTGCGGTCATGTCCAGCACCGGATTGGCCTCGTCCGCCGATCGAAGGGCCAACAGACGGGTGCTCGGCACCGGCGGATCGACGATGTCGGTGGAGATGTCGTGGATCGGCGGGATCTCGTCCGACCGGGTCTTGATCCAGCTCATATACCCCAGACCCAGGGCGGGGATGATCAGGGCGAGTACGGCGGCCTGCCAGCCTCGGCGGGGCTTACGCAGCAGGACCGCGATCAGGGTAGCAGCGGCGATCACCGCAGTGGCGATCAGCAGGCGCGGCCCCCACTGCACGATCAGCACCCCAAGGCCGAGCCGCCAGGGCCACAGACCGAACTTCACCCCTAAGGCCGCGACCATGAACCACACGGGAACCAGCAGCGACAATGTCAGGGCGAGGCCTGCGCTCTTTGATCTCCATGACATGACGTCTTCTCCGTTCAGCTTCAGCGTTCCACGTTCCTCGCCGCAGCGCCAGCGTCCGGCGCTCGGCCCGACGCTTGAAACTTTTCCCGCCGCTGGCCGAATAAGAAGGAATCGCTTGCCGCCTCTGGGAGACCGGAGCCGTGACTGTCACAAGGGACGCCATGACGACAATGACCGCCTCGCCTTTCGCCACCCACCGTGATGCTGCCACCCCGGGACGGTTCGTCGATCCTTTGGTCACCGCCGATGGATCGCGCCGCGCTTCAGTGCCCCAGACTCGTCTGGAGACACTGTGGTTCAACACTGGCACCCTCTGCAATATCGCCTGCGCCAACTGCTATATCGAGAGTTCGCCGACAAACGACGCCCTGTCTTATCTGTCCGTCGATGACGTCGCCCGCTATCTGACCGAGATCGCCGACGCCGGCTTGCCAACCCGCGAGATCGGCTTCACCGGCGGCGAGCCGTTCATGAATCCCGACATCCTGATCATGCTTCAGGCTGCGTTGGCGGCGGGCCACGAAGTCCTGGTCCTGACCAACGCCATGCGTCCGATGGTGCGCTGGGGCGAGCGGCTGGCCGATCTGGCCACGGCCCATCGCGAGCGCCTGACCTTCCGTGTCAGCCTCGATCACCACACCGAGACCATCCACGACGCCGAGCGCGGGTCTGGCTCCTGGGCCAAGGCTTGGGAGGGCCTGGACTGGCTTGCAGCGCGCGACCTGCGCATCGCTATCGCCGGCCGCCGGCTCGCCGACGAACCTGAGGCTACGGCGCGTAAGGCCTTTGCTGTCCTGTTCCGGTCGCGCGGTATTGAAGTCGATGCCGAAGACCCGGCCGCTCTGGTGCTGTTCCCCGAGATGGAGCCGGACCGGGCGGTTCCCGAAATCACCGACGCCTGCTGGACCATCCTCGACCGGGAACCTGCGCAGATGATGTGCGCCACCAGCCGCATGGTTGTCCGCCGCAGGGGTGCGGCCGAGGCTGCCGTGGTCGCCTGCACGCTGACACCCTATGATCCACAGTTCGAGCTGGGGCGGACTCTTTCGGACGCTTCCGGCCGGGTGCAGCTCAACCATCCCTTCTGCGCCCAGTTCTGCGTGCTCGGCGGCGCCAGCTGCAGCGCCGCGTGACAACACCCCGGCCCCCACTGGACAGCCTCGACGTGATCATCCCCGTGCTCAACGGCGGTGAGCGGCTGGCCGGGACGCTCGAGAGTCTCCCAGCAGTGAACGCGGTCATTGTCGTGGACGGCGGCTCGACCGACGGTTCTTTCGCCATCGCCACCGCCCATGGCGCGCGCGTCCTCCGCTCCTCCCCCGGGCGCGGCCTTCAACTGGCCGTCGGCGCAGCGGCCTCGACCGCGCCGTGGCGACTGTTCCTGCATGCCGACACCCGACCTGACGCCGCGGCCTGGGCGGCGCTGGCGGACCATATCGCCCGCCCGGAGTCGGCCCGACGGGCGGCTGCGTTCCGCTTGCGGCTTGATGACCCGGCCTGGCAGGCGCGTATGCTGGAGCTTGGCGTGCGCCTGCGGGTCGCGGCTCTGGCCCTGCCCTATGGCGATCAGGGGCTGTTGATCCACCGCGAGCTTTACGACGCGATCGGCGGTTTTGCCCGCCTGCCGTTGATGGAGGATGTTGATCTGGTGCGCCGGCTCGGCCGGAGACGTCTCCGCCTTCTCGACGGTGCCGCCGTGACCTCTGCAGAGCGCTGGCACCGGCGGGGCTGGATCGGCCAGAGCGCCCTCAACCTGTCGTGCCTGGCCCTCTATCTTCTGGGCGTTGCCCCGACCCGGATTGCGCGCCTCTATGGCCGTTGACCGGCATCTCGTGCTGTTCGCGCGCCGGCCCCACTATGGCGTGGGCAAGCGCCGTCTCGCCGCAGACGTCGGCGATCTGGAGGCGCTTCGGTTTGCCCGGACATCGCTCGACCGATTGCGCCGCACACTCGACTCCGACCCACGCTGGACCCTTTGGATCGCCGTCTCGCCCGATCGGCCGACCGGCTGGACCGCGCCCGCCCGCGCCATCGCCCAGGGATCGGGCGATCTCGGCGACCGGATGAGCCGCGTCGTCCGCGCCCTGCCGCCGGGGCCGGTGGTCATCCTCGGTGCCGACACTCCGACCGTAACGCGCCGGGATGTGGCCGAAGCCTTCGCCGCCCTTGGCCGCCACGACGCCGTGTTCGGACCCGCACGGGACGGTGGCTACTGGCTGATCGGCCTCCGTCGCCGTCCGCGCCTGCACCTGCCGTTCGACGGGGTTCGGTGGTCGACCAAACATGCCCTCGCCGACACCATGGCCGCCATGCAGGGCCGACCGGTCGCCCTGCTACGGCTGCAGGAAGACGTTGATGACGGACCGTCGCTGCAGCGTTACCTCAGCGCGCCGGGTCGGCGCTGAACAGTCTCGGACATATCCCCGCCAACTTGCTCGTCAGAACCGGGTCCCGGAATGCCGGGTCGGTCACCACGGCCTGGTCCAATCCGGTGTCGATAGGCGAGGCGGGCCGGGTCGGCGGCAGGCCGCGCACCAGATCACCCAGCATCCGTCGCGCCGTTTCGGCATTGGCGCGCATTGTGGCCAGCACCCCGGCAACCTCGACATGGGCCGTGTCGGCGCGCCAGCAGTCATAGTCGGTGACCATGCAGACGCTGGCGTAGGGCAGCTCGGCCTCACGCGCCAGCCGGGCCTCGGGCATGGCCGTCATGCCGATCACCGAACAGCCCCAGTTGCGGAACAGTTCGCTCTCGGCCCGGCTCGAGAACTGAGGTCCCTCGATGGCGACATAGGTTCCGCCCTCGACCGTCGTCGCGCCCGCCGCCCGCGCCGCTGCCGACGCAGCAGCGGACAGAACCGGGCAGACGGGGTCGGCCATAGAGACATGAGCGACCAGGCCCGGCCCAAAGAAGGACGCCGGTCGCGCCACGGTCCGGTCGATAAACTGGTCGACCACCACGAAGGTCCCGGGCGGCAGTTCCTCTCTGAGAGACCCGACCGCAGACACCGACACCAGATCAGTGCAGCCGGCCCGTTTCAAAACGTCAATATTGGCGCGGGCGTTGATGGCGGTGGGCGGCAGTCGGTGGCCTTGGCCGTGGCGGGGCAGGAAAACAAGGCGAACGCCTTCCAGCGACCCTGTCACCAGATCATCCGACGGCACGCCCCACGGCGAGTCCAGCTTCAGCGTCTCCCGATCGGTCAGCCCGTCCAGATCATAGAGACCCGACCCGCCGATGACTCCAATCACCCAGTCCTTCATTCGCAACGCCCCTTGATCCATTGTTATCGCTGTTACTTTGCCAGAGCCCGGCAGGACAGGCCCAGCATC
>JBBQOK010000049.1:0-15848 GCA_038330765.1 Caulobacterales bacterium | reverse complement strand
CAGGACGGCCTGGTTCTCGCGGTTGCGGGCCTGTTTGGCCGAGCCGCCGGCGCTGTCGCCCTCGACGATGAACAGTTCGGACTTGGCCGGATCGCGTTCCTGACAGTCGGCCAGCTTGCCGGGCAGGGACGAGATTTCCATGGCCGATTTGCGCCGGGTCAGGTCGCGGGCCTTGCGCGCGGCCTCGCGGGCGGCGGCGGCCTCGACGATCTTGGCGACGACCTGTTTGGCCTCGACCGGGTGTTCCTCGAACCAGGTCGACAGACCTTCCGAGCACAGGCCCTCGACGGCGGGACGGACCTCGGACGAAACCAGCTTGTCCTTGGTCTGGGATGAGAATTTCGGATCCGGCACCTTGACCGACAGGACACAGGTCAGGCCCTCGCGGGCGTCCTCGCCCGAGACCGAAACCTTCTCCTTCTTGGCCGCGCCGGCCGCATCGATATAGCCGCCCATGACGCGGGTCAGGCTGGCGCGGAAGGCCGACAGGTGGGTGCCGCCATCCCGCTGGGGGATGTTGTTTGTGAAGCACAGCATGGTCTCGTGGTAGCTGTCGTTCCACCACAGGGCGAGATCGATCTCGATCCCTTCCTTCTTGCCGCGGATGACGATGACGTCCTTGAGGATGGGCGTCTTGGACTTGTCGAGGTGGCGCACGAAGGCCTCGACGCCGCCTTCGTAGTGCAGGATTTCCTCGAATTTCTCGACGCCGCGATGGTCCTGCAACTTGATGACCACGCCTGAGTTCAGGAAGGCCAGCTCGCGTAGCCGGTGCTCCAGCGTCTTCAGGTCGAAGTCGATGTGGGCGAAGGTGGTGACCGAGGGGTAGAAAGTCACCTCGGTGCCCGACAGGACGTTGCCGTTCTCGCGCAGGGGCGCGTCGCCGGTGACCTTCAGGCTCTCGACCGTGTCGCCGCGCGCGAACTTCATCTCATGGCGTTTGCCGTTGCGGTAGATGACCAGTTTGAGCCAGTCGGACAGGGCGTTGACCACCGAGACGCCGACGCCGTGCAGGCCGCCCGAGACCTTGTAGGAATTCTGGTCGAACTTTCCGCCGGCGTGCAGTTGGGTCATGATGACCTCCGCCGCCGAGACGCCCTCGCCTTCGTGGATGTCGGTCGGGATGCCGCGGCCGTTGTCGGTGACCGTCACCGAGCCGTCGGCGTTGAGGATGACCTGGACCAGATCGGCATGGCCAGCCAGAGCCTCGTCGATGGCGTTGTCGACCACCTCATAGACCATGTGGTGCAGGCCCGAGCCGTCGTCGGTATCGCCGATATACATGCCGGGCCGTTTGCGGACCGCGTCGAGGCCCTTCAGGACCTTGATGGAATCAGCCCCGTAGGCGGCCTCTTCCGCCGTGTCTTCGTTGCGCGCGCTGTCGGTCTGGTCGGTCATATATTCAGTCGGATCATCGCCCGCTGCGGGCCGGAAAGGACGGCGATCCCGCCATCCGGAATCGTCAGTCTCCGGACCGCGAATCTGATCCGCGCCGGAGCCTGCAACATATAGGATTTTTCGTCGGAATTGCGAGCGAAACCGACGCTGCGCCGGGCTCCGAAAGCCGCACGGTCGGACCTCGCCCGGACAGGGTTACCGGCCCCTTTCACGGGGCCGGACGGCGGCGGCCCGAAGACCGCCGCCCCAAGGCGTCAGGCCAGGCTGCCGTCGATGTCCTTGCAGGCCAGGATAAGGCCGTTCACCGACTCGACCGACGTGGCGAACATGGCCTTTTCCTCGTCATTGGTGGTGAATTCGACCACCTTTTCGACGCCGCCGGCACCGATCATGGCGGGGACGCCGACATAGAGGTCTTTGAGGCCGTATTCGCCCGACAGCCAGACGGCGCAGGGAAGGACGCGCTTCTGGTCCAACAGATAGGAGCGAGCCATGGCGATGGCGCTCTCGGCCGGGGCGTAGAAGGCCGAGCCGGTTTTGAGCAGGGCGACGATCTCGCCTCCGCCTTTACGGGTGCGGTCGACGATGGCGTCCAGCTCGGCCTGGCTGAGGAAGCCGGCCTTGACGGCGTCGGGCAGGGGCAGGCCGCCGATGGTCGAGTGGCGCACCATCGGCACCATGTCGTCGCCGTGGCCGCCCAGGGTCCAGGCGTGAATGTCCTGCACCGAGACGCCGGTCTTTTCGGCGAGGAAATATGCGAACCGCGCCGAGTCGAGCACGCCGGCCATGCCGACGACCTTGTTCTTCGGCAGGCCGGAGAATTTCTGCAGGGCCCAGACCATGGCGTCGAGCGGGTTGGTGATGCAGATGACGAAGGCGTTGGGAGCGTGCGCCTTGATGCCCTCGCCGACGGCCTTCATGACCTTCAGATTGATGCCGATCAGGTCGTCGCGGCTCATGCCCGGCTTGCGTGGCACGCCGGCGGTGACGATGCATACGTCGGCCCCCGCGATGTCGGCATAGTCATTGGCGCCCTTGAGCGTGACGTCCGAGCCCATGACGGCGGTGGCCTCGGCGATGTCCAGCGCCTTGCCCTGGGGGGTGCCCTCGGCGATGTCGAACAGGATGATGTCGCCCAGCGCTTCGCGCGCGGCCACATGAGCCAAGGTGCCGCCGATCATGCCGGCACCGATGAGGGCGATCTTCGCGCGAGCCATAGTGTTCTCTTTGTTTGGCCTACCGCGCTTCGCGCTACTTGAGGCCGGGTTGAGGTGGGGGGAAACCGTGGCGGCGGTCTAGACCCGCGCGCATTCGCCTGCAACCGTAACGCCGCGTCACCCGGAGCCCGTATGGCCAGCCCGTCCGAGATTGTCACCGCCGCCGATGTCCCTCTGAAGCTGATCACCGTTGTTGACGAGACGACGGTGCGCGCCGAGGTCGAGGCCTGGCGGGTCAAGGTGCTGAAGCGACCCGGTCTGTGGGACAAGGCCACGCGCGGGACCCAGGAGCGGATCAACCGCATCATCCCGGAGCGGGTCCACGCCGTCATCACCGCGGGCGTCGAGGCGATGACCAAGGGGATATTGTTCGGCTCCGACCTGCTGCAGACGCAGCCCATGACCGACGGATCGCTGGCGGCGCGCGAGCTGCGGGCACGGGCGATGGTCAGGACTTACCGGAACACCGCCAGTATCGAGGGCGGGGTCGCGGGGGCGGGCGGCTTTGTGCTGGCGGCGGTGGATTTCCCGGCCCTGATGGCGATCAAGGTGCGGATGCTGGGCGACGTGGTCGGGGCCTATGGCTGGGGCGGCGGATCGGTACGCGAGCGGCTGTTCGTACTGCACATCTTCCACCTGGCCTTCGCCAGCGCCAAACGGCGGCCCGAGGCGCTGGCGGAACTGGAGCGGTGGATCGCCGGGGTCGACCAGCCGCAGGCGGTCACCGACTATGACTGGCGGCGGTTCCAGATCGAGTACCGCGACTACATCGACCTGGCCAAGATGGCCCAGCTGATCCCTGTCGTTGGGGCGCCGATCGGGGCAGTGGTCAACTGGAGGCTGGTCGACCGGCTGGGCGAGACGGCGATGATGGCTTGCCGGATGCGGTGGATGGCGGAGGGTTGACGTTCGTGTTTTGTTCGTATTCAGATGCGGCATCTGGGAGAGGACTTCGACATGATCGGCTATGTAACACTGGGGACCAACGACCTCGAACGGGCGGCGAAATTCTATGACCCGATCGCCGCCGAGCTGGGGACGTCGCGGATGATGGAGTTTCCGGGCTTCATCGCCTGGGGGACACCGGGCGGCGGGACGGGCATCGGCCTGACCAAGCCGTTCGACGGTCAGGCGGCCAGTGTCGGCAACGGGGTGATGGTGGCGCTGGAGGCGTCGTCTCACGACCAGATTCACCGGCTGCACGAGATCGCCCTGGCCCACGGCGGGACTTGCGAGGGGCCGCCCGGACCGCGCGGGGACAGTTTCTACGCCGCCTATTTCCGCGATCCCGACGGCAACAAGCTGAACGCCTTCATGATGGTGCCGGGCGCGGTGGCCTGAAGGTGGACGAGGGTTCGGGGTCATAGAGACGCTCGATTGTCTTTGAATGTCGGATAGCGCGCCCCTATCTGTCGGCCATGCTCCCCACCCTGCGCCAGCTCCAGTATCTCAAGCTTCTCGCCGAGCACGCCTCGTTCAGCCGCGCGGCCGAGGCCGCCCATGTCAGCCAGCCCGCACTGTCGGCCGGGGTGCAGGAACTGGAGCGCATCCTCGGTGCCCCGGTCGTTGAACGCACGCGGGGCAATGTCCAACTGACGGCCGTGGGCTCCGAGGCGGTGCGGCGGGCCGAGGATGTGCTGGCCCGGACCGAGGATCTGGTCGAGGCCGCCCGCAACGCCGGAAAGCCGCTGTCCGGGCGTTTCCGGCTGGGCGTCATTCCGACCGTCGCCCCCTTCCTTCTGCCCGCCAAACTGCCCGGGCTGAGAACCGCCTACCCGGCCCTGCGGCTGTTCATCCGCGAAGACCTGACCCCCCGGCTGGTGGCCGCTCTGAAGGCGGGTCAGCTGGACGCGGCCGTCATCGCCCTGCCCTACACGTCCAATGGGATCGATCACGCCCGGATCGGAGACGACGAAATCCTCGCCGCCGCGCCGGTCGGGCACGCGCTGGCCGGGACCGGCCCCATTCCCGCGGGTTCCCTCAAGGCGGAGGACCTGATCCTGCTTGAGGATGGCCACTGCCTCCGCGATCAGGCGCTCGCCGCCTTCGGCATCGACCCGCCGAAGGGCGACGATGTCTTCGCCGCCACCTCGTTACATACCCTGGTGCAGATGGTTTCGGCGGGGCTGGGGGTCAGTTTCCTGCCCGGGATGGCGGTCCGGGCCGGACTGGCGGACATGCCCGGCGTTGTCGTCCGCCCGATCGCCGCCAAGGCCCCGCGCCGTGAGATCGTCGTCGCCTGGCGCACCGGCTCCAGCCGCGGGGCCGAGGCGAAGCTGCTGGCCGAGGCGCTCAGGCTGGATTGATCAGAGCGACAGGCAGACGACCCGTGCCACACGCAGGTCGCGCCGCATCTCGTCGGCGACGAGGCCGTAGTTGTCGATGTTGATGCGGCGGCCGGCCAGCGGCTCGGCGGCCTTCTGCAGGCCCCGGATGGCCGGGCCGAAGGTGTCCGGCGAGGTGGTGTAGATACGGCCGCGCCGGGGGCTCTCGGCGATGGTGACGCCGATCGCACGGCCCTGGCGGTCCAGCACCGGCGCGCCCGACAGGCCCGCGAGCGTGCCGTCCAACCGGTCGGTGCGGCCGACCTCGGCCCAGGCCAGAACCGGCTCGTCGCGCTGGCCACGTCCGCGCACTTTCAGCGTTTCACGGCCCAGCAGGCGGGAGGTGACCTCCCCGGCCCTCCCTTGCGGATAGCCCGGATGGAAGGCGCGCTGGCCCTCGTGCAGCGGCTGGTCGGTGGCGATGGGAATCGCAGCGGGGCCACCGGCGGTCTGGAGCACCGCAATGTCGGCGCGGGGGGCGAGGCGCACGTCGGCGGCGACCGCGCGGCCACCGCCGACCATGATGGCCGGACGCCGGCAGCCCTCGACGACGTGGCGGGCGGTCACCCAGCGGCCCTCGCCCGCGATCGAGAAGGCCGTGCCCGACGCCGGCTGGAACGGGATGTCCGGCGCATTGACGGTGACGGCGGGATCAAAGGGCGTGATCGGCCCCAGCAGCGCGCCCTCGATCTCGTCCGGCGGCGGCGGGGCGGGCGGAGCGTCGGCATTCTCGCGCTGGCCCAGCGACAGGCCGATCAGGGCGACCAGGACCAGGGTGTAGACCAGCCAGTCGGGAAGACGGGGCATGGCCTCAGCCGGTCAGGGCGGCGGCGAGGATCAGGGCGGTCGCCAGCTTGGCACCGACCAGAAGCACCGCGGCCGACACCTCGCCGTCCCGGATGCGCTGCGGCAGGCCGGTCAGCAGCAGGTCCACGGTGCGGAAGGCCAGCAGTTGCAGCACCACTGTGGCGACCCCCCAGATCAGGATATCCCGGACCGAGGTCGAGACGCTGAGGCTGACCGCCAGCGGCGCGGCGAGACCGACCAGCACGCCGGCGAAGGCCACGGCGGCGGCGGCGTTGCCCTCGCGGATCAGCGAGATCTCCTTCCACGGCGTCAGCAGGGCGTAGATGATGGCGCCGAACGCCAGAAGACCCAGGGTGACCGCGAGGTGGAGGACCGTCGTCGGGAAGCCCGTCGCGAAGGCCTGAACCTCGGCACTTTCGAGAACCTGGGTGAGAGACGACGATTCCATGGCTGTCCGGGCGGCTGACACAGCAAGGCTGTGCCCCATTGCCGCCCCAATCCGCAAGCGTCACAGAGCCACACTTGGTGAGGAATTGTTTCAGCGGGCTGGTTTGGCCGAACGCGCCTCGCGCTGCTTGAGGCCGGGGCGACGCCCTGTCAGGCGGCTTCGACGGTGCCGGTGGCCGAGGCCTGTTCAGCGCGGCGGACGCTGGCCCGGACCTTCTCGCTCTCGGACTTCAGCTGGCCGCAGGCGGCGAGGATGTCGCGGCCGCGCGGGGTGCGGATCGGCGAGGCGTAGCCGGCCTTGTTGAGGATGGCGGCGAAGCGTTCGATCGTCTTCCAGTCCGAGCATTCGTAGTCGGTGCCCGGCCACGGGTTGAACGGGATCAGATTGACCTTGGCCGGGATGCCCTCGATCAGCTTCAACAGGGCGCGCGCCTCCTCGGGGCTGTCGTTGACGCCCTTCAGCATGACGTATTCGAAGGTCACCCGGCGGGCGTTGGACAGGCCCGGATAGGCGCGGATGCCGGCCATCAGCTGTTCGAGATCGTATTTCTTGTTCAGCGGCACCAGCACGTCGCGGAGGGCGTCGTTGGTGGCGTGCAGGCTGATTGCCAGCATGGCCTGGGTGCGGGTTCCCAGCGCATCGAGTTGCGGCACGACGCCCGAGGTCGAGACCGTGATCCGGCGGCGCGACAGGGCGATGCCCTCGTTGTCCGAGATGATGTCGATGGCGTTGGCGACGTGGTCCAGATTGTAGAGCGGCTCGCCCATGCCCATGAAGACGATGTTCGACAGGCGGCGGTCTTCTTTCGGCGACGGCCATTCACCGAGATCGTCGCGGGCGACCTGGACCTGGGCCACGATCTCGGCGGCGGTCAGATTGCGGACAAGCTTTTGCGTGCCGGTGTGGCAGAAGGTGCAGTTCAGGGTGCAGCCGACCTGGCTGGACACGCACAGGGCGCCGGCGCGGCCGACGTCGGGGATGTAGACGGTCTCGATCTCGATGCCCGGGGCGGTGCGGATCAGCCATTTGCGGGTGCCGTCCTTCGACACCTGACGCTCGACGATCTCGGGGCGGGCGAGGGTGAAGGCTTCGGCCAGTTTCGCCTGGGTATCCTTCGCGATATTGCTCATGGCCGCGAAGTCGGTGACGCCGAAATGGTGGATCCAGCCCCAGACCTGCGAGGCCCGCATCTTCGCCTTCTCCGGCGGGCAGACCCCGGCGTCGACCAGCGCCTGACGTAACTCCGCGCGCGTCAGACCGGACAGGTTGACGGGGGCCGTCGAAACGGCGGGAGTCGTGCGCGAAAGGTCGAGCGTCAGGCTCAAGGCTGCATCCTTGGATGGCGGGAGGCGCGGCTTATACCACAGATCGCGCTGGTTTTAAGGCCGCCGGCCTCCACACCCGTCCCCGTCCTCCGACTCTCGCCCGGGGACGTCGCGACCGGCAAAAACACAGTGCAAAGCGTGCACAGAGTGCACAGCGTGCGGACGGTGCGCCTGAGCAACGCGTCGGTGAGGGGATCGGCGGTTCAATTGTCAAAGACCCGGCGGCGGAACGCAGCACTATACAGCCGCCGCTTCCTGTGGCGGGTTCAGGACGCTGACGGAGACTTGTTACACAGGGAAAACAACGAACTGATGGTTCGAATTGTGATGGCTGGCCGCGGATTTGCGGCGCAGCAATCCCCTGTTTGGCGGCGGCCCTCAGTCCGCCGCGTCCTCGATGTGGTGGATCTGGTCGTCGTCCAGCCCGAAATGGTGGCCGATCTCGTGGATCAGGACGTGGGCGATGATCTCGCTGAGGCCGACGTCGCCGCGCTCGCACCATTCATCAAGGATGGGGCGGCGGTAGAGGAAGATGCGGCTGGCCTCGGCCGCCGGACCCATGCCGTCGCGCAGACCGATGTCGACGCCATGATAGAGGCCGGTCAGTTCGAACGGATCCTCGATCTCCATCGTCGTCAGCGTCTCTTCATCGGCGAAGTCATCGACACGGATGACAACCTCACCCGCCAGAGAGCGGAACGGCTCGGGCAAGCCGTCGAACGCCTCACGCGCCAGTGCGGCAAAGTCATCGAGCGAAGGGGCGAGTTGGGAGGTCCACTTCATAGGGGCTAGGGACTAGGGGCTCGGGGCCGGGTTGGGAAGTGTGGCAGGCGTGATGGATCCCGGGCCCTGGTCCCTAGTCCCTAGTCCCCAGCCCCTCATCGGGTATGGTTACCGAATCAGGGCGCGGGAGCTGACGGAACACCATGGCCGAGGCCGACATCGCCTATGTCGCGACCGCGGGTGCCGCGGGGCTGGCGCTGGCGCTCAGCGCCTGGGCGGCGCGCCTGCGTGGGCGGCTGGCTGAACGGACCCGCACGGTCGAGGCCGAACTGTCGGAGGCCCGTGCCGCCCTGGCCGATCGCGACGGGGCGCTGACGGCGTTCGAGGACGCCCGCCTGGCCCTGACCCCCGATGGCCAGACCCGCCGGCTGGGCTCCCCGTCCGCATGGAGCGCCATCACCCGCGAACTGGCGAGCGACGACGGCGACAATGCCGATCCGGCGCTGGTGGTGCTCGACGCGGTCCGCGCCGCGGCGGGGCCCCGGCTGGACGCCCTGATCGATGAGGGCGAGCCCTTCGACGCGGTACTGGACGGCCCGGGCGGCGCATGGTCGGTCGAGGGCCGGTCGTCGGCGGGCGCGGCCTGGCTGCGGCTGTCACGACTGGGGCTGGTCGGGACGGCGGCCGAAAGCGGGCTGGGCATGCTGGCCGACGCCTATCCGGCCCCGACATGGATCACCGACGCCGCCGGGCGGCTGGCCTGGGCCAACAGGGCCTGGCTGGCCGAAATGAAGGCCGACAGCGTCGAGACCGCGCGCGACAAGGGCCTGACCTTCGACCGGGGGGCCGACGCCATTGTCGCCGAGGCGGGGCGGCTGCATCAGCATCAGGAGGGTTTTCGCTGGACCACCGGCGGCGGGCGCCGGCGCGCCTGGCGCATCGTGGCCGAGCCGGCACCGGGCGGGGCCGGGGCGGTGCTGGCCTTCGCCCTCGACATGACCGAGGCGGAAGAGACCCGGGACACCCTGCGCCGCCACGTCGAGGCGCACGACGAGACCCTGAACCACCTCGCCGACGCCGTCGCCATCTTCGGCCCGTCCAAGCGGTTGGCCTTCCACAACACCGCCTTCCAGACCCTGTTCAACATCGATCCGGCCTGGCTGGACGAGCGGCCGACCCACGCCGAACTGCTGGACCGGTTGCGCCAGCGCCGGCTGCTGCCCGAGGTCATCGACTACGCCGGCTGGAAGGCCAATGAGCTCGACTTCTACGGTGCCTCCGAAGCCGCGCCGGACGACAGCTGGTCGCTGCCGGACGGCCGCACCCTGCGCGTCGTGCGTCAGCCGCACCCGCTGGGCGGCGTGCTGCTGCTGTTCTCGGACATCACCGACGAACTCAAGCTGCGCAGCCGGTTCAACGCCCAGATCCAGGTCCAGAAGGCGACGCTGGACAAGCTGAACGACGCCGTCGCCGTGTTCGGCTCCGACGGCCGCATCCGCCTGCACAACGAGGCCTTCGACACCTTCTGGGGCGTCGGCGGCGAGGCGCTTGACGCCGCCAGCGATTTCGACGCCGTGGCCGCCCTGTGCCACGCCACCATGCCCGACCCGGCGCTGTGGCTGGGGCTCAAGGCGAGGGTGGCCGACCCCGACCCCGAAAGCCGCGTGCCGATCTCGGGCGAGGGCCGGACGGCGGACGGCCGCATCGCCTCGTGGCAGACCCGGCCGCTGCCGGACGGCGCGACGTTGGTGGCCTTCTCCGACATCACCGCCCGGCGCGGGCTGGAACAGGCGCTGGCGGCCAAGGCCCAGGCGCTGGAGGAAAGCACGGCGCTGAAGCGCGAGTTCGTCGGCAGCGTCAGCTACGAACTGCGCACACCCCTGACCACCATCGTCGGCTATTCCGAACTGCTCGAGACCCAGGCCGACCTGCCCGAGCGCAGTCGACAGCATGCCGGGGCCATCCGCATCGCCGCCAGCCAGCTGGCCGGGTCCATCGACGACGTGCTCGACATGGCCCAGATCGACGCCGGCGAGATGGAGCTGACGCTCGGCGACGTGCGGGTCTGCGACGTGCTGGATGAGGCGGCGGAGAAGGTGCGCGAGCGCATCGAGGGCCGGGGCGCGACCCTGACCGTGACCTGCCCGACATCCCTGAAACCGATCCGCGCCGACGCCCAGAGGGTCGGTCAGGCGCTCGAGTATCTGCTCGACAACGCCGCTCGCGCGGTGTTCGAGGGCGGGGCCGTGACCCTGACCGCCGAGACCACGACGTCGGAAGTTCGCATCCGCGTCGAGGACACCGGACGGGGCATTCCCTACCACCTGCAGGCCCACGTCTTTGATCGCTTCGTCAAGCGCGAGCGGGGCGGACCGGGGGTGGGCCTGGCCCTGGTCAAGGCCCTGGTCGAGCTGCACGGCGGCTGGGCCGAGGTGGAGAGCGAGCCCGGCAAGGGCGCGGCCTTCATCCTGCACCTGCCGCTGGAAGCGACGGGTGTGGCCGCCGCGCCGGAGTTGCGGCTGGGATAGGGGCAAGAGTCCAAGGTCTAGGGTTTTGACACACTGGCGCGTAGTGACTAGCGCCTAGATCCCAGCCCCCAGACCCTAGTCCCCCCGGACCCTCCATGACCGCGCCCCTCAAGACCGCCCTGATCTACGACTTCGACGGCACCCTGGCGCGCGGCAATATGCAGGAGGTCACCTTCATCCCCTCGGTGGGTATGGAGACCGGCGACTTCTGGACCGCGGCGGATGAGCTGACCCGGTCGGCGGATGGCGACAACATCCTGATGTATATGCAGCTGATGCTGCAGCGGGCGCGTGAGAACGGCCAGCCGATCACCCGCAAGACGCTGCGCGACCACGGCGAGGACGTGAAGCTGTTCGACGGGCTGAAGGCGGACCTGACCGGCAAGGGCTGGTTCGACCGCATCAACGCCGTGGGTGCCAAATACGGGCTGGAGATCGAGCACTACATCATCTCCGCCGGGCTGGAGGAGATGATCGAGGGCTGCCCGATCCGCGACGCCTTCCACCACGTCTTCGCATCGAAATTCGTCTATGACGAAAAGGGCGTCGCCATCTGGCCCGCGGTGGGGGTCAACTACACCACCAAGACCCAGTATCTGTTCCGCATCAACAAGCGGGTGCTGAACCACTGGGAGCACGAGCGGATCAACAAATTCATGGCCGACGACGTGCGGCCGGTGCCGTTCGAACGGATGATCTTCCTCGGCGACGGCGACACCGACGTGCCGACCATGAAGATGATGCACACCAAGGGCGGCTTCTCGATCGCGGTCTATGACCCGCGCAACTCCGAGCGCGACCAGCAGAAAATCTATGGCCTGATCTCCGAGGACCGGGTCAATTTCGTCGCCGCCGCCGACTACCGCGAGGGCTCGGCGCTGGACCTGATCGTCAAGGGTCTGATCGGCCGCATCGCCATCACCGCCGGGACCATGCCGGCGATCTAGGGCCCCTTGATCGGGATCTTCAGGAAGCGCGCGCCAGACTCTTCGGGCGGGGGAAAGCGGCCGGCCCGGATGTTCACCTGCAGGGCCGGCAGGATCAGTTTCGGCGGCCCGAGCGTGGCGTCGCGCGCCTCGCGCAGGGCCACAAAATCATCCTCCGACACCGCCCCGCCGACATGGATGTTTGACGACGCCTGTTCGGCCACCGTGGTCTCCCAGCGATAGTCGGTCCGGCCTTCGGGCAGGTAGTCGTGGCCGACAAACATCCGCGTCACGGGCGGCAGGGCCAGCAGACGCTGGATCGAGCGGTACAGGGTGCGGGCGTCGCCGCCGGGAAAGTCGCTGCGCGCCGTGCCGTAGTCGGGCATGAAGAGGGTGTCGCCGACAAAGACGGCGTCGCCGATATGGTAGCTGACGCAGGCCGGGGTGTGGCCGGGGGTGTGCATGACCTCGACCGGCAGGGAACCGAGATCGAAGCGGTCGCCGTCGGCGTAGAGGCTGTCAAAGACCACCCCGTCGAGACTGACGTCATGGGCCTCGAACATCGGCGCGAACACCGCCTGGACCTGGGTGATCTGCGCCCCGATCCCGATCGGCGCGCCGGTGCGGCTGCGGATTTCGTCAGCGCCGGTCAGATGATCAGCGTGGGCGTGGGTCTCGAGCACCCGCTCCAGCCTCAGGCCAAGGGCGCTGATCCGGGCCAGCACGGCCTCGAGCGAAAGGGTGGAGACGCGGCCGGCGGCGGGGTCGAAATCCAGCACGGGATCGATGACCAGCGCGGCCTTGGTCACGGGATCAGAGACCAGATAGGTGACGGTGTGGGTTTCGGGATCGAAGAAGGCTTCGACGGAGGGTGACGGGGTCATGGAATGGCTCCCTTTGCTGACCCCTATATATTAGACCTTGCTAAATTAGCAACGGCTTATATATAGGCTCCATGATCGGCCTGAACGAAACCACGCTCGAACAGTTCAAGGCCAGCGCCGGTGCCGCCGCGCGACTGCTGAAGGCTCTGTCCAACGAGAAGCGGCTGATGATCCTGTGTCAGCTCGGCGACGGCGAACACGCCGTGGGCGTCCTGCTGCCCCGGGTCGGACTGTCCCAATCGGCGCTGTCGCAACACCTCGCCCTGCTGCGCGAGGAGGGACTGATCAGCGGCCGGCGCGAGGGCGTGTCGATCCTGTACCGGATCGCCGATCCGGCGGTGCTGAAGGTCATCAACCTGCTGGCCGAAATCTATTGCCCCCCTGCTGAAGGACGCTGACCCATGCCTGTTCTCACCCCCCTCAAGCCGGCCGACGTGGCCGCCCGGATCAAGTCCGGCAAGGCCGTCCTGGTGGACATCCGCGAAGCCGATGAAGTCGCTCGCGAGCGCATCGCCGGCGGCGTCGGCGCACCCCTCTCGACCTTCGAACAGGCCGATCTGGACATTCTGCCCGGCCACGACGTCGTCTTCATGTGCCGCACCGGCAACCGCACCGGCTCCCACTGCGTCCGGCTGGCCGCCCGCGTTCCGGGCGAGGCCTTCGTGCTGGAGGGCGGGCTGGACGGCTGGAAGGCGCAGGGGCTGCCGACCCTGACAGACGCCAGGGCGCCGATGTTGCTGATGCGCAGGTTCACATGACCACCGGCAGCCTGATCCTGATAGGCGCGGTGCCCGGCCCTCTGGTCCAGCCCGAATTCCGGGACCTGACGGTCCGGGTCGGGGCCGCCCTGTTGCTGGCCGAAGCGACCCGCTTCTGCATGAAGGCCGCCTGAGCCCATGTCCCCCGAACTGGTACAATTGGCCCTCGCGGCCCTGAGCGGCGGCCTCGTCGCCCTGTTGCTGACCGTGTTCGGGGGCGGCGGTTCGGTGCTGGCGACGCCGCTGCTGCTGTATCTCGTCGGGGTCGAGGATCCCCACGTGGCCATTGGCGTCTCCGCCGCCGGTGTCGGCCTCAACGCGTTGACGGCGCTGGCGGGCCAGGCGCGAGCCGGGCGGGTGCGCTGGCCCGTCGCCCTGCTCTTCGCCGTTGTCGGCGCGGTCGGCGCGCTGGTCGGCTCCAGCGTAGCCAAGGCCATAGACGGCCATGTCCTGCTGATCTTCTTCGCCTTCGCCATGGCCGCCGTGGCTCTGGCCATGCTGAGGCCCCGTCCGCAAGCCGCCGAGGTTGACGCCCGGCTGTCCCGCGCCAACGCCCCGAAGGTGGCGGCGGCCGGAGCCGGGGTCGGCGTCGCCGCCGGCTTCTTCGGCATCGGCGGGGGTTTTCTGATCGTGCCCGGCCTGATGGCGGCCACCGGGATGACCCTGGCTCTGGCCCAGGCCTCCTCGCTGGTCAGCGTGGCCGCCTTCGGCGCAACCACCGCCCTGAACTATGCGGCGTCAGGACTGATCGACTGGCCGATCGTCGGCGCCATGGCTATCGGCGGCACCGCCGGCACGCTGGCGGGGCTGCCGATCGCCCGGCGCCTGGGCGCCAACGCCGCGCTCGGACGCACCCTGTTCGCGGGCCTGATCCTGATCGTCGCCGCCTATGTCGCCGTCCGCGCGTTCGCGGGTCTCTAGGGCCTGCCGGCCCTTGGGCAAAGGCTGGACGGCGGCGACGGCGATCCGCGCAGCGGCGGCTCGCCGGAAGCCAACGCCGCGGCGCGGCTGGAGGCCCGGCCGAAGGACGAGGTCTACCGCATGGCGGTTCCTCTCCTCGACCGCTCAGGCTCTAGCGCCCTCCAGCACGCAACAGGGCGTCGCGGGCGGCGCCGAGCCGAGAGGGGATCAGGCCGCGCAGCGACGCCGCGGGGCCGGTGCGCTTGATGCCCGCCTCCTGTCCCTTGCGCCAGATCACCTCAGCCTCGACCGCGCTGGCCTGGGCGACGTCGACGATGATGATCCGGGCAGGCAGGGACAGGTTGCGGTCGAGGCGCAGCCGGGCACCCGTGTTCGACTGGTCAACGATCAGACAGGCCAGTTCGAGACCCGGCGCGACGACGACGCCGCGCGCGTTGGCGGCGGAACGGGGATCAACTCTGCGATCGTCGGGCCGGCTCATCATTCGATAGCTATCGGTAGACGGTTTCGATCCAGTTTCACTGTCACGTCCGCGCGCACCCCACCCGCCAGCATCCGCCGCGTCAGCCGCTCGAAATACTGGATGAAGCCCGCCAGACGGGCGCGTTCGTCCGCCGGCAGGTCGGCGGGCAGGACGCCGAGCAGATCGGCCTCCTGCTGCGAACGCCATTCGAGCACAACGTCGAAATCCGGGGCCCGCAGGAACAGCACGGCGTCGAACCGGTCGGTGAAGGCCGCATACGGACCGGCGACAAAGCGGTTCACCGCCCGCCGCCATGCCCCGTCGGCGTCCCGGTCGCGCTCAAGCGCATTGACGGGGTCCACCAGCGCCGCCTCGGCCTCCGCCTCCGCGCCGAGGCACCAGGCGTCGATCAGGATGGCGGACGGGCGGCCCCGAAAGCGGCGCCAACGCTCGACGGACAGGCGATCGTCGCCGCGCTTGTCGAAATCCGGGATCAGGGTCTCGTCGTCCGGCCCGGCAGCGGACAGCCGGTCGATCAGCCCTTGCAGCAGGTCGAGATCATGCGTCCCGGGTGGCCCACGGGTGATGAACAGCGGATGCGTCTCGCGCGCCATGGCCTCGCGTTCGGCCCGCGTCAGATAGACGTCGTCGATCGATATCTGCACCGCCCCGAACCGTTCGGCGGCGGCGCGGGCGAGCGTGGTCTTGCCCGACCCCTGCGCCCCGACCACGGCGATCAGAGGCGGCCGGTCCCGGGGTCCGTCGGCGATCAACCGGCTGACCAGATTGATGAGGCCCGGGTCAGCGCGGCCCACAGCCGGGCTCAGTGCTGGTTTTCGGGCAGGCGGACGATCAGGCCATCCAGATCGTCGGACACCCGGATCTGGCACGACAGGCGGCTGTTCGGCTGAACGTTCTCGGCAAAATCCAGCATCGACTCCTCCATAGCCGAGGCCCGGCCCGTTTCGGCGGCGAAGGCCTCGTCGACATAGACATGGCAGGTGGCGCAGGCGCAGGCCCCGCCGCAGTCAGCGTCGATGCCGGGCACATTGTTGCGGATCGCCCCCTCCATGACGGAGAGGCCGGTCTTGACCTCCACCACATGCTCGCGGCCGTCGTGCTCGAT
>JBBQOK010000048.1:0-15909 GCA_038330765.1 Caulobacterales bacterium | reverse complement strand
CCTGGCCGCCGCCGAACAGGGCCTCGAACAGGCTTTTGAAATTGTCGTTGATGACGTCGAACGCCGCCACCAGCCGCTCGCGGCCCTCGGCGTTGAGCTCGTCGATGCCGTCGCGCAGCTTGGCGATGGCACTGGTCAGGTCGGAGCGTTCCACCTTCATGGTCTGCAGCCGGTCGCCGTATTCCGTCGCCTCGTCCTCGGCACGCAGATTGACGGCCCCCAGGGCCTCGCGCTCACGCTCCAGGCCATACAGCAGGCTTTCGGCCCCGGCGGCGTCGGGCGGGCGGGCGATGGCGTCGTCGGTCAGTTTCTGGCCGAGGTCCTCGGGCGACATCTGGGCCGTCTCGCGGACGTTAGTCTCGGCCTCGGCAAGCCGTTCGGCCGCCGCCTCGGCCCGCGCCGCCAGCCCGGCCCGCGCCTCCCGGGCCGAGGAGGCCGCCGCCTCCGCCGCCCGCGCCGCCCGGTCGGCTTCGGTCGCCTCGCCCTCGGCCATGGTCAGAGTATCGCCCGCGGACTTGCGCCGGGTCTCGGCCACGGTCAGGGCGTCCAGCAGGGACGAGCGTTGCGTCGCCAGCTGTTCGGGGGCCGAAGAGGCCGCCTTGAGCCGGGCGGCGGTCTTCTCCGCATCCTTCTCCAGCGCCGTGATCCGCGCCGTCGCGTCCTTCGCCCGCGCAGCCCAGCCGTCGCGCTCACGGGTCAGGCCGTCCAGCCGCGCCTGCCGGCCGGCGACCTCGCGGGCCTCGGCGTCGCGCTCGACTCGCGCCGTGGCCGCCGCGCCGCGCGCCGTATCCGCCGCCGTCCGCGCGGTCGCCAGGTCGGAACGCAGGCCGTCGAGGGTCTCGGACGGGGCGTCGGACCCTTGCGCCTCGGCGAGGGCCGCCTGCGCCGCCTCCACCTCGGCGGCCAGCCGCGCCGCCGTTTCTTCCAGCGCCAGCGCCCGGGCCTCCTTGCGCGCCTGATCGCGACCGAGGCTTTCGACCCGGTCACGCGCGGCGGTGACGGCCCTGTCGAGCGGGAAGGGGGCCGCGCGGGCGGTCTTCACCGTTTCCTCGGCGGCGCGGAAGGCCTCGGTGGCGGACTTGAGCGATCCTTGCGCGGTCTCCAGTGCCGGCTTACCGCCGTCAATCTCGGCTTCCAGTTCTGACAGGCGGGTGCGCTGCGCCAGTCGGACGGCGGCCGGACGCGGGGCCTCGGCGCGCTGGACGAAGCCGTCCCAGCGCCACAGGTCGCCCTCGCGGGTGACCAGACGGGCACCGACGGGCAGTCCCTTGGCCAGCGTTTCGATCTCTGTTGCAGCCGCGACACCGCACAGGGCCAGACGCGCCTTCAACTGGTCGGGGGCCGAGACGTGGTCGGTGAGGGGCGCGATTCCTGAGGGCCACGAAGGTGTGGGAACGTTCGCCCCGGCCCAGTAGGCCGCCGCCTTGTTATCCAGCGCGGCATCCAGATCATCGCCGAGGGCCGCGGCCAGCGCCGCCTCATAGCCCTTGTCGGCCGCGACACTGTCCAGCGCCGGGGCATGTTCGCGCTTGCCGTGGACCAGTAACTGGGCGAGGCCCCGGGCCTCGGTCTGCAACCGGCCCAGCCGATCCTCGGCGGCGCGGGCGGCGGTGCGGGCTTCGGCCTCGACCCGGGCGCGGTCGCCGCGCTCCGCTTCAGCAGCCTCGACCGCCGTGCGCGCCGCGGCCAGTTGGGATTGGGCGGTTTCCTGCGCGGATTTCGCCGCCTCGATCTCGGGGGTCTCCAGCGGTCCCAGCGCCGCGCGTTCGGCCTGGGCCGTCGTCAGTTGCGCTTCCGCCCGGGCCACGCGGGCCTCGGCGTCGCGTTTGCGGGCGCTCTCGGCATTGACCCGGGCCTCGACCGAGGCGGCGGCCCCGGCCACGCGTTCGACCTCGGCGTCCGCAGCCTTTCGGGCGTCCTCGGCGACGGTCAGGGCGGCTTCCAGTTCGGGCCCGCGTGTTGGGGCCTTGGCGATCTCGGCCTGCAGGGCCTCCAGCGCGGCACCCAGCCGGCCCAGTTCGCCCTCGGCGTCGCCGGCCATTGCGGTTTCGCGCTCGATATCGGCGGTGATGCGCGCGGCCTCGGCGGTCAGGCGGTCGACCTCAGCCCGGGCCGCCTGTTCGGCCATGTCCAGCCGGTCGCGCTCCAATGAGGCGCGGTGGAGCAGAGCACCGGCCACGGCGTCCTCCTCGCGCGCCGGTTTCAGCGCCTCCGCCGCATTCAGCGACGCGGTCTGCGCCCGGCTGGAGGCCGTCGTGGCCTCGCCCACGGCCCGCTCGGCCTGAGCCATTTCCTCGGCCGCACCCTCGGCCGCCACCCGGGCGTCGTTCCAGCGCACGAACAGCAGGGCGGCCTGCAGGGCGCGGATTTCGGCGGAAATCTTCTTGTACCGCTCGGCCTGCCGCGCCTCGCGCCGCAGCCGGGTCAGGGCCGTTTCCAGCTCGCGGCCGATGTCATCCAGCCGTTCCAGATTGGTTTCGGCCGCTTTCAGCCGCAGCTCCGCCTCGTGCCGCCGGGTGTGCAGACCGGCCACCCCACCCGCCTCTTCCAGAATGCGACGACGGTTCTGCGGTTTGGCGGCGATCAGTTCGCTGATCTGGCCCTGTCGCACCAGCGCCGGACTGTTGGCCCCGGTCGAGGCGTCGGCGAACAGCAGCTGCACGTCCCGCGCCCGCACTTCCTTGCCGTTGATGCGATAGGTCGAGCCCTGACCGCGGTCGATGCGGCGTGAGACCTCCAGCATCGGGCTGTCGGTGAAGGGCTGGGGGGCCTTGCGCTGGGCGTTGTCGATGGTCAGCTGGACTTCGGCGTGGTTGCGGGGCGGGCGGTCGGCGGCACCGGCGAAGATGACGTCGTCCATGCCCTGGCCGCGCATGGCCTTGGCCGAATTGGCGCCCATGACCCAGCGCAGCCCTTCCAGCACATTGGACTTGCCGCAGCCGTTGGGCCCAACCACGCCGGTCAGGCCCGGCTCGAAATGCACCTCGGCAGGGTCGACGAAGGACTTGAAACCGACGAGCCGGAGGCGCTGGAACTGCATCCCGCTAGCGGATCACCGGCCGTCGAGCAGCGGCTGGATCAAGGGGTCAAACGCCGTCACGGCGCGTGAGGCCATGATCGCCTCGTCCGGCACCCGTTCGCCGTTGAGGAAGAAGCTGGGCGTGCTGTCGACGCCATCCGTCTGGGACTGGAGGGTGCGCGCCTCGATTTCCACGAACGACGCCTCGCTCGAGAAACAGGCGTTCATCTGGTCGCGGGTCAGACCGCCAGCCTCGCCCGCGGCGGCCAGCCAGCTGACCACCGTCTGTTGCGGCGGCGGGCCGGGGACGGCGCGCAGTTGCGCCTGTCCGCGGAACAGGCTGTCCAGCACAACGTCGTACTGGTCCTCCGGCGCGCACCGGGCCATCACCGCACCGGCGACGGCAACCTGTTGCGGCGGGGTGGGCAGGTCGCGGAAGGCGACCCGGACCTTGCCCGTATCGACATATTTGGCTTTGAAGGCCGGGAAGTCCCGGGTGTGCCAGTCGGCGCAGTGGCTGCAGGTCGTCGACAGATAGACCGTCAGCGTCACCGGTGCCGTGGCCGAGCCGAGGGTCCGGTCGCCCGCCCGCACGGGCTCGATCGAGGCCGGAGTCGCCGCCGGGGCAGGCGTCTGGGCGGCCACCGCCACGGGAGCGGCGGCCGCGATCAGCAACGTCAGGGCAAGACCAGCGAGACGTCCCACGGCGTGATCAGCCCTTGGCCAGTTCGGCGTCGATCGCCTTGGACAGGTCTTCCAGGCTGGTGCCCGACTGCGATCCCGGGGTGATGATCTTCACGCCGTTGACGAAGAAGGTCGGCGTGCCCTCGACACCGGCGGTGCGCGCGGCCTTGGCGCGTTCGTCGGCACCGGTCAGGGCGGCCTCATCGGTGATGCACTGCTGGATGCGTTCGTTGCTCAGGCCGGCGCCGTTACCGACCCGGAACAGGGTGGCGCGGGGATCGGCGCGCATCTCATCCTGGCTGGACAGCAGTTCGTGCACGACGTCGAAATATTTGTCGTCCCCGGCGCAGCGCGCGATCGCAAAGCCGGCGATGGCCACCTCGGCCGGAGGTGTCGGGATTTCGCGGAAGACGTAGCGCACCTTGTTGGTGTCGACGTAGGCGCGTTTGAAGCCGTCCCAGTTCTCGGCCTGCCAGGCGGCGCAGACGTGGCAGGTAACCGAGGCGTATTCGATCACCTCGACCTTGGCACCTTCGGCGGCGCCCAGGGCCATGTCACCGTCGGCCGCGCCCGTCGCGCCGCCGCTGCCGCAACCGGCCAGGCTGACCATCGCGGCCATGGCGGCGGCGGTCATCGCCGCGCGGCGGCTCATGGCGGCGTATCGGGTCGTGGCGCTCATCGGCGGGTTCCTCATCGGCACGGGGAGGAGAGAGCATCGCGCGATTCCCCGGAAAAGCGCGCGCTGAGGTGCTGGGCAGGCCAGACATGGTCTTCGACCAGTCTATCGCTGAACCATCGATCTAGCCAAAGAAGTTCGACGACGCCAGTCGCGCCGCGCCGTCGCACCTCACCCTTCGGTCACGGCGCTTCTGTGACCGCCACGCCCCGGGCCCTGAGGATTTCCTGAACGCTGTCGGTGCCGGCCAGGTGCAGGGAGCCCACCGCAATGAAGATCGTGCCCGATCCCTCCAGCAGGGCCTCGATCTGATCGGCCCAGTTGGTGTTCCGCCGCACCAGCAGCGCGTCATACAGGACCGGGTTTTCCCGCAACGGATCGACGGCGAGGGCCCGGATCGTGCCGACATCGCCTGTCGTCCACGCCTCAACCAGTCGGTCGATCTCGGTCTGGGCCTTGCCAAAATCTTCGAGGGCGCTGCGCAGATAGATCAGTTGGCCCTCCTCCGGGAAGCCGGCCAGCATGCGGATCTGCTCGTCGGGTGTCTCGAAGCCGCTGACGGTCATCCCGGCCGCCTCCGCGCGCGCTTTCAGGATCGGTTCGACGCCAGACTCGACGGCATAGCCTGCGCTGACGATCGAGGCGCTCTGCACCGTCACGCCCGCCAACCAGGGCCGCATCGGGTCCATGTTGGCAGCGCTGCTGCCGATGGACCGGGCGGCGGCGTCCAGTGCGGCCAGTTCGGTGGGCGTCAGCAGGCTGGACAACGGGCGTTCAGGCGAGACTCCATGCTGGCGGATCAACGGCAGCAGCGCGGCCTGATCCTCGGGTCCGTCGACTTCGATGATCAGCTGCGAGGCGCTGTCGAAGGCCCTGTCCACACGCTCCGTGCCCCAGGCCGTGGTCGGCCGCAGCAGGTGCATGGTGCCGAACAGATAGAGGGTCGAATCCGCGTCGCGTACGACCCAGAGCGCGGGGCCCCGGCCCTCGGCGCGCGGCGTCCGCGCCGCCTCGCCAGCGTCCTGCGCGGCGGCGGGTCCGCCTGCGCCGAGGAGCAGGGCGAGGCTCAGCAGGGCGGCTTTCAGGTGTTTGTGCGGGATCATGTCGGGGTCCTTTGCGATGGGCGATGATGGGATTGCGGGCAAGCGGAAGCCCCGGGCGCCTAAGGGCGGCCCGTCAGGCAGGCGGCGCGCCTTGCGGAGCGCCGGTCGCTACGGAAGGCGGTTGGTCTGGCGGCTGGCCGTAGCGCCGCCGGGGCGGCGACAGGCGGTGTAGGCCCACAGGGCGTAGCCGAGGGTCAGCACGGTGGCGGCGGCCACCACAAACAGCCCGGCGATGTCGGCGATCTCCTGCGGGGCGAAGGCCCACAGGCCGGCGTAGGCAAAGCCCGCCAGGGTCAGGGACCAGCCCCCGATCCGGAGCGCTGTTTGCGTGCGGGCCTCGGCGACGACCGAGCCGCGCACCCGCCCAAGCCGTTTGGGCATCAGGTTGGCGTAGCCGGCCAGCATCAGGCCGATCAGGACCTGCATGGTGCGTCTTCCTGCGTCCTCGCTCAGCATCCCTGCGCCTTCGGCGTAGCGGAGGGCCAGGGCGGATCCGAGGATGAGGACGGCGAGGGCGATGGCCCCGGTTGTGCGCTTGCTGATCATCACGGTGTTTCCTTCTCGGGTTGGGGGGCGGCGCCGATCCCGAAAGCCTGGCTGAAGCCGAGGAGAGCCTCCTCCAGCACGGACAGTTTGAGCCGGTAGGTGATGGTCGTGCCCTGTTTGTGGGCATCGATCAGGTCGGCCTCGCGCAGCACGGAGAAATGCGCCGACATGGTCGGTTTCGAGACCTTGAAATGTTCGCTCAACTCGCCCGCCGTCATCGGCCGCTGACGCAGCAGTTCCAGCACCTTGCGGCGGGTCGGGTCGGCCAGAGCCTTGAAGACCTTGTTCATGTCTCGTTATTTAGCTAAACATCGAAACAAGGTCAAGCGGGCATCTTAAGCCGGCGGATGAATGGTCTTTCAGGATCGAGCCGTCAGTCGCCGGCGCGGTCGCGGCCCTTCTGCGGATCGCCCAGAACGGCCCGTCCCAGACGCTCCAATGGTCCTTTTAGGGCGTCGGGAGCTTGGGCCACAGATGCCTTGAGCTCCGCTTCCTCGTGGGCCGGCAGCGGGCGGGCGGCGGTGCGCGGGCGAACAGGGGCGGCCAGGCCGACCGGCGGTTTCACCGGCCCCTGGGCGATGCGAAGCTTGTCGACGCTGCCTGCGCCGAGGAACAGGTTCACCCGCTGCAGAATGTCCTCGGACTGGTGCTGCACCAGCAGGGCCGCCGGTCCCGCAACCCGCAGTTCCAGAATCCCGCCCGCGCCGCCGCGCCCCTTGGTCAGCTTCTGCGGCCGCGTCACCCGGGCCAGCCGCTCGCCGACAATCTCGGTCCAGCGCGGCTCCAGCGCCGAGGCCCCGCGCCCGAACCTGGCGTCGAGTTCCTTGATCAGCCCCTGCAGTGCCCGCCCGGCCTTGGGCGCGGGGCGGGGAGCGGGGCGTGTGCGCCGTCGCGACAGGATTTCGCGGACCTCGGCGTCTGTGGGCAGCGTGCGGCGCATTTCCGGTTTATAGCGCGGGGAATGCCCGCCGTCCCCCGTCACGCTCCCGATCAGCAAGCCGCCGTCCGCGCGGCCCTGCTCGACTGGTATGACGCCCACCGCCGCACGCTGGCCTGGCGGCCGCCGCCCGGCGCGCATCGGCCCGACCCCTACCGGGTCTGGCTGTCCGAAGTCATGCTGCAGCAGACCACCACGCCGCACGCCACGCCCTATTTTCTCGCCTTCACGACCCGCTGGCCGACCGTCTCCGATCTGGCGGCGGCCGAGGACGCCGACGTCATGGCCGCCTGGGCGGGGCTCGGCTACTATGCACGCGCCCGCAACCTGCTGGCCTGCGCCCGCGCCGTGGCGGGCCAGCACGGCGGCGTCTTCCCGGACACCGAGGCCAGTCTGCTCGCCCTGCCGGGGGTCGGCGCCTACACTGCCGCCGCCGTCGCCGCCATCGCCTTTGGCCGGCCCGCCAATGTCGTCGACGGCAATGTCGAGCGCGTCATGGCGCGGCTGTATGCGGTCGAGACGGCGCTGCCGGCGGCCCGGCCGGAACTGAAAACGCTCGCCGCGACCCTTGTGGAGCATCACCGCTCCGGCGACTGGGCCCAGGCCCTGATGGACCTCGGCGCCACGGTCTGCCGACCGAGGACCCCGCTATGCGAGCGATGTCCCCTGACCGAATGGTGCGCTGGCTACGGGTCGGGCCAGCCGGAACACTATCCCTTGAAGACGAAGAAGGCCGACCGCCCGCATCGCTGCGGCGTCGTCTGGGTCCTGCGTGACGGGCGGGGCCGGGTCGCCCTTGTCCGTCGTGCGGACAAGGGCCTGCTCGGCGGGATGCTCGGCTTGCCGACCTCCGACTGGTCCGCCGCCCCGTTCGAGGCTGTCCCGCCCGCCTCCGCCGACTGGCGTGACACGGGCTCGGTCGAGCACGTCTTCACCCACTTCAGCCTGACGCTGGACGTGAGGGCGGCCGAAGGGACGGGCGACTTCCTCTGGACCGACCCGGACGAGGCGCTGCGCAGCCTGCCGACGGTCTTCCGCAAGGCGCTCGAACGCGGCCTGGCCTAGACCACGGACCGCACCGAGACCGCGCCCTCGCGCCGCCGCGGGATCGTCACCGTATGGTTGCCCAATTGCTGGAAGGCCAGATCGACCACGCCCTCGCCGACCTTCAGGCCCGTGACGTTCAGCCGGTCGATGCCCGCAGGCAGCACGGGATTGTCGATCTCGACCACGCCGGCCACCGCGTCGATGCGGACGCCCAGCGACGCCTGCAGCATCAGGAAAACCGACCCCGCCGCCCACGCCTGCGGCAGGCAGGCGACCGGATAGGCGATCGGCGGCTCGCCCGGACTACGTTCAAAGCCGCAGAACAGCTCCGGCAGCCGCAGCTGAAAATGCGCGGCCGCCGCATAGATTTCGCCCAGCAGCAGGGCCACTGCACGTCGCTCGCCGTACCGGGCCATGCCCGCCACCGCCATGGCCGTATCGTGCGGCCAGACGGAGCCGTTGTGATAGCTCATCGGATTGAACCGGGCCTGACCGCGCGCGAGCGTGCGGATGCCCCAGCCGGAGCGGAACTCGGCCCCCAGCATCCGCTTCGTCACCGCCTGCGCCCGCACTTTCGAAGGCAGGCCGGTAAACAGCAGATGCCCGGCGTTCGACCCGATCGAGCGGCATTGCTGGCCGTCTCCGTCCAGGGCGATGGCGTAGAACTGTTCGTCCTCCATCCAGAAACGGTCTTCGACCAGCGCCCGCGTCGCCTCGGCCCGCCCGGCCCACTCCTCCTGCCGATCGTCGCCGACGACCGGGGCCAGATCGGCCATGGCCTGCCAGGCAGCGTAGGCGTAGCCCTGCACCTCCAGCAGCGCGATCGGCCCCTTCGGGAACCGCCCGTCGCGGTGGAAGATCGAGTCCTCGCTGTCCTTCCAGCCCTGATTGGACAGGCCGGTGTCCGCACCGCGCTGGTAGCTGATCAGCCCGTCGCCGTTGATGTCGCCATAGTCCTTCATCCAGCCGGCGGCGGCGATCAGATTGGGCCACAGCCGACGGATGGTCTCAACGTCCCCGGTGCGCCGCAGATAGGCCCCGGCCAGGGCCACGAACAGGCAGGTGGTGTCGACCCCGCCGTAGTAGAGGCCGAACGGGACCTCCCCCAGCGCCGACATCTCGCCGCCCCGCGTCTCATGCATGATCTTGCCCGGTGCCGAATCCTGGAAGGCCGAGATCTCCGTCGCCTGCCGCATGGCCAGATAGGTCAGCACCCCCTTGGCCAGCGACGGGTCCAGCCACAGCATCTGCCAGGCGGTGATGATCCCGTCCCGTCCGAACGGCGTCGAGAACCACGGCGTCCCGGCATAGGGATAGGGCCCGGTGGGCAGGTCGGTCGTCAGCAGCGCCACGTCGGCCCGCGACTGGTCCAGCCAGTCGTTGAAACGCGGACTGCGCGGCCCCCGCACCGAGGCGCCCTGCCGCCGCCGCACCCGCATGGCGATCCGCGCCTGCAAGGCGTTCAGCCTGAAGCGCGCCTCGTCCGGTGCGTCGCAGGCCCCGGCCCCGCACTCGATATAGAGGTCCATCCGCCGGCCCTTGGGCAGGCTGAACATGAACTCGGCCCGTCCCGCGGTCAGCCGGGCGGGCGGTTCCGAGAAGGCGAGGCAACTGATCCGCTCGACCGCGTCCAGTCCCTGATAGCGGAAGGTCACCCGACGGCCGTCGATCGTCGGTGCGGCGACCGTGCCCCGCTTCTCGCGCATCGTGCCGCGTACCTCGAAGATGTCCGCGAAGTCCGCGCCGAACTCGAACGCCAGCGGTAGCAGCACGTCCTCGATGCCGTGGTTGACCATCCGCACCCGCTCGAACATCCGCCGATCGCGGATGAAGCGCCGTCGCTCGATGTGCAGCACCCCCGCCGGGGCCGAACGCCCGCACATCGGCGGCAGGGGCCGGTTGGTCGAATGGGCGATGAAGAAGACGTTGTCCTGGCTGACGCCTGAACTCAGGCGCGACGGCCGCGCCAGCCCCGCCGTCATCACGAACCGCGACAGCAGCCGGGTGTCGCGGTCGAACAGGCCGTTGGCCCCGCCCTTCATGTCGCCCCAGTGGTCGGCGACCGAGAAGGTGTCGCCGTCCTTGAGCGCCATCAGCTGCTCAAGCCCGTCCGCGTCCTCCGACTCGGCGGCGGTGACCTGAACATTGTAGGCGTCGTCCATGAAGGCTCCGTGCGTCCGGCGGCGGACTCAGACTGGCTCGCGAATGCGAACGCACCATGGCGGCAACACGTTCACCGCAATTCCTTCCAGCCAGGTCCCCGGACCCGGCCCGTCAGGCCTCTAGGCGAAGCTTCTGTCCTCGACCGGCCGCAGCGGCGTCACCACGTCGTCCAGCTCCGATTCCGCAAACGGTCTGCGGGCCAGCAGGTCACCGTAGACGTCCAGATAGCGCCGGGCCATGGCGGTCGCCGAGAAGCGCAGGTCGAACCGGGCACGGATCGCCTCGCGGTCCAGCAGATGGGCGCGGGCGGCGGCGGCTGTCGCCTGCTCCAGCGTGTCGACCAGATAGCCGGTTGCGCCATCCTCGATGATCTCCGGCGTCGAACCGCAACGGAAGGCCACCACCGGCGTGCCGCAGGCCATCGCCTCGATCATCACCAGACCGAACGGCTCGGGCCAGTCGATCGGGAACAACAACGCTTCCGCGCCGCCCAGGAAGGCGGACTTCTGATGGTCGCCGATCTCGCCGATGAATTCGATCAGGGGATTGCCGTCGATCATCGGCTTGATGGTCGTCTCCCAATAAGCCTTGTCCGCCGCATCGACCTTGGCCGCGATCTTCAGCGGCTTGTTCAGCTTGGTAGCGATCTCGATGGCCCGGTCCGGCCGCTTCTCGGGCGAGATACGGCCCAGGAAGGCCAGATAGCCGTCAGACTTCGACGAAAAATCGTACAGCTCGGACGGCATGCCGTGTTGCACGGTCGCCTCCCAGTTGGCCAGGGGCAGGGGGCGGCGCTGGTCGTCGGAAATCGACACCAGCCCGAACTGCGACCACCGTTCGTAGACGCCACCGATATCCTTCATGTCCAGCCGGCCGTGCAGGGTGGTCAGGGTCTTGTCGGCGCAGCGCGAGAAGAAGGGGAAGTGGATCATGTCGGTGTGGAAATGGATCACATCGAAGTCGTCGGCGCGCTTCAGCACCTCGGCCAGCATGACCATGTGCGCGGCCAGATCGGACTTCAACGGGGCGGGGTCCAGCCGGATGGCCTGATTGCGCACCGGGACCAGCCGCGCGCGCGTCTCGGCGTCGGCGGAGGCGAACAGGGTCACGTCATGGCCCAGGTCGACGAGGGCATCAGTCAGGTGGGCGACGACGCGCTCGGTGCCGCCGTACAGCTTGGGCGGCACGGCTTCGTACAGCGGCGTGACTTGCGCGATCTTCATGTCGATGGCTCCCGACGGCCCTTGCGGGGGACGCGTCGACGAATCAACCATTTCGCACGTGCGAAGTTCCCAGACCTTCGGTTTTTCCCGTGCAAACTGCGCAGGTTACAGGGCTACATGTGTCGGCAACCGGTCACTGCATCCCGGCGCGGACCTCGGCTCGCAAGGTGTCGATCGACCTAAGCCCTTGATCGGACTTGAAACGCCAGTAGGTCCAGCCGTTACAGGCCGGGGCGTTCTCGAACAGGGCACCCATCTTGTGGATCGAGCCGCTCAGCGTGCCCGAGACCAGCGAACCGTCCGCCCGCACCCGGGCCTCGCGCTCGCCCTTGGGGCAGTACAACCGGTCCCCGGGTGACAACAGGCCCGCCTCGACCAGCGCCCCGAACGGTACCTTCACCTCGGCCCGCTTGGAGCCCATGACCATCAGGTCCTAGGGCGACGCCGGGATCACCGCCTTGATCCTCTTTTCGGCGATCTTCGCATAGCCTTCGTCGCGCTCGATGCCGATGAAATGCCGCCCCAGCCGCTTGGCCGCCGCCCCGGTGGTGCCGGTGCCGAAGAAGGGGTCCAGCACCACGTCGCCCGGCCGCGTCGCCGCCAGCAGCACGCGATGTAGCAAGGCCTCGGGCTTCTGGGTCGGATGCGCCTTCTTGCCGTCCGTGTCCTTGATCCGTTCCTCGCCGGTGCACAGGGCGAAGGTCCAGTCCGACCGCATCTGGGTATCTTCGTTGAAGGCCTTCAGCGCGTCGTAGTTGAAGGTGTAGCGCTTCTGCTCGCGGCTTCGCGCCGCCCAGATCAGGGTCTCGTGGGCATTGGTGAAGCGCGTGCCCTTGAAGTTCGGCATCGGATTGGTCTTGCGCCAGATGATGTCGTTCAGCACCCAGAAGCCCAGGTCCTGGATCGCCGTGCCGAGGCGGAAGACGTTGTGATAGCTGCCGATCACCCAGATCGAGCCTTCCGGCTTCAGCACCCGGCGGCATTCCGTCAGCCACGCGCGGGTGAAGGTGTCATAGCTGGCGAAGCTGTCGAACTTGTCCCAGTCGTCGTCGACCGCATCGACCAGACTGTTGTCCGGCCGCAGCAGGTCGCCGCCCAGTTGCAGATTATACGGCGGGTCGGCGAAGACCATGTCGACGCAGGCGTCGGGCAGGGACCGCAACACCTCGATGCAGTCGCCCCTCATGACGACGTCGGTCTTAGGATCGGACATGGAAACGCGGCCCCGCACAGCTTGAAGAGCGAGTGGTGAATCATCGCGGTTAAGGGCGGGTTATTTCCGGGCGCAATCCCCGCTTCCCTCTCCTGCGGTGAGTTTGGAGAGCCGGCCTCACCGCGGACCGCCGCCCCGAGAGAGAAGGACGGGCGTGGCGGGCACTCAAGGAACCTGTGCTGACAGTCCGCGGTCCCGGTATCGCACCCGGTCCCGATCCCCGGAACACGGCCATCCGATACCCTGTCATCCCGACACTTCGCGGGTCATACCCTGCCATCCCGCACCTGAAGGGGCGCGCGCCTTGCGGCGGCCCGTGGCCGATGCGTCCGCTTCTGACGCAGGCGCGTGATTATATGTGAGGGCGGGCGACAAGATCTCCCGGGGCTGGACCAGGGACCCGGGAAGCGACCTGTGCCCCTCACGCGCGAAGGTCGCGTCAGGATATGGGAGTGTCGGGATGACAGGGTTTTGCGCTTTTTCCGGTGACAGGGTTTGGCCTCCGACTGGAACCGTCACAGCGGCTCATGTTTTGTTACACGCTCAGCCTCGCCATGCTGCCGTGCGCGCGGTAAGCGGGGCCATGCACCGCGAGCGGAGCGAGTCCGCCGCGTTCGATTACGGCTCAGGGGCTGGCAAATGACTCAGTGGGTGTACGGCTTCGGCGGCGGGTCCGCCGATGGCGACGCGTCGATGAAGGATCTTCTCGGCGGCAAGGGTGCGAACCTGGCCGAGATGTCCTCGCTCGGCCTGCCCGTGCCTCCCGGCTTCACCCTCACCACCGAGACCTGCGTCCACTACTATTCCAACGGCCAGACCTATCCGGCGGACCTTCAGGCCCAGGTCGCCACCGGGCTGAAGAAGGTCGAGCAAGTCGTCGGCAAGACCTTCGGTGATGCGAACAACCCGCTGCTGGTCTCGGTCCGCTCGGGCGCCCGCGCCTCCATGCCGGGCATGATGGACACCGTCCTGAACCTTGGCCTCAACGATGAGACGGTCGAAGGCCTCGCCGCCCTGTCCGGTGACCGCCGCTTCGCCTTCGACAGCTACCGCCGCTTCATCACCATGTATTCCAATGTTGTGCTGGGGCTCAGCCACGACGACTTCGAAGAGGTTCTCGACGACCACAAGGACCGCCTCGGCGTCACCATAGACACCGACCTGTCGGCCGCCGACTGGGAGAAGGTCGTCGGCGAGTACAAGCGCGTCGTTGAGGATCGCCTTGGCCGTCCCTTCCCGCAGGACCCCCACGACCAGCTGTGGGGCGCCACCGGTGCCGTCTTCGCCAGCTGGATGAACGATCGGGCCAAATTCTATCGCCGCATGCACGACATCCCCGAGAGTTGGGGCACGGCGGTCAGCGTCCAGTCGATGGTGTTCGGCAATATGGGCGAGACCTCGGCCACCGGCGTCGCCTTCACCCGCAACCCTTCGACCGGCGAGGCGCGCCTCTACGGCGAGTTCCTGATCAATGCACAAGGGGAAGACGTCGTCGCCGGCATCCGCACGCCGCAGTCGCTGACCCGGGCGGGCCGCGAGGAGATGGGCGAGACCGCTCCCTCAATGGAAGAGGCCATGCCCCATGTCTTCGGCCAATTCGTTGAAGTCGTGGGAAAACTGGAGACCCACTATCGGGATATGCAGGACATCGAGTTCACGGTCGAACAGGGCCGGCTCTGGATGCTGCAGACCCGCAACGGCAAGCGCACCGCCAAGTCGGCGCTGAAGATCGCCGTCGATCTGGCCGCCGAGGGCGTGATCTCGCAGGAGGAGGCAGTTTCGCGCGTCGACCCCTCCTCGCTCGACCAGCTGCTGCACCCGACCCTCGATCCCGATGCGGCGCGCACCGTCGTGGCCGCGGGGCTGCCCGCTTCGCCGGGCGCGGCGACGGGCAAGATCGTCTTCGACGCCGACGAGGCCGAGCGCCTGTCGCAGCTCGGCGACGCCGTCATTCTGGTGCGCGAGGAAACCAGCCCTGAGGACATCCACGGCATGCACGCGGCCCGCGGCATCGTCACGGCACGGGGCGGCATGACCAGCCACGCGGCGGTGGTCGCCCGCGGCATGGGCCGGCCTTGCGTCTGCGGCATCAACGAACTGTCGATTGACGAACGGGCCGGGACCTTCATGGCTCGTGGCCGCACCTTCAAGGCCGGCGAGATCATCACCATCGACGGCTCGAAGGGCGAGGTGCTGGACGGTGCCGTGGCCATGATCGAGCCCGAGCTGACCGGCGACTTCCAGACCCTGATGGCCTGGGCCGACAAGGTCCGTCGCCTGCGCGTCCGGGCCAATGCCGAGACACCGCTGGATGCGAAGACGGCGCGCGGCTTCGGGGCCGAGGGCATCGGCCTGTGCCGGACCGAGCACATGTTCTTCGACGACGCCCGCATCGCCGCCGTGCGCGAGATGATCCTCGCCGATGATGAGGCGGGTCGCCGCGCCGCCCTGGCCAAGATCGCACCCTTCCAGAAGTCCGACTTCGTCGACCTGTTCGAGATCATGGCCGGCCTGCCGGTCACCGTCCGCCTGCTCGACCCGCCGCTGCACGAGTTCATTCCGCACACCGACGCCGAGATCGACGCGCTGGCGGTGACGCAAGGGCTGGACGCCGCCAAGCTGAAGCGTCGGGCCCGGGAACTGCACGAAACCAACCCCATGCTCGGCCATCGCGGCTGCCGTCTGGGTGTGGCCTATCCCGAGATCTACGAGATGCAGGTCCGCGCCATCCTCGAGGCGGCGCTTGAGGTTCAGGCGTCGTCGGGCGAGGCTCCGCTGCCCGAGATCATGCACCCGCTGGTCGCCCTCGGGCTGGAGATGAAATACCTGCGCGAGCTGACCGACCGCACCGCCCAGGCCGTGTTCGCCGAGACCGGCCAGTCGATCGCTTATCTGGTCGGCACCATGATCGAACTGCCCCGCGCCGCCCTGCGTGCCGGCGATCTGGCCGAACACGCCGAGTTCTTCTCCTTCGGCACCAATGACCTGACCCAGACCACCTTCGGCATCAGCCGCGACGACTCGGGTCGCTTCCTGCAGGCCTATCTGGACAAGGGCATCTTCGAGACCGATCCCTTCGTGCGGCTCGATCAGGCCGGGGTCGGCGACCTGATCCGCATCGCCGCCGAGCGGGGCGGGGCAGCCCGGCCGGGCATCAAGATGGGCATCTGCGGCGAACACGGCGGCGACCCCTCGTCGATCGCCTTCTGCGAACAGGTCGGCCTCGACTACGTCAGCTGCTCGCCCTACCGGGTGCCCATCGCCCGTCTCGCCGCCGCCCAGGCTGCGCTTGACGTCC
>JBBQOK010000047.1:0-15982 GCA_038330765.1 Caulobacterales bacterium | reverse complement strand
CCAGCGCCCGGTCGGATTCCGACGACGCCCGGTCGACCAGATCCGGATGATTCTCCGTCTCGGCCTTCAGGTTGACGACAGTCCCCTTGGACTCGCGAAGGATGTCATCCTTCCAGTCCATCAGCTTGCCCCTGAAATAGGCCAGCTGCCGCTCGTTCATGAACGGCTCGTCGTCGGACGGCCTGTACGCGGCCGGCTTGACGATCACAGACGCCAATGCGGTCATAATCGCACTCACGGTCTTTAACAGCGCCCCCCTGTGGCGCAGCCCTGCGTATAGGGACGGCGAAGAGTCGCGGCAACAACGCTCGCGCGAGCGTGACCACCGAATCCATCAGTGCGTCGCGGAGCGTGACATTTCTTCATCACCCAACCCTCCTGAAGCGAGATTTTGGGAACGATTTCGCCGACTTATGCTGCGCTGCGGCGAATATCCGCCTTTGCGAGCTCGACCGCGGCGCGCAGATCGATCTGCGACAGCAGGCTGTTCAGCCCGGCATCGGCGTCTATGGGGCGTTCCTCGCGCAGGCTGCGGCTCAGGCGTTCGAGCGCGCCCTCGCCTGCTTCGCCCCCCAGAAGGGCCAGCTTCAGTTCGTCCAGCCGGTCCAGCAGGCCGCCACCCCTGCGGATGGCGCGCCGGCGCCGCTCCGTGGCGTCCTCCACCCCTTGAAGTGCCATCAGGGCCGAGACGCCCGCGACCCCTGAGACGCCGGCAGCGGCCGACGCGGCCCCTGCGGGCACGCTGGCTCCGGCGCTCGGCAGGGAGAAGCCCCCTGCGGGCTTCGCGGATCTGGCTCCCTGCGACGAGGCAGGTCCGGTTGGGCCAGTGACCTTCATGGAATGCGACTCCAGGACATGTCCGACCATCGTTGGCCTCCCGTCACTGTTTGGTTAACGGCCCGGCAGTTTCTGCCGCATCCCCCGGGGCCGGATCGGAGAGTTGGCCTGTTTTTCTTCAGGTTTTCGTCTGGCACGGCATTGGCAACACAACAGGCACAACAGTTCGCGGACCCCGCACCAATGCAGAAACTGCTCGCCTCCCTCCTGACCGTCGCGGCCCTCACGGGATTCGCCGGAGCCGCCGATGCCCAGTCGCGGATCAAGGACATCGCCGCCATCGAGGGCGTCCGCACCAACCAGTTGGTGGGCTACGGACTGGTTGTGGGTCTGAACGGCACCGGCGACAGCCTGCGCAACTGCCCCTTCACCCGCCAGTCGCTGGAGGGGATGACCGAGCGGCTCGGGGTCAACATCCGCGGCTCCAACGCCAACTCCAAGAACATGGCGGCGATCATGGTCACGGCCGAACTACCGCCCTTCGCCACGCCGGGCTCGCGCATTGATGTCAGCGTCTCTTCGATGTGCGACGCCAAGAGCCTGCTGGGCGGCACCCTTCTGGTCACAAGCCTGCAAGGCGCTGACGGTCAGGTCTATGCCGTGGCCCAGGGTTCGATCCAGACCGGTGCGGTCTCTGCTTCGGGCGGCTCGGGGTCTTCGGTGACGCGCGGCGTGCCAACCGCCGGCCGTATCGCCTCGGGTGCCACAGTCGAGCTGGAGACCGGCTTTGAACTGGCCAATATGAACGAAGTGCGGCTGACATTGCGCAATCCGGACTTCACCACCGCCCAGCGCGTCGCCGCGGCCATCAATCAGGTCTATCCGAACACCGCCCTGGCCGAGAACGGCACCGTCATCGCCCTGCGCGCGCCGGGCCAGATGGGCATGGCCGGCTTTATCAGCCGGGTCGAGAACCTGGCCGTCACAGTGGACGCTCCGGCCAAGGTAATCATCGACGAGGTCAATGGCGTCATCGTCATGGGCGAGGCGGTCCGCGTTTCCACCGTCGCCATCGCCCAGGGCAATCTGACCGTCTCCGTGCAGGAGAGCCCGATGGTCAGCCAGCCCGAGCCCTTCAGCCGCGGCGGCCAGACCGTGGTCGTGCCGCAGTCGGACGTGGCGGTCGAGGAGGAACGCGGGGTGCAGATGCGCATCGTCGGCGGCGGCACTTCGCTGTCCACCCTGGTCAACGGTCTGAACGCCCTCGGCGTCAGCCCCCGCGACATGATCAGCATCCTGCAGGCCATCAAGGCTGCGGGCGCACTGCAAGCCGACATCGAGGTGATGTGAGCATGAGCGATCTGGCTGTATCCCCGTCCCTGCTGCAGCCCTCGCCGGTGCCGCCCGCCGCGACCGCGAAGATGCGCGAAACCGCCGAAGCGTTCGAGGCGTCCTTCCTGTCGCAGATGCTGAAGCCGATGTTCGAGGGCCTGTCGACCGAGGCCCCGTTCGGCGGCGGCGAGGCCGAGAGCACATGGCGCGGCTTCATGATCGAGGCCATGGCCAAACAGACGGTCAAGGCGGGTGGCATCGGCCTCGCCGATCAGGTCGTCGCCCAGATGTTGAAGATGCAGGAGCAAGCGCAATGACCGGAACCGCCGAACTGAACGCCACTGCCCGCATCCGCCAACTGCTGGACTTGACCGAGCGACTGACGGCCAGTCTCACGGCCGAGGCTCGCGCCTTCGAGGCGCATCGGCCGCAGGACGCCGCCGCCACCCTGGCCGGAACCCAGGACCTGGCCAACGCCTACCGTCGCGAGTCGGCGCAGTTGAAAGCCAACCCCGCTGCTCTCGCCGCCGCACCCGTCAGCGAGCGCTCCGCCCTGATCCGGGCGACCGAGGCGTTCGAGGCCGTCCTGTCGCGTCATTCGCGGGCGATCGAGGCCGCGCGCATCATCTCAGAGGGTCTGGTGAAGACCATCGCCGCCGAGGTCGCCTCGCACCGGGGCAACCCGTCGGCCTACGGAGCGTCCGGGCGCGCCAACTCCGGCGACGGCCGCGCCGTGGCCTTCAACCGCAAGGCCTGAGTTCGACGGTCCGTTCGACGCCGATCGCGCGGAGGAAGTCCGGGTCGTGGCTGACCACGATCAGGGCTCCGTCATAGGCCGTCAAAGCCGCCTCCACCGCCCCTATCGAGTCGAGGTCGAGATGGTTGGTCGGCTCGTCGAGGATCAACAACTGCGGCGGTCGCTCTCCCGCCATGACGCAGGCCAGGGCAGCGCGCAGCCGCTCTCCGCCTGACAGCGTGCCCACGATCCGCTGCGCCGCCGTATTGCGGAACAGGAAGCGGGCCAGTGCGGCATGGGCGTCGTGCGGCGAGCCGCCGGGGTTCAGACGTAGCCACGCCTCGATCAGGGTCTCGCCGGGACACAGAAGCGCCGTCTCCTGATCCAGCAGCGCCGCCGGCACCCGGCGTTCGACGTGCCCCGTGGTCGGGGTGAATTCTCCGACCACCAGTTTCAGCAGGGTCGTCTTGCCCGCCCCATTGGGCCCGCCAATCGCGATCCGTTCCGGGCCGATGATCCGCAGGGACAAGGGTTCGACGATCCGCCGGCCGTCCGGGGCGTCCCACCCGATTCCATCCAGCACCAATACCGTCCGCCCGGGCGACAGACCTGTGGTCGGCATCGGAATGGTCAGGGCGCGAAAGCGTTCGACCCGCTCTCGCGCCTCCGTAAGCTCGATCGCGACCGCCTCCGCCTTGCGGGCCGCCAGCAGGTTTTCGCGGCCACCCGAGTTCTCTGCCCGCTCGGCCATGGCCCCCAGCAGGACTTTCGGTTCCGACTTCTTCGCCGCGAAGGCTCGCCCCGCCTTCTCACGCCGCGCCTTCTTCTCCACGGCCTTCTGGCCTTGACGCGCAGCCCGGCCGACGTCGCGCTCGGCAACCGCCAGATCGTGCTCCGCCGCAGCCCGCTCCCCCGCCTTGCGTTCGGCATAGAGATCGTAGCCGCCGCCGTAGGCCGCAGCACCAAGGCTGGACAGCTCCAAGATCCGGTCCAGGCGGCGCAGCAGGGCGCGGTCGTGGCTGACCACAACCGCGCCGCCCTTCCAGCGATCCAGCAGGTCGGCGATGGCGGCCCGGCCCTCAGCGTCGAGGTGATTGGTCGGCTCGTCCAGGACCAGCAGATCGGGCTGTTCCAGCAGCACGGCGGCCAGCCGCACGCGGGTCTGTTCGCCGCCGCTCAGCGTCTCCGCCGGGCGGTCGGGGTCCATGTCCGGCAGGCCAACATCCGCCAGCCCCGTGCCGATCCGGGCTTCAAGCGTCCAGTCCGCGACGGTCAGATCGTCCGCCCCGCCGTCGCCCGCCAGCACCCGGCGGACCACGGCCATGCCGTCGGCAACGCCCAGCAGATCGAGCACGGTCTCGCCGGGTTCCGGATCGTGGCGCTGATCCAGCCAGCCGACCTTGCCGGCCCGCGAAACAGAACCTTCGGCGGGAACTGCGAGGCCTGAGATCAGACGCAGCAGTGCGGTCTTGCCCGCTCCGTTGCGGCCGACGATGCCCGTGCGCTCAAGCCCGAAGGCGAGACTCAGGTCGGAAAATAAACTGTGACCGTCAGGCGTTCGGGCCGCGACGCGATCGAGCGTCACGAGTGCGGATGCGGATGCGGACGGGCTTGGGGCGAGGCTGGATAAGGACATGGACAAACGCGAGCAGCGAAACGGAAAGGGCGAAACCAATTCCCAATGCGCTGATCATGTTCGTCGGGCCTCCAGTGAACTCACGCGAAGCTATCAGGATGTATGCGAAGCCGCGATCGCGCAAGCTTTTTCCAGTCTCCCCCCCTGACGAGAGCGTGAGACGGTCGCGCCAGGGAGGACTGTTCATGAACCACAAGACACTGCTGGCCATGCTTTCGCTGGCCCTCGCCGTGACCGCCTGCGCCCACGCGCCAGACGCCGTTCCGACGGTCCCAGCCTACGCCCCGATTGAGGGCGAGCCGGCTCCGGCGAACGCCCGCCTCTATGCCGACTGCATCGGCCAGCCCACATCGACCGGCACCTATCGCCGCGCGTCCGACGGCGGCGGCGACGAACTGATCCTGTTCACCTGCATCGGCGCGCCCGCCAGGGCCTTCAACGACGCCTTGGGGCCATGGAGCGCGCGGATCGACTCCGCCTTCGAGCACGACGGCCGCTCCTATCGCTCGACGGCCAAGGTCCAGATCAACATGTTCGGCGTCGATTCCTGCTCGACGTCCTCCGGTGCCGACCATCGCTGCGTGATCACCTTCAACGCCGGCGACTTCCTCGACGACCAATAGCCGCCATGGCGCACAGACTGTCGGGCACCTAGGTAGGGCGGGTGACGCTCTCCGATGATCCCGAAACCCGCCGTCAGGCCGTCATCCGGCGGATCGAAGCCGAGACCGGCATCGACGAGCCTATGATCGCCCGGCTTGTCGACGCCTTCTACGACCGCGTCCGCGCCGATCCCCTGATCGGTCCGGTCTTTGCCGAGCGGATCACCGACTGGGGCCCGCACCTGGCCCGGATGCGGCTGTTCTGGTCGTCCGTAGCCCTGATGAGCGGCGTCTATCACGGCCGCCCGATGCCCAAACATCTGCCCCTGCCCGTCGACGCCCGCCATTTCGACCGTTGGCTCGAACTGTTCGAGGCCACCGCAGCGGACGTCTGCCCTCCCGCCGCCGCCGCCCATTTCATCGAGCGCGCGCGCCGCATTGCCGAAAGCCTGGAGCTTGGCATTGCCGGTGCCAATGGCGTGCTGCTGGCCAAGGGCGAGCGCTATCTGCGCTCGACCGAGACGTGGACGCCGCCGGACTCCTGACCCTGCGCTGCTGACGGAATCTGGCAGCAGACTGGCGCGGATGCGTGTCGGTTCCTATAATGTTCTTGCTGAAACCCGCAAACCACTCCCCATATGACGCTGTCGCACCGGACCCTCCCCGGCCCTGTCGCGTTCCCGGATTCCCCAGTCTTCAGGCCTCATGACCGAAAAGCACAACTTCATCCGCGTGCGCGGTGCCCGCGAGCACAATCTCAAGGGCGTCGATCTCGACATCCCGCGAGAGCAGCTCGTCGTCATGACCGGCCTGTCGGGCTCGGGCAAAAGCTCGCTCGCCTTCGACACCATCTACGCCGAGGGCCAGCGCCGCTACGTCGAGAGCCTGAGCGCATACGCCCGCCAGTTCCTCGAACTGATGGGCAAGCCGGACGTCGATCTGATCGAAGGCCTGTCGCCGGCCATCTCGATCGAACAGAAGACCACATCGAAGAACCCGCGCTCGACCGTCGGCACCGTGACGGAGATCCACGACTATATGCGCCTGCTGTGGGCGCGCGTCGGCGTGCCCTATTCACCGGCCACCGGCCTGCCGATCGAGAGCCAGACCATCTCCATGATGGTCGACAAGCTGAACGCCCTGCCGGAGGGTGAGCGCCTGCTGCTGCTCGCCCCCGTCGTGCGCGGCCGCAAGGGCGAATACCGCAAGGAAATGGCCGAGTGGCAGCGCGCCGGCTTCCAACGGCTCAAGATCGACGGCGAATTCTACGCCATTGAAGACGCGCCGACGCTGGACAAGAAGTTCAAACACGACATCGACATCGTGGTGGACCGAATCGTCACCAAGGCCGGGCTCGAGAGCCGCTATGCCGACAGCCTCCAGACGGCGCTCGGCCTCGCCGACGGCATCGCCGTGGCCGAATGGGCCAATCCGCCCGAGGGCGAGCAGCCGCGCCGCCTGACCTTCTCCGAGAAATTTGCCTGCCCGGTCTCCGGCTTCACTATTTCCGAGATCGAGCCGCGGCTGTTCTCGTTCAACAACCCCTTCGGAGCCTGTCCGACCTGCGACGGCCTCGGCGTCAAACTCGCCTTTGACGCCGATCTGGTCATCCCCGACCGCGACAAGGCCCTGCACAAGGGTGCCGTCGCCCCGTGGTCGCGCGGTCCCTCGCCCCTCTACACCCAGACCCTTCAGTCGCTGGCTCGCCACTATGGCTTCTCGATGGACGTGGCGTGGCGCGACCTGCCGGAACAGGCCCAGACCGTGATCCTGCGTGGCACCGGGTCCGAGAAGATCAAATTCACCTATGACGACAACGCCCGCAAATATGAGGTCTCCAAGGCCTTTGAGGGCGTGCTGCCGAACCTCGAACGCCGCTGGCGCGAGACAGACTCGGCCTGGGTGCGCGAGGAGCTGGGCCGCTTCCAGTCGGAAACCCCGTGCGAAGCCTGCGGTGGCAAGCGGCTGAAGCCGGAAGCCCTCGCCGTGCGCATCGACGGTTCGGACATCTCGGACATCAACTTCCTGTCGATCGCCAAGGCCTATCAGTGGGTCTCGAGCCTGTCGGAACGCCTGACCGACAAGCAGCTGGAGATCGGCCGCCGCATCCTCAAGGAAATCGGCGACCGACTGCGCTTCCTCAACAATGTCGGCCTCGACTACCTGAGCCTGTCGCGTGCCTCGGGCACCCTGTCCGGCGGCGAGAGCCAGCGTATCCGCCTCGCCAGCCAGATCGGCTCGGGCCTGACCGGCGTGCTCTACGTCCTCGACGAGCCGTCGATCGGCCTGCACCAGCGCGACAACTCCCGCCTGCTGGAAAGCTTGCGCGGCCTGCGCGACCTCGGCAACTCCGTCCTCGTCGTCGAGCATGATGAGGAGGCCATCCTCACCGCCGACTATGTCATCGACATGGGTCCGGCAGCCGGCATTCACGGCGGCGAGGTCTGCGCCCAGGGCACGCCCGCCGAGGTCATGGCCAATGCCAACTCCCTGACCGCCAAATATCTGACCGGCGAGCGCGAGATCGAACTGCCCGCCGACGGCCGCCGTCCGATCGACCGCAAGAAGATGCTGCGAATATCCGGTGCGACCGGCAACAATCTGAAGAATGTCACCGGCGAAATCCCGGGCGGCGTGTTCACCTGCATCACCGGCGTGTCCGGCGGTGGCAAGTCGACCTTCACCATCGAGACCCTCTACAAGGCCGCCGCCCGGCGTTTGCACAACGCCTCGGACGCGCCCGCTCCCTTCGACCGCATCGAGGGGCTGGAGCTGTTCGACAAGGTCATCGACATCGACCAGTCGCCCATCGGCCGCACCCCGCGCTCCAACCCCGCCACCTATACCGGTGCCTTCGGCCCGATCCGCGACTGGTACGCCGGCCTGCCGGAGTCCAAGGCCCGCGGCTACGGCCCCGGCCGCTTCAGCTTCAACGTCAAGGGCGGTCGCTGCGAGGCCTGCCAGGGCGACGGCCTGATCAAGATCGAGATGCATTTCCTGCCCGATGTCTACGTCACCAGCGACGTCTGCAAGGGCAAGCGCTACAACCGCGAGACCCTTGAAATCGTCTTCAAGGGCAAGTCGATCAGCGACGTGCTCGACATGACGGTCGAGGAGGCCGGGTCGTTCTTCAAGGCCGTGCCCTCGATCCGCGACAAGATGCTGACCCTGAACCGCGTCGGCCTCGGCTACGTCAAGGTCGGCCAGTCCGCGACCACCCTGTCAGGCGGCGAGGCCCAGCGGGTCAAACTGTCGAAAGAGCTGTCGAAACGGGCCACGGGCAAGACCCTCTACATCCTCGACGAGCCGACCACGGGCCTGCATTTCGAGGACATCCGCAAGCTGCTGGAGGTCCTCCAGGAGCTGGTCGAGAACGGCAACACCATCGTCGTGATCGAGCACAATCTCGATGTGATCAAGGTGGCCGACTGGCTGCTCGACTTCGGCCCCGAAGGCGGCGACGGCGGCGGCGAGATCGTCGCGGTCGGCACCCCCGAACAGGTCGCCGCCAATCCCAAGAGCTGGACCGGCAAATACCTCAAGGAGGTCCTCGACCGTCACGAGACCCGCCGCAAGGCGCGCGTCGCGGCCCTCGCGGCCCCCTCGCCGGGCGGGCGCAAACCCGCCCGGACCAAAGAACAGGCCTAGTCGGCGGCGGCTTCAGCGGGTGACACCACGGCGCCGAAGTCGTGGGTCCGTCCCTTGATGATCAGAACAGCCATGCCGACCAGCAGAACCGCCGTGGTGATGACGCTGCCCTCGGGTCCGAAGGCGGCACCGGTCACCCACCAGGGAACGGTCGTCCGGGTGCCCAGATCGACTATCAGCGGCGTCGTTTCGATCACCTGTCCGGACACCTGAAGGCCGAAGCCAAGACCGAGCAGCCAGTTCCACGCCGCATGCCAGCCGCAGACACCCCACAGCGAACCTTCGCGCGCGGCGTAGATGCCGATGAAGACGCCGAACAGGATGACGTTGAGCACTCCGGTCAGAAGTTCGGGTGACGGGTCGATATTGGCGGCATGCAGCAGGCCGAAAAGTGCCGCGCTCAGGCCGATACCCCAGCCGAGGCCGTGACGGGAGGAGATGATCTGCATCAGCCAGCCGCGCGTCAGGATTTCCTCGGTCGATCCCTGGATCACGAAGCCGACCATCAGGACCATGATCGGAACCAGAGCCGCAGCGACATTCGCAGACGAGAAGACGCCGCCGGCGTCGATCCGGTAGCCGCCCAGCACCCAGATGATCCCGACCACAGCGACGAGAAACGCCAGACCAACCGCATAACCGCGCAGGAAGCGTTTCAGGCCCGAACCGTTGAAACCGATGGTCGCGAGACCACGCCGCTCAAACAGGGTGACCCATAGGATGACGATGCCGGCGATGACGGCGAAGGATGCGAGCGTGAACGCCGTCCCCTGCCAACCGACGGTCTCCCCCTGCATGGACATGAAGCCCAGCATGACGCCAGGCACGGCGGCGAGTATCTGGCCCAGGACGATGAAGACGACCGCCAGCACAAGCGCCGCCGCCGTCCACGTGCGGCGGTGATGCGGCTTGCGCGGTGCGTAGAGTTCAATGCCCTTCATAGGTTCCCCAATCCTGTCGGTCCGACCTCCAGCGGCCGCTTTCAGTCCACTGTCAGCGGAAAACGTCGGCGCTTGTCCGCGCCCCGACGATGTCACGATAGGCCACCGCCGGCGGAGCCAGGAAGATGGCGTAGGTGAGGGCCGAGAACAGCGAACTGATCACCAGATTGGCGATGATCGCCGGGGTGAAGAAGGTCGCCATCGAACTGTAGTCCGCCTGCATGGACTCAAACATTGTCAGCAGGTTTGAGCCCGCGGCACCGCCGAACCCCATCATCACCGCCATGCTGATCGCGCCGCCCAGCAACTGGACGACGACGCCCAGAATGACGGCCACGATGTAGCACCCCATTAGCGGCCAGAAATGCCCTTTGGTCGCGTTCCACGACTCGAAGATGCGGATGCGCCCTTCCTGGAAAGTCATGGGGCCCGCGAACGAGAATTTAGTCCAGAAGGCGAGGCTCACGAAGATCATCGCCAGATAGAGCAGAACCATAATGACCCCGAAGGCGAGCGCGCCGCCCAGGCCGCCGTCGCCGCCTATTCCGACCACTGCACCGAGAATGCCCACCAACACTCCGATCAACACCACGGAAACGATAGTCACCACGAGGCTGATCAGGAACAGCACCACCAGCACGACCGCCATCCTCAGTTCGGTCGCCCCCAGGCGCAGGTAGCCGAAGGCGGAATCAGAGGGTCGCAGCACCGTGCGGTATACGGCGGCGGTAAAGATCGAGAAGACCAGCAAGGCGACGGGCAGGATGAACACGTAGAGCGCCGCCATTCTCCCAAGCAGGGCCATGGACTCGGCGGGGTCGGTGGTCTGGGTGCGGCTCATTTCCATCATCTCGTTCAGCGATCCGCCGAACAGCAGCACCACGCCGATCATCGACGCCAGGCTGAGCAAGAGCGAGGCTCCTGCCCAGATCAGCATCGCCTTCGGCTTCTCCCGAGCGATTCGAAATCCCTCGAGCGCCGCATCCATTGCCTGAAACGCCATATTCTTCACTCCCCCGTAGCGGGGTCAGCCTAGCCCAGCCCGCGGCCCCCGGCTAGAAGCCGCCCATGACCTTCTCCCCCTCCCCAGTTCACGTCATCGGCGGCGGCCTCGCCGGATCGGAAGCGGCCTGGCAGATTGCGTCTGCCGGCGTCCCTGTCGTCCTGCACGAGATGCGCGGTGTGCCCGGCGTGAAGACCGACGCCCACCACACGGATGGCCTCGCGGAGCTGGTCTGCTCCAACTCGTTCCGCTCGGACGACTGGGAGCACAACGCCGTCGGGCTGCTGCACGCAGAAATGCGGGCGCTCGATTCCATCATCATGAGCTGCGGCGACGCGCATCAGGTGCCGGCGGGCGGCGCGCTGGCGGTCGACCGCGACGGCTTCTCCCAGGCCGTCACCGCGAAACTGGAGAGCCACCCCCTCGTCACCATCGTCCGCGAGGAGATCGCCGGCCTGCCGCCTGAGGAGTGGGATAATGTCATCGTCGCCACCGGCCCCTTGACCTCCCCGGCCCTGGCCGCCGCCATCCTCGACCTGACCGGCGAGGACGCGCTCAGCTTCTTCGACGCCATCGCGCCCATCGTCCACGCCGAGACGATCGACTTCGACATCGCCTGGCGCCAGTCTCGCTACGACAAGGAAGGCCCGGGCGGAGACGCCGCAGCCTACGTCAACTGCCCGATGGACAAGGCCCAGTACGAGGCCTTCATCGACGCCCTGCTGGACGGGCCCAAGGCCGAGTTCAAGGAGTGGGAGAACGTCCCCTATTTCGACGGCTGCCTGCCCATCGAGGTCATGGCCGAGCGCGGCCGCGAAACCCTGCGCCACGGCCCGATGAAACCCGTCGGCCTGACCAATCCGCGCGATCCGCAGGTCAAGGCCTACGGCATCGTCCAGCTACGTCAGGACAATGCGCTGGGCACACTGTTCAACATGGTCGGCTTCCAGACCAAGCTGAAGCACGGCGCCCAGGCCGAGGTCTTCCGCATGATCCCGGGCCTGCAGGACGCCCAGTTCGCGCGCCTCGGCGGCTTGCACCGCAACACCTTCCTCAACAGCCCGAAACTGCTGGACCGCCAGCTGCGGCTCAAGGCCATGCCGCGCCTGCGCTTCGCCGGTCAGGTCACCGGGGTCGAGGGCTATGTCGAGAGCGCAGCCATGGGCCTGCTGACCGGCCGTCTCGCCGCCGCCGAGCGACTGGGCAAGCCGCTAGAGGCCCCGCCCGTGCACACTGCCATGGGCGCGCTGGTCGAGCACATCACCGGCGGCCACCTCGACGGCCCCGGCGGCATCTCCAAATTCCAGCCGATGAACATCAACTACGGCCTGCTGCCCCCACTAGACGCGCCCAAGGTCGACGAGGCCGGCGTCAAGATTCCGCTCAAGGAACGCGGCCGCGCCAAGAAGCGGCTGATGAGTATGCGCGCGATAGAGGCGCTGAAGGCGTGGCGGGACGCGGTCTGATGGCGGGGCAGGCAGCCGCACTCGACCGCCTCAAGGCCCGGCGGGTAACGGCGCTTTACCGGCTGGACCTGATCGCCCGGGGTGCTCGACTGTCTTACGAGGACGGGACACCGATCGACATGGCCTCCGAGAAGGCGCGGCTGGAGGCCGACGTCGCCCAGCTCGACCGGCGCATCGAAGTCCTCGAACGCACCGTGCACTGATGGCCGGCTTCCATCCCGTCCGCGCCATGATCCGCCAGCGCATCACCGACGTCTTCAACGACGCCGAAAAGGGCGAACGCCCGGTGCTGCGTCGGGCCGACGCCCTGTTCCCGGCGGATGGCATCGCCTGGCGGGTCAATGGCGACGTGGTCACCATGATGATCGGCGGCGTCTCCGGCCTGTTGCTGCAGATGCTGCATCCGGCCGTGCTGGCGGGCGTCTGGGACCACTCGGACTTCCGCGCCGACATGCACGGCCGGCTGCGGCGCACGGCCAAATTCATAGCCATCACCACCTATGACCATGCCGAGGCAGGCCGCGCGGCCATCGACAAGGTCAACCGCATCCATGCGAAGCTGGCGGGCGTCCTCCCCGACGGCGCGCCCTATCGCGTTTCCGACCCTGCCCTGCTGGCGTGGGTGCATGTCACCGAGACGATCAGCTTCCTCGACGCCTGGATCCGCTACGCCGAGCCAGACATGGCTCTGGCCAAACAGGACGTCTATTTCGCCGAGATGGCCTGCATCGGCGAGGGGCTGAACGCCGATCCCCTGCCCCGCACCCGGGCCGCAGCCGAGGCGCTGATCCAGTCGTATCGCCCGCAGCTGCGCGCCGATGCCCGAACGCATGAGGTGGCGGCCATGGTCCTGCGTCAGACGGTCGGGTCAGCCGCTGTCGACGGAGCCGCCGGGGTGATCATGCAGGCGGGGATGGATCTTCTTCCCGACTGGGCTCGATCCATGCACGCCGCCCATCCCTCCGCCCTGCCCCGTCCGCTGCTGCGCGCCGGGGCCCTGCAGACCGCCCGCCTCATTCGTTGGGCGTTCGACGGCTCGCCGAACCGACAGGTCTGGCCGGATGACGTCAGCGTCTGGCCGCGCGGCTGAAGCCCGCTCAGTCCGGGGTCACCACATCCACCCATTGAGCGGTGTCGGTGTACTGCTGGAAGCCGGTGATGCGACCGTCCCGCACGGTGAAGACATGCACGAACTGGGCGTCCAACGCTTCGCCCGTGGCGTTGTTCGTCCCGGTATAGCGCCCCTGCACCGCGACCGTGTCTCCGCTCGACAGATAGCTCTGCGGGGTCGCGGCGAAGTCGGAGAAGGCCGCGCCGATGCGACCAAATACGCCTTCGAACACCGCGGCCGGGCCGTTATACGGATTGAGATCGGCGTACGGGCCGTTCTCGGCCTCGATCCAGACGAGATCCGGAGACAGGACGGTCGAGATGGTCGCGCCATCGCCCGCGGCGAAGGCGCGGTACAGGCTCTCGACGACGGCCTGGTTGGAAGAGGCCTGGATGACACTGGCGGGTTCGGACGCCGTCACCATTGTCGGCGTCAGAAGGCCTGTCGCGATCAGCGCGGCAGCGAAGACAATACCCTGGTTCATAGTGCGCCCCATTCAGTGATCGTCGATCGGTAGGCGAGATCGCCTTCCCACGCTAGCCGCCGCGACCGCCGTGTTTGGCGTATTCGAGCCGGGCGATGGTGCGGTTGTGGACCTCGTCGGGACCGTCAGCGATGCGCAGGGTGCGGACCATGGCGTACATCTCGGCCAGCGGGGTGTCGGACGAAACGCCCGCGCCGCCGAAGGCCTGGATGGCGTCGTCGATGATCTGCAGGGCCATGCGCGGGGCGGCGACCTTGATCTGGGCGATCTCTGACTTGGCGTTCTTGGCTCCTCCGTTGTCCATCATCCATGCCGCCTTCAGCACCAGCAGGCGGCACATCTCGATCTGGGTCCGGGCCTCGCCGATGCGCTGCTCCCATACCGAATGCTCGGCCAATTGCTTGCGGAAGGCGGTACGGCTGAGCAGGCGGGCGGTCATCAGCTCCAGCGCCCGTTCGGCCGCGCCGATGACGCGCATGCAGTGGTGGATGCGGCCCGGTCCGAGGCGGCCCTGGGCGATCTCGAAGCCCCGGCCCTCGCCGGCGATCAGGTTCTCGACCGGCACCCGGACGTTCTCCAGCACCACCTCGGCGTGGCCGATCGGGCGCTCGTCGTAGCCGAACACCGTCAGCATCCGCTCGACGCGGAAGCCGGGCGTGTCCGTGGGCACGATGATCTGCGACTGCTGGGCGTGGGTGGCGGCGTCGGGGTCGGTCTTGCCCATGACGATGCTGACCGCGACATTGGGGTGGCCCATGTTGGTCGACCACCATTTGCGGCCGTTGATCACATAGTGATCGCCGTCGCGCACGATCCGGGTCTGGATGTTGGTGGCGTCGGACGAGGCGACTTCAGGCTCGGTCATCAGGAAGGCGGAGCGAATCTCGCCGGCCATCAGCGGCTTCAGCCAGCGCGCCTGCTGTTCGGCGCTCCCGTACATATGGAGCACCTCCATATTGCCGGTGTCCGGAGCGCTGCAGTTGAACACCTCGGCCGACCACAGGGCGCGGCCCATCTGTTCAGCCAGCGGCGCGTATTCGAGATTGGTCAGGCCCGCCCCGTGCTCGCCGGGCAGGAACATGTTCCACAGGCCGGCCTCGCGCGCCTGGGCCTTCATCTGTTCCATGACCGGAGGCTGGCGGGTGTGGTCCTCGCGGACCTGGGCCCAGTATTCAGCCGAGCGCGGCAGGACATTGTCCTCCATGAAGCGGCGGACGCGTTCCTGCCAGTGAACGGCCCGGTCGCTGTGGCGGAAATCCATGGTCGTACTCCGATGCGAAAACGGCGCGGCCCCGTCGGAGCCGCGCCGTTGAAAACTCAGTTCGTCGGCGCGCGTCTCAGCGCTTCAACAGCGGGGCCAGCTTCTGGGCGATCATCATGTCGCCGGCGATCTTCAGCTTGCCCTGCATGAAGGCCATCATCGGGTCCAGCTGGCCGTTCGACAGGGCCATGAAGTCATCCCACGACATCGAGACCGTGGCGTCGGCGGGCTTGTCCTCATTGGTCACCGAGTTCGGCACGGAGGCCCCGTCGATGTAGATCTTGCCGACGTCGCCCAGATCGATCTTCACGGTCTTGCCCAGACCGGAGTTGTCGCCCACGGCGCCGCGAATGTGTTCGGTGACTTGAGCCAGATCGGCCATGGTGCGTCTCCTGAAGAGGTTGAACCTTCGACCTAGACCCAGCGAGGCCGCGTGCCAAGATCACCCGGCGTCAAGTTCCGCGCGCGCCTGTTCCTCGTGCGGCCACAGAGGTTCGTTGCACCACCGCCTGGGCCAGAGCGCCGGGTCGGGCCAGGGTTCGGGCGGCCGGGGATGGCCCGAGGCAATGACCACCTCCCTTGCCCGCTCGAATCCGATCGATCCGCAGTGATTGCGGCCCTCGGCGCGGGCTGCCCGCCAGGCCTCGGCATGGACCGCATCCTTCCAGTCGATGACCTCGAGGAAGCGGCGTTCGAGGTCGGCCTGCGCCCGGCGTTCGGCGGGAGTCGGGCGGGGGGCGGCATGGCGTGAACGGGCATTCGGCATCCGCGGCTCCTTATGGAAGGTTGTGACGATCAGACGCGCAGCGTTCAGCGTCCCGCGCCCGAAGTCGCGGCGGGTTGAGGGAAGGCGTGCGGAGCGCCGGGCCACGCCCGGAGTTCTTTGTGATTACCGTTTCGACGCAGACAGACGCTCCGCGCGGAGAGTTTCCGGGAGCTTGCGTCGGGCGGCGCTCTTAACGCCTTACCGCAGCGCCTCCGGCGG
>JBBQOK010000046.1:0-16017 GCA_038330765.1 Caulobacterales bacterium | reverse complement strand
GTCTCGGTGCTGTCAAACAGCCCTCCCACCGTGACCGATGTGCCTGACGTCCAGGCCCCGCGGCCGGAAAGGCGGGCGCTGGCGGCATCCAGCGCGTCCTCGCGGTGACGGTAGGCCGTTTCGCCCTGAAGGGTCGAGGCGGCTCCGCGATCACCGTAGTACAGATAGTCGTTGCCCAGGGCCGCGAACAGCCTGTGGCCCGCCGCCGTCGGATGAACCCCATCGAAAAACAGGAAGCTGTCCGGGTTCGAACAGACCGTCACGCCGTTGAAGCAGGGGTCGGTGACGTTGATCAGACCGAACCGGCCCGGATTGGCTGCCAGCACGTCACTGATCTTGGCGATATCGAACAGGATGATGTTCGTTCCCGGACGGGCGGCGGCGGTCGTCAAAAGCGCCGTCTGCAGACCGGTGTTGAACGTCGAACCGGCAAAGTCGGCCAGACCCGCAAGGGGCGTGGTGCGGAACTGCGGCGTGGTCCCCAGGCGCGGCAGGTTGGTGACGAGGATGGTCCCCGCGCCGCGCGAGGCGATGTTGTCGACGAGGAAGGTCATGTCGGCGATGGCGGCCGTGAGAGTCGGCGTTATGAAGCCCGTGGGATTGCCCTGCGAGGCCGGAGGCAGCACGGCGAAGGCACCAAGGCTCTGGAAGATATTGTTCGCGCCGCCCAGGACGCTGACCAGATCACGGCTGCCGAAGGTCCCGCCCGCGGTCGTGTAGGTCGTCAGCTGCTGGCGCATGCCGGGCGGGAAGGCCACGACGTTGTCGGTGCGCGAGCCGCCAAAGGCATAGTTGATACTGCCACTGACGGGCGCGCCGGCGGCCGACACCCCGGCGGTAAACCCCAGCAGCTCGGTGAACACCGGCCCGTTCGAGAATCGGCCCTGGAAATAGGGCGGCGAGGGCGGTTGGGTGCGGAAGGTGGCGGCAAAAAGGTTGCCGTTGTCGCTGAGGCTGTCGCCGAAGACGACCAGACGGCCGTAGGACTGGGCCGAAGCGGCGGTGGCAAGCGCTGCAGACGCGGCCAGCGTCAGCGCAGCCAGGGCTGCCCCGCGAAGATATCGTGACATGGTGTCCTCCCATCGGCCGTCCGTTTCGCGACCGTTGGACCCCAGTCTGCGCTCCTTTTTCGGTGACGCAAGATGCCGTAAGGGAGGTTTCTAGTGGAGCAGGCGGAAACGCAGCGTTCCGGCCACACTCTTCAGTACCCGGAGCGCCTGCGGATCATAGTCGCGGTCCACGTCGGTGATGACATAGCCGGTGCGCTCGTCGGTCTTGAGATGCTGGCCGAGGATGTTCAGCCCCGCCGCTGACAGCTCGCGGTTCAGCTCGGCCAACACCCCCGGCTGGTTCCTGTGAATGTGCAGGATTCGGTGTCCGCCCGAGACCTCGGTCAGCTGCACATTGGGCAGGTTCACGCAGAACGTCGTGTCGCCGCGATTGAGATATCCCAGCAGACGCTCGGCCGCGAACTCGGCGATGGCCTCCTGGGCCTCCTCGGTCGAGCCGCCGATGTGGGGCGTCAGGATGACGTTCCTCAAACCACGCAGGGGGCTGTCGAACGGGTCGGCGTTGGTGGCGGGTTCGTCCGGGAAGACGTCGACGGCCGCGCCGCCGATCCGGCCGGAGCCCAGGGCCTGCGACAGGGCGCCGACATCAACGATGTGGCCCCGCGACAGGTTCAGCAACAGGGCACCCGCCTTCATCCGCGACAGCTCGGCGGCGCCGATCAGCGCCGTGTTCTCGATCCGCCCGTCGACGTGCAGGCTGACCACGTCGCTCTCGGCCAACAGGGTATCCAGCGATGCAACCCGCCGCGCATTGCCGAGCGCCAGCCGTTCCGTCAGGTCGTGGAAGACAACTCGCATGCCCAGGCCCTCGGCCAGGACCGACAGCTGCGAACCGATGGCCCCATAGCCGACGATCCCCAGCGTCTTGCCGCGCAGCTCGCGCGAACCCGTCGCCGACTTGTTCCATTTGCCGCGGTGCATGGCCGCCGACTTGTCCGCCACGTCGCGCAGCAGGGCGATGGTCAGGCCGACCGCCAGCTCGACCACCGAGCGGGTGTTGGAATAGGGAGCGTTGAACACCGCCACCCCCCGTTCGGCGGCGGCGTCGAGGTCGATCTGGTTGGTCCCGATGCAGAAGGCGCCGACCGCCATCAGCCGGTCGGCGGCGTCCAGCACCCGGGCGCTGACCTGGGTCTTTGAGCGGACGCCCAGCACATGGACGCCCTTGATCCGTTCGATCAGGGCGTCCTCGCCGAGCGCGCCCTTGGCCGTCTCGACCTGGTAGCCCGCAGACTCCAGTCGCTCGATAGCGGCGGGGTGGATCGCCTCCAGCAGCAGCATCCGCATCCGGCTGCGCGGATAGGACCAGCGGCCGGTCAGGCCTTCCAGATGCAGCAGTTCGTCGATCGAACGGACCTCGGCGTCGGCGGCGGCGACCACCCGCTCGCGACGCACGATCTCGGTGAAGGCGTAGAAGCGATCGGCAGCGCCCGCCTGTTTGACCTCCGCGTCGGTCCAGCCGTCGCCGACCATGACGACCGGGCCGGTCAGGCCGAGCGCTCTGAGCACCTCGGGCTTGCCGCCGGCATGGGACAGGGGATTGGCGTCGTTGACGCCCGCGACCCGACCGTCGGCGTCGTAGATCAGGTCGTTGCACAGCACCCGGTCGGGGGCGACGCCCAGACGCTCGGCGACGGGGGCGATGATCTCGCGGAAGCCGCCCGAGAGGATGATGATGTGGTCGGCGTGGGCCTTGAAGAAGGCGAGGTTCTTGCGGACCGACGGCGTGCCCTCGTTGAGGATCCGGTCGGCGAGGGTCCGCACATGGTCGCGGGTCAGGGGCAGCAGGGCGAGGCGGCTGCGAAGGGCGTCGCCGAAGGCCAGGTCGCCAGCCATGGCCTGATCGGTCAGGCGGGCGATCTCGGCGCGGACCTCGCCGTGGTCCGGCGTCCCGGCCAGGGCGAGGTCGGCCAGGACTTCGAGCGTCTCGACGCGGACCAGGGTCGAGTCGAAATCGAAAACATAGGTCGCCGCATCAGCCATGCCCGGACCTTGGCCCACCTTCGCAGTTGCAGCAACGGAGCGGGCCGTCGTCTCGAAAAAATACCGTGCAGAGCGTGCAAAGCGTGCACTGCGTGCGGATGGTTCACGGCGGCGATGGGCGTGAACGCAGCCGACCGTCCCGAGAGACGACCGGCGATCAGACTATCAGGCCGCTACGTCAAAATCGGACGTAAGGGATCAGAATTTGCCCAGGCTGCGCAGGCGACTGTCGGGCCGCCGGGTCTCCAGCGCCGCCGCGCCGACCGCCGCCGCGATGGTCGCCAGCGCCAGCAGGGCACCGCCCTCCCTGGCGTGGGCCCTGGCGTAGTTTCCGGCGTCGGATGCATATTTACCGGCGCGCTTGCCCTGCTTCTTCAGCACCTTGCGCGAGGAATGGCCGGCGTCGTGGAAAAAGCGGCGCGACTTGTGGCGGGCGTCATCGCCAAGGTCCGACGCGCGTTCACCGGCTTCCGTAAGGCTGTGGCGGACCGTTTCGGTGATGTCGTCGAAGCGGGTGCGAAGGCCGCTGGTGTCGACCCAGTCGCGGGGGTTGAACCGGTCGCGCAGGCTTTCCAGCCGCGTCGGGCCGGTGCGCTGGTTCAGCAGCAGGGTGGCCAGGCCGACGCCCGCGAGAACGGCGACCACGCCGGCGGCAATGCCGGGATGTTTGCGGACTTCGGCGAGGGCGGAGAACTGACGGACCATGGGATAGTAGACCTCTTCATCGAGACCGTCCTCGGTCGGGTCATAGAGCCCGTCCTCGTCCGGTTGCCACGCGGAACGTCTGTCCCGCATCAGACTAGGAGCGAACCGCGCGAAGAGAGGTTCCGCCACACCGGGCAGGATCGAATAGAAGCTGGCGACCAGTCGGCCGCCGCCGCCGACGGTGATCTCGCGGATCGGATGCTCGGCGCAGTACAGGATGGTGTCGGCCACGACGTGGGTCGCATAGACCGGCTGCGGGTTCTGGACCGCCTGACCGGTCAGGTTGCGGGCGTGTTTCGAATAGGGGGTGTCGATGGCGCTCGGCTTGACCAGGCTGACGGTGACCGGAGCCTCTTCGCGCATCAGCTCCATGCGCAGGGCGTTGGTGAAGCCTTTCACCGCGTGCTTGGACGCCGAATAGACGCCCTGAACCGGGAGGGGGGCGTCCGACAGGATCGAGCCGACGTTGATGATCGCCCCGCCACCCGGCCGGTCGCGCAGGTGTTCGGCCGCCACCATCGAGCCGTTGACCACGCCCCAGTAGTTGGTCTCGAACAGCCGGCGCTGGTCCTCCAGCGTGGTCTCGCGGATGGTGCCGTAGATCGAGACGCCGGCGTTGTTGACCCAGGTGTCGAAGCCGCCGAACAACCGCCGGCATTTCTCGGCCGCCTCGGCCAGGGCGTCATGGTCCGCCACGTCCGCCACCGCCCAGGCCGCCCGCGCGCCCGTGGCCTGAAGCTCTTCCGTGAGGGCCTTCAGATCGTTCTCGCCCCGCGCGACCAGGAAGACGCAGGCCCCGGCCCGTGCTGCGCGCCGCGCCACCGCCAGGCCGACGCCCGACGTCGCTCCGGTGACCACGATGGCCTGCTGTTTGAGGGGCTTGAGCTTCGCTTTGGTCATGAAATCGCCGGCAGGATGGTGTTCACAGTGGCCTTCTGGAACGGGGTCGAAACCCCGCCGGTTCCTGCTGTAGCACGCGGCTCTTACCAATCGCGATACGGGCGCCTATCTTGCGGCTCTTCCGCACAATCATCCGTTCGAGGACCGCCGTGACCGATCACGCGCCCGCCGCCGCGCCTTCCGCGCCCCTGGCTGACGATCTCGCCGCCGCCTTCCAGATCGAGGGTTGGCCGGTGCGTGGCCGTCTGGTCCGTCTGGGCCCCGCCATCGACACCATCCTGTCGGCCCACGCCTACCCCGAGCCGGTCGCCGCCCTGCTCGGCGAGGCCTGCGCCCTGGCGGCCCTGATCGGCTCGAGCCTGAAGTTCGAAGGCCGGCTGATCGTCCAGGCCCAGGGCGACGGGCCGGTGCGCTATGTCGTGGCCGACTATGACACCCGTGGCCATATGCGCGGCTATTGCCGGTTCGACGAGGCCGAAGTGGCCGAGGCGTCAGAGGGCTTTGCGCGGCCGGGGGCGAGGACGCTGCTGGGGGAAGGGGTGTTCGTCATGACCCTGGACCGCGGCCCCGATTTCGAGCGCACCCAGGGCATCACCCCGATCGAGGGCGAGAGCCTGTCGCTGGCCGCCGAACACTATTTCCAGCAGTCCGAGCAGATCCCGACCAGGGTGCGGCTGGCCGTCGGCCAGATGACCACGGAGACCGGGACGGCGTGGCGCGCCGGCGGGGCGCTGATCCAGCTGATCGCCGGCGACGACGCCCGCGGCTCGACCGAGGATGTCTGGGACCGCTCGCGCGCCTTCTTCCAGACCCTCGCCGACGATGAACTGCTGGACCCGACCATCACGCCGGAGATCCTGCTGTTCCGCCTGTTCCACGAGGATGGCGTGCGGCTGGAGGACGCCCGCGCTCTCAGCGCTACCTGCCGCTGCTCCAAAGACCGCATCGGTGCCGTGCTGGCCTCGTTCGACCCGGCGGAGCGGGCGGAGATGGTCGAGGACGACGGCAAGATCCGCGTCTCCTGCGAATATTGCGCGACGGTCTATGAGCTGGCGCCGGAGGAGATCGTGGCGGGCTGAGAGGCACCAACGGTGCCGAGGGGGGATCAGGGCCCGCGGAACGCTGGCTTGCGAAGCTCGACCCGGTCAGCCATGCTCCCGATCCCGGATCAGCGGATGAGGGGAGAGTCGCATGACCATCGAATCGTCAACCCAGGTTCAGAGCTTCGACTGGAAGCACCTGTTCCTTTCGTTTGAGGGCCGTACGCGTCGATCGCATTTCTGGATCGGCTGGCTGGTCTGCCTCGGTCTCGGCGTCGTGTTTGGCTGGATCCCGTTGCTTGGGTTCTTCCTCTCGATCGCCCTGATCTGGCCGAACCTGGCAATCACCGTGAAGCGGCTTCATGACATGGGGCACACTGGCTGGCTCGCCGCCATCCCCTATGCGGTCGGCATTGTCGGCACGATGGTGGCCTTCACCATGATCGGCGCCACCGCCATCATGAACGCGACGGCTCTCGAGAACGAGGATCCCGCGGCGATTTTCGCCCTGATCGGGCCGGCCATCGGCCTGTTCGGCCTGATGTTCCTGGTCGGGCTCGGCTTCCTGCTCTGGATTGGTCTCACGGACAGCCAGCGGGGCGAGAACCGCTTCGGTCCCAAACCGAAGGGCCCTTAGGTCTTCGCCGCGCCGGCGACGAGGCGGGAGGCGGGCGGTCAGGTCTGACCGCCGCTCAACCCCCCAGATCCAGCGAATACCCCGCCGAGCGCACGGTGCGGATCGGGTTGACGGTGCCGTCGATGTTCAAGGCCTTGCGCAGGCGGCCGACGTGGACGTCGACGGTGCGGGCCTCGACATAGACGTCGGAGCCCCAGACTGCGTCCAGCAGCTGTTCGCGGCTGAACACCCGGCCGGGGTGCTGCATGAAGTGGTCGAGCAAGCGGAATTCGGTCGGGCCGAGGTGGATCTCGGTTCCGACGCGGCGGACGCGGTGGGCCACCCGATCGATGACGATGTCGCCGTGGTTGATGCGGTCGTCAGCCAGGCCCGGCCGGATGCGGCGCAGCACCGCGCGGATGCGGGCGATCAGTTCGGTCATCGAGAACGGCTTGGTCATATAGTCGTCGGCACCGGTATCCAGGCCGCGCACGCGGTCCGTCTCCTCGCCCCGGGCGGTCAGCATGATGATCGGCAGGTTGCGGGTCTCTGGACGCCCGCGGATGCGGCGGCAGACCTCGATCCCCGACAGCTTGGGCAGCATCCAGTCCAGCAGGACCAGGTCCGGCAGACGCTCCTCGATCTGCAGCATCCCTTCCTCGCCGTCGGCGGCGACCACGACGCGGTAGCCTTCCTTCTCGAGGTTGTACTGGAGGAGCGTGGCCAACGCGTCCTCGTCTTCCATCACCAGAACATAGGGCTGCACGTGATCTTCTCCGTCAGGGGGCGGCGGGGCCGTCATCGTCCGGTGAGGGGTTCCAGCGCGGGCGCTCGCCCGTGAACTCCAGACCGGTGATCTCGTAGTGGATGGTCTCGGCGATATTGGTCGCATGGTCGCCGATGCGTTCGAGGTTCTTGGCCATGAACAACAGGTGGGTGCAGGCCCCGATCGTGCGCGGGTCGCCCATCATGTAGGTCAGCAGCTCGCGGAACAGGCTGTTGTAGTGCTCATCGACCTCGTCGTCGGTGTTCCAGACCCCGATGGCCCGGTCGACCTCGCCGGCGGCATAGGCGTCGAGCACGTCGCGCAGCCGCATCGAGACCAGCTTGCCCATCCGCTCGATGGAGCGGGTCAGGGGCTGCATCGGCTCGCCCTCGGCCAGGATCAGGCCGCGCTTGGCGATGTTCTTGGCCAGATCGCCGGTGCGCTCCAGATCGACGGCCAGCTTCATCGCAGACAGGGTCTTGCGCAGGTCCGAGGCGACCGGCTGGCGCAGGGCAATCAGACGGATGGCCTTCTTCTCGATGTCGCGGTGCATCCCGTCCAGCTTGCTGTCGCGGTCGACCACAGCCCTGCCCAGCGCCACGTCGCGGCGGGCGACGGAGTCGATGGCGTCGGCCACCTGGGCCTCGGCCAGACCGCCCATGCGCGCGACCTCGGCCGTCAGCTGGTTCAGTTCGTCCCCGTAGGCCTTGACCGTGTGCTGGTTCATCGCAGCGATCCTAGCCGAAGCGGCCGGTAATGTAGTCGAGCGTGCGTCGCTCACGCGGATTGGTGAAGATATCTTCGGTGGACCCCGTCTCGACCAGCCGGCCGAGGTGGAAGAAGGCCGTGCGCTGCGACACCCGCGCGGCCTGGGCCATCGAGTGGGTGACTATGACGATGCAGTAGCGTTCGCGCAGCTCGTCGATCAGTTCCTCGATCTTGGCGGTGGCGATCGGGTCCAGGGCCGAGCAGGGCTCGTCCATCAGGATGACTTCCGGTTCGACGGCGATGGCGCGGGCTATGACCAGCCGCTGCTGCTGTCCGCCCGACAGGCCGGTGCCCGGCGAGTGCAGGCGGTCGGCGACCTCTTCCCACAGGCCGGCGCGTTTCAGCGACGCCTCGACGATGCCCTCGAGGTCGGCCTTGGACGACGACAGGCCATGGATGCGCGGGCCGTAGGCGACGTTCTCGAAGATGGTCTTGGGGAAGGGGTTCGGCTTCTGGAACACCATGCCGACGCGGGCGCGCAGCAGGACGGGATCGACCGAGCGGGCGTTGATGTCCTCGCCGTCCATCTCGATCCGACCGGTCATCTTGCAGCCCGGGATGGTGTCGTTCATGCGGTTCATGGTCCGCAGGAAGGTGGACTTGCCGCAACCGGACGGGCCGATCAGCGAGGTGACCGTCTTGTCGGGGATGTCCAGCGAGACGTCGAAGAGGGCCTGTTTGGAGCCATAGAAGACCGACACGTCGCGGGCGGCGATCTTGGTCGGGCCGACCGGCCCGCCGCCGTGGAGGACCGGCGGGACGGCCATTGCGGGCGTGTCCTTGGTCTGGCCGCCTTCGGATCCGTCGGGCGCGCGGAAGAGGGTGAACTTCATTGAGACTACCACCGGCGTTCGAAGCGCCGGCGCAGCAGGATGGCGGCGGCGTTCATGACGATCATGAAGGCGAGGAGGACCATGATAGCGGCGGCGGTGCGCTCGTGGAACGCACGCTCCGACGCATTCTCCCAGATGTAGACCAGCGACGGCAGGGCGCCGGTCGGCTCGGTCAGGGCGTGGGGGATGCCCGGCACGAAGCTGACCATGCCGATCAGCAGCAGCGGCGCCGTCTCGCCGAGGGCGTGGGCCATCGAGATGATGGCACCGGTCATCACGCCGGGCATGGCCAGCGGCAGGGTGTGCTGGAACACCGTCTGGGTCCGGGACGCACCCATGGCCAGCGCGGCCTCGCGGATCGACGGCGGCACCGCCTTCAGCGACGAGCGGGTGGCGATGATGATGGTCGGCAGGGCCATCAGGGCCAGCACCAGGCCGCCGACCAGCGGACTGGCGCGCGGCAGGTGCATCCAGTTGATGAACAGGGCGAGGCCCAGCAGGCCGTAGATGATCGACGGCACGGCGGCCAGGTTGTTGATGTTGACCTCGATCAGATTGGTCAGCCGTCCGCGGGGCGCGAACTCCTCCAGATAGACGGCCGCGCCGACGCCCAGCGGAATGGCGATCAGGGCGGTGACCAGCAGCATCAGGGCCGAGCCGACCACGGCACCCAGCACGCCGGCCAGCTCCGGCTCGGTCGAGTCGCCCTTGGTGAACAGTCCGGTGTTGAAGTGGCTCGAGACCTGGCCCTGGGCCTCCATCCGGTTCAGCCAGCCGATCTGCTCGTCCGACAGGCGACGCTGGGCGGCGGGAGTCGCGATCGAGATCTCGTCCTTGAAATACAGGTCCGCGTCGTCCGAGACGGGGGCGGCGAGGGTCACGGTCTGGCCGATCAGGCCCGGCTGCTTCTGGACGCGGGCGGCCGCGACGTATTTCAGCTCGGACGAGAACAGGCCGCGCATGGCCGTGGCCTTGGTGCCCTGGGCGTCGTCCTGAACGCCCAGCCGCACCAGCTGCTGTTCGGCGACCAGTTGCTCGAAATTGGTGCCCTGCGGATAGCCGCGGTCGATCCGGGCGGGGTCCATATAGACCGGCACGGTCACCGTATGGGCGTAGAAGGCCGTGTGACCCTGTTCGAAAATCCGGCCCAGCAGCAACAGCAGGAAGCCAACCGCCACGCCGATGGCCAGCAGTCCATACAGTTTGAACCGCTTCTCGCGGGCGTAGCGGCCCTTCAGTCCGGCGCGCAGCCGGTCGACGCGCGTGGTGTCCGGCGTCGTCTTGTCGGGCGGGGAAGAGGTCGCGTCAGTCATACTGCTGCCGGTACGTCTGGACGATGCGCTGGGCGATGATGTTCAGCACCAGGGTCACCAGGAACAGGGTCAGGCCGAGGCCGAACGCCGCCAGGGTCTTGGGGCTGTTGAACTCCTGATCGCCGGTCAGCAACGTAACGATCTGCACGGTCACCGTGGTCACCGTGTCGAGCGGATTCAGGGTCAGGCGGGCGGCGAGGCCGGCGGCCATGGTCACGATCATGGTCTCGCCGATGGCCCGCGACATGGCCAGCAGCATGGCTCCCGCGACGCCGGGCAGGGCGGCCGGCAGAAGCACCCGCTTGACCGTCTCCGACCTGGTCGCGCCCATGGCGTAGGAGCCGTCGCGCAGGCTCTGCGGCACAGCGTTGATGATGTCGTCCGACAGGGAGCTGACGAAGGGGATCAGCATGATGCCCATCACCGCCCCGGCCACCAGCGCCATCTGGTTCTGAACCAGCATCAGATACTGGCCGAGCCCGTCCAGCGGTCCGCCGACCAGCAGGGCACCGATGCCGTTGAAGAACTCCCGGAACGCGGGTCCCACGGTCAGGGCGGCGAAGAAGCCGTAGACCACGGTCGGCACCCCCGCGAGGACCTCAAGCACCGGCTTGACGGTCGCGCGGAACACCGGTCCGGCGTATTCCGACAGGTAGATGGCGGCGAACAGGCCGACCGGCGCAGCCACCGTCATGGCGATGAGCATGATCAGGAAGGTGCCGGCGAACAGCGGCAAGGCCCCGAAGGCACCGGTCGAGCCGACCTGATCGGCCCGGATCGCCGTCTGCGGGCTCCACTGGGTTCCGAACAGGAATTCGGCGATCGGCACCGAGGAGAAGAAGCGGATGGAGTCGAACACCAGCGAGGCGATGATGCCGACGGTGGTCAGGACCGCGACCGCCGAGGCGGCGAACAGCACGCCGATGATCCAGCCCTCGACACGGTTGCGTGCGCGCAACCCCGGACGGATCTGGTTGAAGACGAACAGGGCACCCAGCATCGCCGCCAGGGCCGCGCCAACGATGGCCGCAAGGTCCAGCATCTGGCTGATCCCGGCCGCGCGCCGCCCCTCGGCGGGCAGCAGCTCGGCATAGGGGGCGGGCCAGATCTGCACCGCCTGGCGTCCCGCGCCTACGGTCCGGGCGTCCGAGAAGAAGGCCTCGCGCCGGAACGGCTCCAGCTGGTTCACCGCCTCGGGCGCGCCGGCCACCGTTAGCTGGCGTTCGATGGACGGGGTGGCGATCGAGGCGGCGAGCAGCACCACCAGCGCTGGAACCACGGTCCAGATCAGGGCGTAGGCACCATGCTGGGCAGGCCGTGAGTGGGGCTTCTGGCCCTGGTGCCGCCGACGCGCCTGCTGACGCGCGCCGACATAGGCGGCGACCGCTGCGACGATCAGGATCGGCAGTAAAAACCAGGTCATGCAGGTCCGGGACACGGGAATCGGGCCAGCCGGTTGCCCGGTCCGTCCCGCGGCGGAACCTGCCCTTGAATGGTCAGCGGATTAAGACGGCGGCATGACAGTTCTGTTACGGCGTCCGGCGCTCCGGCGCAGACCTGTCACACGCTGCCGGCGGATCCCTTGCGGACGACCACGGGGAAGTAGGCGGTGAACACCGCGCCGTGCCCCGGGGCGCTCTCGACGGTCAGTCCGCCCCGGTGCCGGTTGACGATATGTTTGACGATGGCGAGGCCCAGGCCGGTGCCCGAACGTTCGCCGCTCTTCTGCCCCTCAATCCGGTAGAAGCGCTCGGTCAGTCGGGGCAGGTGCTCTCGCGCCATGCCCGGCCCGTGGTCGCGCACCGTCACCGCGGCGAACCGCTGTCCCGGTTCGCGGTCCGGCGTGACCAGCGGCAGCCGCGTCGCCCCGTCCCCCCGATTGCCGCCTGACCACGGCGCCGAGGCGTGGTGCAGCGTCACGTCGGGCTGGATCTCGATCTCCACCGTGTCGCCGGAGGCCGAATATTTGATGGCGTTGTCCACGAGGTTCTGGACCACCTGCACGATCTCGTCGCGGTCGCCGTGAACCGGCGCGCTGGTCTCGCGGTCCAGCAACTGCACCTTCACGCCGCGCTCGGCCGACAGAACGCTGACAGCGTCGACCACGTCGACCGCCGCCCGGGCCAGATCGACCCGGCCCGCCGGGGGGATATGTTCGTTCAACTCGATCCGGCTCAGCGACAGCAGGTCCGCGACCAGCCGGCTCATCCGGTCGGCCTGCGTCGCCATGATGTCGAGGAACCGGTCCCGCGCCTTGGGGTCGTCCCTGGCGTGGCCCTTCAACGTCTCGATGAAGCCGGACAGGGACGCCAGTGGCGTGCGCAGCTCGTGGCTGGCGTTGGCGAGGAAGTCGACGCGCATCAGCTCCATGCGCCGCACGTCCGTCTCGTCGCGGAGCACGACCAGGGCCAGCGTCTGGTCGTCGGTCGAGGGCAGGGGGCGTGTCAGCGCCCGCCAGTGCCGCGTCTGCGATCCGACGCCGGAATAGCTCGTCGTCCGCGTCAGATTTCCGAACAGGGCCTCGTCCACCGCTTCCAGCACCGCCGGATCGCGCATTGCCGAGACCAGCAGGGCCCCCTCGCGCGGAATCCTCAGCAGGTCGCGGGCGGCGGCGTTGGCCAGGATGACCCGGCGTCCGGCGATGTCGTCCGCCTCTCCGCCCGAAACCACCAGCACCGGATCGCCCAGACCCTCGAACAGGCTGTCCAGCAGGGCGCGGTCGGCCGGCGGCGCTTCGGTCGGGGCGATCGGCGGCGCCGGCATCGCCCCCGGCCTGCGCCGGTTCACCGCCCAGGTGGCCAGCGCCACCGTCGCCGCCCCGGCCACCAGATACGGCGCGAGCGCCGGCTGGTAGGCCGCGAGCCCCAGCAGCACCAGGATGGACACGCCCGCGCTGGCACCCGCCGTCCACAGGCGGGAACCAGCCTGGGGGGCCACGGGCGAGGGCGAGGAATCGTAGGGCATTCGCTGTTCCGGTCGGCTCACCCGACTCTGTCCACGGAACATGACACGGAATTCATGACAAAGGCACGGCTTTGACCGGTCGCGGTGTTGTCAAACGTCCTTTACAATTCTACCACTGTCGCCAGTAGCTGGACCGGCGGAGGAAATATGACAGCGGCATTGACGCTCGACGGAGTCAGCAAGCGATACGGCGAGTTCAAGGCCGTGCGCGACCTCAGCTTCCAGGTCGAGAAGGGCACGATCTGCGGCTTCCTCGGGCCGAACGGCGCGGGCAAGACCTCGACCATTCGCATGATCCTGGGCCTGCAGGGGGTGACCTCGGGCCGCATCGAGATTCTGGGCGCTGACGACGGACGCAAGGTCCGCGACCGTATCGGATTCCTCCCGGAGGAGCGCGGTCTCTACAAGAAGATGACCCCGGTCGACGCCATCGCCTTCTTCGGCGCGCTGAAGGGCCTGCCGACCGGCGAAGGCCGCCGCCGCGCCCGCGAGATGCTGGACGCCCAGGGGCTCGGCGCCTCGAAGCGCAAGAAGATGAAGGAGCTGTCCAAGGGGATGGCCCAGAAGGTTCAGCTGATCGCTTCGGTGGTGCACCGGCCCGAGTTCGTCATCCTCGACGAGCCCTTCTCTGGTCTCGACCCGGTCAACCAGCAGGGGCTGGAGCAGGTCATCCGCGACCTGGCGGCCAACGGAGCGACCGTCCTGTTCTCGACCCATGTGATGCAGCACGCCGAGCGGCTGTGCGACAAGGTCGTGCTTCTCGCGCGCGGCCAGAAGGCCTTCGAGGGCACGGTCGCCGAGGCCCGCGCCACGACACCGCGCTTCCTCGAGTTGGAAGGCGTCATCGCGCCGGATCAGGCCGCCGGCCTGCCGGGCGTCAGCGGCGTCGAGGTCGTTTCCGAGACCAACGGCGTTCGCGTCCTCAAGGCGGCGCTGACCGCCGGCGGCCGAGGGCAGGACGCCCTGAAGGCCGCCTTCCTCAACGGGCTGGACGTGCGCCGTTTCGAATTGCGCGAGCCGACCCTGCACGACGCCTTCATCGGCCTGACCGGCGACAACCCGGATCAGGACCAGTCCGTCAAAGCCGCCGGCGTGGAGGCCGCCCGATGAAACGCACCCTTCTGATCGCCCGGCGCGAGTTCGCCGCCTATGCCAAGACCTTCGGCTTCTGGCTGTCGCTGCTGGCGTTTCCCCTTTTCGGCGTGCTGGGAGGCGCGATCCCGATCCTGATGGCGTCCAATCAGCCCGTCCGCCAGGTCGTGCTGGTCGAGGAGGGGCCGCAGGCCACAGGCCTCGCCGCCGCCGTCGAGGCCTCGCTTCGGGAGAATGAGGCGCGACGGGCCAAACAACGGGAGGAGGCCGAGGCCCAGATCGAGGCCGCCGCCGGCAGCACCGCGGGCGGCAAGGCCGCCAAGGGGGCGCTCAGCGGCCTTGACGGTCCGAGGATGACCTTCGTCGCCGTTCCCGCCGATCTGGCCGCCGCCTCGCCCGGCGAGGCCCGTGAAGAGGTCGCGCGTCTTTATCTCGGTGACGAGGTGGCGGAGGGTGATCGCCTCGACGCCGTCGTGCTGCTGAACCGGACGGACGGCCTACCGACGGCCCGGGTCTGGGCCCGCAAGGCCACGGACACCGCGGTCGAGCGCTTCGTGCGCACCGCGCTCAAGGAGGAGCAACGCCGCACGGTCTTCGAGCAGGCCGGGATCGATCCGGCCGTGGTTTCGGCGACGGCCGCCTTTGACCCCGACGTGATCACCCTGTCCCCCAAATCAGCCAGCGGCGGGGAGGTCACGTTCCGCGATGAACTGCCGGGCTACATCGGGCTGGCCTCGGGCTTCATCCTCTGGTCGCTGATCATCACCGGTGCCTCGATCCTGCTGAACAGCGTGATGGAGGAGAAGTCGAACAAGATTCTCGAGGTGCTTCTGTCCTCGGCCTCGGCGACAGAAATCCTGACCGGCAAGGTGCTGGGCGTGGCCATGCTGACCATCACCGTGCTGCTGGTCTGGGGCGGGATCGGGGCCTTCGGCCTGATCGCCGGCCTGCCGCAGTATGCGCCCATGGTCGGAGAGGTCCTGATCCAGAGCGGGCTGCTGGCCTATTTCCTCGCCTACGCCGTCGGCGGTTATCTGATGTACGCGGTGCTGTTCGCGGCCATCGGGGCCTTCTGCGAGACGCCGCGCGATGCCCAGACGCTGATGGGGCCGATCATGATGATCCTGGTCGTGCCGCTGCTGGTCATGCAGATGGCGATCCGCACTCCGGACTCGCCGGTGGTGCAGATCATGTCGTGGATCCCGTTCTTCACGCCCTTCCTGATGAGCGCCCGCGCCCCTTCGGAGCCGCCGCTGATCGAGATCGTCGGCACCATGGCGGGCATGTTCGCTTTCGCCCTGCTGATGGTCTGGATCGCGGGCCGGGCGTTCCGGGCGGGTGCCCTGTCGGACGTGAAGCTGAGCTGGAAGAGCTTCGGCGGCGCGATCCGGGGTGGGGGGAAGTAGGCTGATGTGATCCTTCTCCCCTTGCGGGAGAAGGTGCCCCGGAGGGGCGGAATGAGGGGTCGCTCAGGTCTGAGCGACTTAACCCACCGGACCGCAATCCGAATGGTGGGTGCTACCCCCCATCCGACCTCGCGATGCTCGGCCACCTTCTCCCGCAAGGGGAGCAGGAAGCAAACAAAAGGGCCGCTCCGGTTTTCCGGGGCGGCCCTTGATCGTTTCGTTCGGTGTCGAGCGGGGTTTAGCCGCGGCTCGGACCGCCCACGCCCGGTCCCCGGGGCTTCGGAGGCGGCAGAAGGCCTTCACGCTGCATGCGCTTGCGGGCCAGCTTGCGGGCGCGGCGCACGGCCTCGGCCTTCTGGCGGGCGCGCTTCTCCGAGGGCTTCTCATAGTGCACGTGGCGCTTCATTTCCCGGAAGCTGCCTTCGCGTTGCATCTTCTTCTTCAGGGCCTTCAGTGCTTGATCGACGTTATTATCGCGAACGAAAATCTGTACCAGGTTGAACTCTCCTTTGGCCGCCCGCCGCGCCCCTCGAAAGGGAGACGGGCAGACAAATAAATCTC
>JBBQOK010000045.1:0-16477 GCA_038330765.1 Caulobacterales bacterium | reverse complement strand
GAGGAAGTCGGCATAGGCCCCGCGCAGCGCGCCCTGCAGCAGCCGGTCCTTCACCGGGCGGCCGTTGACGAACAGATACTGGTGGCCGGCATTGCCGCGGCTGTAGGTCGGTAGGCCCGCGTAGCCGGTCAGGCGGACGTTATCCCGGGCCTGGTCGATCAGCAGGGCGTTGGCCTCGAAGTCCCGGCCCAGCAGGGCGGCCAGCCGCTTGAGACGTCCGGCGTCGCCGGGGTGTTCGGCGGGCAGGCGCAGGGTGGTCTTGCCGTCGAGGTCGAGGGTGAAGGCGACGCCTTCGTGGGCCATGGCCTGACGCTTGATTTCCTCCGAGATGGCCATGGCCTCGGACCGCTCGGACTTCATGAATTTGAGCCGGGCGGGGGTGGCGTAGAACAGGTCGCGGACCTCGACACGTGCGCCGTGTGGGCCGGGGAAGCCGGCGGGGGCCACGGGTCGCTGGTCGCCACCCTCGACGGTGATCTGATGGGCGTCGCCGCCTTCACGGGGCCGGCTGGTGATGGTCAGCCGGGCGACCGAGCCGATCGAGGGCAGGGCCTCGCCGCGGAAACCGAGGGTATGGATGCGCAGCAAATCGACATCGCCGGCGTCGTCGGGCTCCAGCTTGGAGGTGGCGTGGCGTTCGACCGCGAGCGCCAGCTGGTCGGCGGCCATGCCGTGCCCGTCGTCGGCGATCAGGATGCGGGTCAGGCCGCCGCCGTCGGCCTGGATCTCGATCCTGGTCGCGCCCGCGTCGAGCGCATTCTCAACCAGCTCCTTGATGGCGCTGGCCGGGCGTTCGACCACCTCGCCGGCGGCGATGCGGTTGACGGTTTCGGGGGGGAGGCGGCGGATCAGCATGGGATTCGCAAGTATGGCCCGTTCGCCGGAAAGGAAGAAGCGCGGCTTGGCTTCATCCGGGAGTTAGGCAAGTATGATCTGGGGACAGGGGAGATTTCCGCAATGCGCAGCCCGCTGATGTGCGGTGTAGCCGCCGCCGTGATGATGATCGGGCCGTCCGCGGTCGCAGACGCCACAGCTGATCGCGCCATAATGGACCTGATCGAACGGCCGTCGGTCTGCGGCCCTCCGGCAGCGGACGACGACGCCGGCACGCCGGTGGCCGGCATGGTTATGGTCGACGGCTTCGGGACGGGCGGCTTCCAGATCGAGACGGCCAGTGCCGAGGCGCAGGCCTGGTTCAACCACGGCGTCCGGCTGCGCTGGGCATTTGAGCACAACGAGTCCGTCCGCGCCTTCCGCAAGGCGCGGCTGCTGGACCCGACCTGCGCCATGTGCGCCTGGGGCGAGGCCTGGGCGATGGGGCCAAACCTGAACGGCGGCGGCGGGAGCGCCGAGACCCAGAGCCAGGCGCTGAAGGCCGCGCGTGACGCCCGTCGGCTGGCCCGCCGCGCCACGCCCATGCAGCGCCAGATGATCGACGCCATGGTGCAGCGGTATTCGGGATCTGACCGTTCGCGTTCGCGCCGCTTCGCCACCGCCATGGACCGGATCGCCAGACGCAATCCGACGGACGTCACCGTCGCCGCCATAACCGCCGACGCCTGGATGCTGAAGGCGGATGAATGGTGGGACGACGAGGGCAAGGCCGCCGATCCGGGCATCACCCGGGCGATGCAGATCCTCGAACAGACCCTGGCCCAGGCTCCTGACGATCCCGGTGCCATCCACCTCTATATCCACCTGACGGAATGGTCGGACGATCCGCACAAGGCCATCCCCTATGGCGAGCGTCTGGCGGCGCTGGCACCGAATGCCAGCCATCTGGTGCATATGCCGTCGCACACCTTCTACCGGGTGGGGCGCTACAAGGACGCCATGATGTCCAACGTCAATGCCGTGGCGCTGGACCGGCGCTATGACGGGCTGGCCAGGCCGCCGGGCGGCGTCAAGGGGATGCCGCTGCACGGGCACAACATCCACTTCGGCATGGGCGGGGCCCTGATGGCCGGCGGCGATGTCGAGGGTTTGAAGCTGGCCGACTGGTTCCTCGCCACCTACCCGGATGTGCCGGTCAACAATATGTGGCGGCAGATGATGACCAACAACGCCTACGCCATCTACGGCCGCTTCGGCGCCGCTGAGCAGGTGGCGGCGTTGAAGGAGCCGCCCGAAAGCCATCCGATGCTGCGGATCAGCTGGCGCTATGCCCGCGGGGAGGCGGCGGCAAGGGCCGGGGACGCCGATGCGGTCCGCGCGGAAGCCGCCGCCATCGCGGCGCTGCGGGAGGATGCGTCGTTCTCTACAGGGCCGATGCAGGAAAACCGCAAGGCGTTCACCGAACTGTCCCAGCGGGTTCTGGAAGGCCGCGCCGCGATGATCGACGGCGACCATGCGGCGGCACTGACCGCCTATGGCCGGGCCGCGGAACTGCAGGGGGGCGGCGAGGAGGGCGGCGATCCGCCGATCATCTGGTACCCGACCCGGCGCAGCCTGGCCGCTGCCATGCTGGCTTCGGGTGATGCTGCAGGTGCCAAGGCCAAGATCCTGGAGTTACTGGAGGACTGGCCGAGCGATCCCTACAGCTATTTCGTCCTGGCGCAGGCCGAAACGGCGCTCGGCGACACTGCCGCGGCCGCCGAGGCCGAACGCAAGTCGCGCGTCGAATGGATCGGCGGCCGGATGACCCTGAAGCTGGCCTGACGGCTCAGTTCGCCGCCTTGGCCTCGCGGACCATGCGTTCCAGTGCGGCGGGCTGGATGGTTTCACTGGCCGTTCCGTTGACGAAGAAGGTCGGGGTGCCGACGAGGCCGAGCGCGGTGGCCGCCGTCTGCATGTCCGCCATGTGCCGCGCGATTTCGGGACCGGCCATCGCCGCCTCCGCCTCGGACATCGACACGCCGTTGGCCTCCAGAATGGCGTCAACGGCGGCTTCGGACAGGGCGGGTTCAGCCATCAGGGCCTGGAATACCGGCAGATATTTGCCCTGACGGTGCGCGGCCTGCGCCGCCCGTGCGGCATAGTGGGACACGCCGTCGGACGAGCCGTCGAGGATCGGCCATTCCTTGAAGACAAAACGCACTTCGGGGTGGGCCTGCATCATCCGCAACACCTCGGGCGCGGTCGCCTTGCAGCCGGGGCAGCGGAAGTCGAAGAATTCAATCACCGTCACCCGCGCATCCGTGGGACCGAAGGCCGCGTCGCGGCTGTCGACGGCCAGCAGCCCCGGATTGGCGGCGACCCGGGCGGTGATCTCTTTCGCCTTCCGCCGTTCATCGACGACGCGTTGCTGGTCGGCCTTCATGTTCAAGGCGTCGCTGGCTTCCTGCAGAACCTCGGGATGGGCCAGAAGATAGGCTCGCACCCGGCTGTCGAAATCCGTGCCCGAGGCATAGGGCGAGACTGCGGCGATCAGGGCCACGACCGACACCGCCAGGGCGGCGATCCCGGCGCGCTCGCCGGAAAGCAGGCCAGCGAGCGAGAATTTGGGCGCGGGATCGGGGGCGTCAGTCATGCGGCTCTCGGGCAGAATGGGAAGAAGGGTCTCAGCCGGCGGCCGGGATGATGACAGGGCGGCGGCGTTCGTTGCGGCGATCGACGTCGTCGACGTCATCCTGGGTGGCACCCGAGGCGAAGACGATGTCCATGGCCCGGGTCCATTCGGCCGAGCCGGGCTCCAGCATGTCGCGGGCGCGCAGCGCGAACTGGGTGGCCTGCCGTTCGGCACCGATGGCGAAATACATTTCGGCGGAGGCGAGGCGGGCTTCGCCCTCCTTACCCTGACTGGCGTAGGCCTGACTCAGCAGACGCCAACCCATGCCGTTGTCCTTCTCCAGCGCGGTGGCGCGCTTCAGCTGATCGACCGCCTGTTCCAGATTCGCCGGGTCGCGGGTTTCGAGCAGGGCGTGGGCCAGGTTGATGCGCAGCAGGGGGGCGTCGGGCATGATCTCGACCGAGCGCTGGTGCGCGCCGATGGCCTCGGCCGGGCGGCCTTCCTCGAACAGGATCTGGCCCTTCAACTCCCAGAAGTAGGGGTTTTCTGGCTGTTCCGTCAGCAGAACCTCGACCGCATCGAGGGCCCTGTCGGTCTGGCCGTCGCGATACCAGGCGATGGCGCGGGCGTATCGCGCGGGCAGGGAGGTGTCCGTCTCGGGATAGTCGCGCAGAGCCTCGCGCGGATTGTCCATGAAGGCGTGGATCTTGGCCAGGATCAGGGCGTGCTGGGCCAGCCGTTCCGGCGTGTCGCGATGGTTGTAGTTCGACTGTTCCGAGACGAAGCGGCGCAGGTTCTCGATTCGGTCCGAGGACAGGGGGTGACTGCGGAAATAGGGAAAGCGGCGGGCGTCCGAGAAGACTTCCTGCGAACGGAAATTCTCGAAGAAGCTGACCAGGCCCCGGCCGGATTCACCCGCGCTCTCGAGGGCGCGCGCACCGGTGTTGTCGGCCTCGCCTTCCTGATGGGTCATGTAGCGCAGGGCGCTGAGGGTGCCGAAATACTGGCTGTTGCCGAGCAGGACCGCGCCCGCGTCCGGTGCCCCGGCGGCGATGGCCAATGCCCCCAGCGCCATGGTCATCAGCATCGGCTGCATGCCGGCGTTCTGGGCCCCGTCGCGCAGGGTGTGCCTGTTCTTGATGTGTCCGGCCTCGTGGGCGATCACGCCCAGCAGTTCATTGGGCGTCCGGGTCTTCAGAATCAGGCCGGTGTTGACCCCCATAATCCGCCCGCGGGTGGCGAAGGCGTTGAGGTCGCCGTCGTTGATCAACAGGATCTCGATCTCGGCCGGATCCAGCCCCATGCCGGTGAACACCGGCGCGGACCATTCGTGGATGATGGCCTCGATCTCGGTGTCGCGGATAGCGCTCTGGGCCGAGGCGGGCGCGGCCGCCGTCAGCACAAGGCCGGCGGCTGCCGCAGCTCCGGCGACGCGGGCGGCGTGTCTGGTCAGCCAATTCATGGCGTACTCCCGATACCGTCGACCCCCGCGTCGATCCTCACTATCTAATCGCGGCCATTCAACGGCGCCACCATCCCCGCTTCGGCTTTTCGGGCGGTGCGACGATCTGATTGGGATCCTCGGCGATCAGGGCGGCCACGTCGACCTCGGGTGCCGGGGCGGGCGTGGGCTCCGATTTCGGCGCGCGCTTCGGTTTCGGCTCGACGACCTCGGCGGCCTCGGTCGGTGTGACGTCCAGCACTGCGGGCTCCGCGACCGGCTCGGCTTCATTGGGCTCGGCCGGCGTGGTGATCGCCTCGGCCTCCGAGGCCTCCGTGGCGCTGGCCGAGACCTTGCGGCGCACGCGGCGGCGCTTGGGTTCCTCGACCACGGCGGGAGCCGCGCCATCGGCCTGGTCCTCGATGACCACGGCCATCGGCGTGTCGGGCGAGCCGTCGGGCGGCATGCCTTCGTTGGTGGCGCGGGTCTCGACCTTGATTTCCTGGGTCAGGCCGGTGTCCGAACCGCGATCCCGACCACGGCCACGGCCGCGACGGCGGCGCGACCGGCCGGCGCGTTCGCCGCCCGTGTCATCCTCGGGACGCTCGCTGATCGCTTCGTCGGTGCCGGACGCCGTCGTGGGCGGGGCGTCGTCGCGGGGTTGGGTGCGCTCGGGGTTGATCGGATCGAACCAGACGTAGGGATCCTCGAGCGACGGGGTGCGGCCGCGCACCCAGTTGAAACCGTCACGTTCGCCGACCTCTTCGCGGACACGGCGTCCTCCCCGGCGGCCCCTGCGGCGCCGGCGTCCGGCCTCGCTGTCGTCGTCGTCGTCGGAGGTGGCAGCGGGCGCGGCGTCCGAGGCGTCGCGCGGCGTTGCTTCGCCTTCCTCACGGCGTCCGCCCCGGCGGCGGCCCCGTCCCCGTCCGCGGCCACGCTCGCCGTCGGCGCGCTCGGCCCGTTCGCGCGGCTCGTCGTCGTCACCGTCCTCGCGATCCGGAGCGTCCTCGTCATCGTTCTCGACGTCGTCGGAGAACTCGTCCTCTTCCTCCTCCTCGGCAAAGGCGCTGTCGTCGAAGTCGTCGTCGAGATCGACGAAGGCCTCGAGACCTTCCGGCGGGGTGAAGTCCTCGTTGGTTTCGGTGCGCTCGATCGTGTGCTCGCCCTGGGCCAGGCTGTCGTCGATCTGGATGACGACGTTGAGGCCGCGCTCGGTCAGCAGGCGCTGCAGATAGTCGCGCTTGTGGTTCAGGATGTAGAGGGCCACGGCGGTGCAGGCGCGCAGGGTGACCGAACCGGCACCGTTGCGGCCGGCCTCGATGTCGACGCCGCGAAGCGTCATCAGAGCGGCGCTCTCGGCCGAACGAATGCGACCGGCACCCTGGCAGTGCGGGCAGACCTCGGTGGCGCCTTCGATGACGCCGAGACGGCGGCGCTGACGGCTGATTTCCATCAGGCCGAAGCCGGAGATCCGGCCCATCTGGATGCGGGCGCGGTCCTTGGCCAGCGCGTCCTTCAACACCTTCTCCACGGTGCGGTTGTTCTTCGACTCATCCATGTCGATGAAGTCGATCACGATCAGGCCGGCGAGGTCGCGCAGGCGCAGCTGGCGGGCCGCCTCGACGGCCGCCTCCATATTGGTCTTGAAGGCCGTGGCCTCGACGTTGCGTTCCTTGGTGGCGCGGCCGGAGTTGACGTCGATGGCGACCAGCGCCTCGGTCTGGTTGATGACCAGATAACCGCCCGAGGGCAGGGGCACGATGGGCTGGTGGATCTGGGTCAGCATCTCCTCGATGCCGTTGGAGGCGAACAGCGGGCGTGCGCCCTGGTACAGGTGCACCTTCTTCGACTGCGAGGGCATCAGCACCCGCATGAAGTCCCGCGCTTCCTTGAAGCCCTCGATCCCCTCGACCTGGATGCCGTCGAAATCCTTGTCGAACATGTCGCGCACGGCGCGGCGGACGAGGTTTTCCTCCTCATAGATCATCGAGGGGGCGTTGGAGGCGAGGGTGGTCTCGCGGATCGTTTCCCACAGGCGCAGCAGATATTCGTAATCGCGCTTGATCTCGGCCTTGGTGCGTTTGGCACCGGCCGTGCGGATGATCAGCCCCATGCCGCGCGGCACCTCCAGCGAGGCGGCCGCGGCCTTGAGACGCTTGCGGTCGGTGGCCTGGGTGATCTTGCGCGAGATACCGCCGCCCTTGCCGGTGTTGGGCATCAGCACGCAGTAGCGGCCGGCCAGCGACAGCCAGGTGGTCAGGGCCGCGCCCTTGCCGCCGCGCTCGTCCTTGACGACCTGGACCAGCATGACCTGGCGGCGCTTGATGACGTCCTGAATCTTGTAGCGGCGCATCAGCCGGCGCTTGAGCCGCTCTTCCTCGGCCATGCCGCCTTCGGACTCGCCGTCGTCACTCTCGCGGCCGAGGTCGTCGTGATCGTCTTCGTCCGAATGCGCTTCGGCCATGATGGCTTCGCGGTCGGCGACCGGGATTTGATAGTAGTCGGGGTGGATCTCGTTGAAGGCCAGGAAGCCGTGGCGGTTGCCGCCGTATTCGACGAAGGCCGCCTGGAGGCTGGGTTCTACGCGGGTGACCTTGGCGAGATAGATGTTGCCCCGAAGCTGACGCTTCGAGCGGGATTCAAAGTCGAATTCCTCGATCTGTCGGCCCTCGACGATCGCGACGCGGGTTTCCTCCGCGTGGGCGGCGTCGATCAACATGGTCTTTGACATGGAAGGTGTCTTTCTGGCGCGCTCGGCCATCCCCGCGAAGGGGGCAGGCGGCTCGCCGAATGGGATTGCGGGCGGAGGCGTGCGCCATCCCGTCGCCACGGCGAGTGCCGGGGGCGAGGTCGGTCAGATCAGACCGGAAGGGAGCGCAGGCGGTATAGCCCATGAGGGTTCAGTAGGGTCCTGGGTCCGGACGCGCCGTCGATAGGGCGTCCCGAACCCGGTCGTCGAATCGGCGGGGCGGGCCCGGCCGGCTCTCGGATCAGTGAAAGTCACGCCGCGAAGAGGGCGCGTCCTGCCTGACGGATCAGGGGGCACGATCATTCGCGAGCGGTTCAATCATAAGCATGACGGAAATGAATTCATAGTCGCGAGGACTTTAACCCGTTGGCGACGACGTTGGGTCATGATGCGGCCAACCAAGAAGGTGGGTCTCCGTCGAAATGCACGGGCTGTCGCGTATCAGAATGGCGCATTGGGGTGTCCGCGAGCGGGTTTTGGCCGCCGTGGGCGTCGTGGTGTTCTGCGTCGCCGTGCTGGCCGCGGGGCGCGGGCTGGCGTCCGGGGCCATGGGCGAGGTCATGCGTGTCCGCTTCGGCGGCGACGCCGAGCGCACGCGGGTCGTGGTCGATATGGACCGGACCTCGCGCGGCCAGGTGATCCAGTCGGGCGACGACGGCCATGTGGTGGTCAGACTGTCCGGCGTGGCCCCCAGCAGCCGCATGGCCGGGAACGGCCAGGGACTGGTGCGTGGCTTCCGCGTCGCCGGCGCAGGCGGTGCCTCCCGCGTCGAACTGGACCTGGCCACCAGCGCCGAGATCGAGCGCCGCTTTATCCTGCCCCCCGGCGACGGCGTCGCCCACTACCGCTACGTCATTGACCTGAAAGCCACCGGACGCGCTCCGGCCCCGCGGACCGCATCCCGGGCCGAGCGGACCCCGGCGCGCCCCACGGAGCGGCCGCTGATCTTTATCGACGCCGGCCATGGGGGGCGCGACCCCGGCGCGACGGGGGCCCATTCGCGCGAGAGCGCCGTGACCCTGGCTGCCGCCCTGTCCCTGAAGCAGGAGCTGGAGCGCGGCGGTCGCTACCGCGTGCGTTTGACCCGCGACAGCGACGCCTATGTCGACCTGTACCGCCGTGTGGCCATCGCTCGTCAGGCGGGCGCGGACCTGTTCATCTCGCTGCACGCGGACGCCGGGGCTGATCCGGCCACCCGGGGTGCCAGCGTCTACACCCTGTCCGATCAAGGTGCCGGCCGGGCCGTGCGCGAGTTCACCCGCGGCGACAACTGGCATCGCAGCCTCAACCTGCCGGGCCGCGACCCGTCGGTCGACCGCATCCTGCTGGACATGACCCAGCGGGCCACCCAGAACCGCTCGGCCTTGCTGGCGAGGACCCTGCTGGGCGAGTTGGAGGGTGCCGACCATCCTATGCTGCGCCGCAGCCACCGCGACGCTGGCCTGGCGGTGTTGCTGGCCCCCGACGTGCCCGCCGTCCTGCTGGAGATGGGCTTCATCACCAATCCCGAGGACGAGCGGCTGCTCAACGACCCCCGCGCCCGCCGCCGCCTGATGCAGGCCGTGGCCGAGGGCATCGACCGCTATTTCCGCGAACCCGCCGGCGAGTTGCAGATGGCCTCGGCGGGCGGCGCGGCGGGCCAGAACTGAGCGCCGGTCAGCGCACCGCCGCGCAGCCCTGCGGCAGGCCTCAGCGCCAAGTGCGCAGGGACCCGATTGGCGGGTTTGGGATTGATGGTCATCGATTCACATGACCTAGCTTGATCTCAAACCTGCGGCGGCAAGCCCGTCCCGGGTCCGGTCGCGTTCAGAGATGTCCGTCATGTCGAACCCTGCCCCGGTGCCCACCGGTCCCCCGATCCGACTCTGGTTTGGGTTCATCGTGATGTGCGTCGGCATGTTCATGGCCATCCTCGACATCCAGGTCGTGGCGACGTCGCTGCCCACCATCCAGGCGGCGATCGGCGTGGCGCCGGACCAGATGAGCTGGGTCCAGACCGCCTATCTGATCGCCGAGGTGATCGCGATCCCGCTGACCGGCGTCCTGACCCGGGCGTTCACGATGCGTTGGCTGTTCGTCGCATCGGTGACCGTTTTCAGCTTGGCCTCCCTCGGGTGCGCGCTCAGCCAGGACTTCGGGAGCCTGATCTTCTGGCGAGTGGTCCAGGGGTTCTCGGGCGGAACCCTGATCCCGGCCGTTTTCTCCGCCGTATTCCTGCTGTTCCCCGTGCGGAGGCAGGGCGTGGCGACGACGATCGCGGGGGTGGTGGCCGTGTTGGCACCGACCGTCGGCCCGGTCGTCGGCGGCTGGATCACCCAAACCTGGTCCTGGCACTGGCTGTTCCTGATCAATATCGGGCCGGGCCTCTTCTGTGCCTTGGCGGCCGTCTACGTGCTGCCCCGGGCGCGATCGGAGCCGGGCCAGATCCGGCACCTGGATTTCGTCGCACTGGTCCTGATGGCGCTGGCGCTCGCCACGCTGGAAATTGCCTTGAAGGAAGCGCCGCAGCGGGGCTGGGCCTCGCCGCTGGTGCTCGGATTGGGCGCGCTTAGCCTGGCCTCGGGTGTGGGCTTCGTCCGGCGCAGCCTCGGCCGCCGAGCACCCGTGGTGGAACTGCGGACCCTGAAGAACCGCAGTTTCGCGGTCGGCTGTATTCTCAGCTTCGTGCTGGGGATGGGGTTGTTCGGATCGGTCTATCTGATGCCGGTGTTCCTGGCCTTCGTTCGGGGGCATGGACCGCTGGTGATCGGGTCGATCATGCTGGTGACCGGCCTGGCTCAGTTGGTCGCCGCGCCCGTGGCCGTGGTGCTGGAAAAGCGGGTCGATGCCCGGCTTCTGATCGGTTTCGGCTTCGCCCTGTTCGCGGCCGGTCTGGGGATGAGTGCGTTTCAGACGGCCGAGACCGATTTCGATCAGATGCTCTGGCCGCAGATCGTCAGGGGCGTCGCCATCATGCTCTGCCTTCTGCCGCCGACCCGGTTGGCGCTGGGTGATCTGGCCCCGTCGCAGGTGCCTGACGCCAGCGGCCTGTTCAACCTGATGCGTAATCTGGGTGGGGCCATCGGTCTGGCGCTGATCGATACCGTCATCTATGGCCGCGCGCCGATACTGGGGCGGGAGATCGTCTCGCGTCTGCAGGCGGGCGACACCGAGACCGCCCAAGCCCTGGGCATTCCGCTGGCGCTGTTCGCCAGCCGCGCTGGTCAGCCGATCGATGCGGCGATGACCGCCACGCTGACACCGATGATCGAAAAGCTGGCGCTGGTTCAGGCGATCAACGAGGCCTGGATGATGCTGGCCCTGCTGACGGTTCTGGCGCTGTGCACAGCACCGTTCGCGCGCCGGCGGTCGACGCCTTCGCGAACGGATGTCGAGGGCGGACCGACCTGACCGGAGCCTCGGGTCAGACCCCAACGGACCCCGGCTGGCCGTGGTGCCCCACATCCCCTATGTCCGCCACATGCGCCTTCGAGTCGTCGATCTGGAAACCTCCGGCGGGGACCGCACCTCGGAGATCATCGAGGTCGGGATCGTCGATGTAGTGCGCGATGGGGAGGGCTGGAGGGCCCTGCCGCCTCTGTCGAAGCTGTTCCGGCCGCGGGGGGATATCTCATTTCACGCCATGGCGGTGCATCATCTGACGCCGGCACATTTTTGCGGGGACGATCCGCACTGCGACGAATATCGGCTGCGCGAAATGTTCCTGGCCGAGCCGGCGGATGTGATGGTGGCGCATTCGGCGCGGTTCGAGCGGGGCTTTATTGCGGACACGGCGCACGGGGGGCTGCCGTGGATCTGTACGGTGCGTTCGGCGAAGGCGGTGTGGCCGCAGGCTCCAGGGCATTCCAATCAGGTGCTGTGCTACTGGCGCGGGCTGAACCTCGATCCGGCCCTTGCTGATCCGGCGCACCGGGCGGGGCCGGACGCCTGGGTGACGGCGCATCTGCTGATCGACCTGCTGAAGGAGGCGACGGTCGATCAGATGTTGGCCTGGACGCACGAGCCGCGCAGCCTGGAGCGGATTCCGTTCGGCAAGCATCGCGGCAAGGCCTGGTCGGAGCCGCCGGACGACTATCTGCGCTGGCTGGCCGGGCAGGGGGATATGGACAGTGATGTCGTGGCCGCGGCGCGACAGGAGCTGGCGCGTCGCGCGGACGGGACAGCGGAGGCTCTAGCCGGGGCTTCCGGCGCGGGCTAAACCACCGGCTGGCGCGTCATTCGGAGAGCCAAGTGAAGATTGCCGAACGCTGGTTCGTGATGGCGGGCGTCGGCCTGCTGGGCGCTATCGCGCTGGCCGGGCTGGTCGTGACCATCTACGCCGCATGGCTGTTCCATGACCTGCCGGACGCGTCTGACCTGGCCGACTATCGGCCGGCGACGGCGACACGGGTCTATGCGAGCGACGGCACGCTGATCGGCGAGTTCTCGGACGAGCGGCGCATCTATGTGTCGTTCGACCAGATTCCCGAGCCGGTAGTGCAGGCCTTCCTCGCCGCCGAGGACCGCAATTTCTTCAGCCATGGCGGGGTCGATGTGTCGGGCCTGGGCCGGGCCATGTTCAAGAACGTCTTCAACGCCGCCACGGGCCGGCGTCTGGAGGGCGGGTCGACGATCACCCAGCAGGTGGCCAAGAACGTGCTGCTGAACAGCGAGACCAGCATCAACCGCAAGGTCAAGGAAGCCATTCTGGCCAACCGGCTGGAAGCCACCCTGACCAAGCCGCAGATCCTGGAACTGTATCTGAACGAGATATTTCTCGGCTACCGGTCCTATGGCGTGGCGGCCGCGGCCTATAACTATTTCGGCAAGTCGCTGGACCAGCTGACGCCGGACGAGGCGGCCTATCTGGCCGCCCTGCCCAAGGGGCCGAACAACTATCATCCGAAACGTCATCCAGGTGCGGCCAAGGGGCGGCGCGACTGGGTGCTGGGCGAGATGGAGCAGAGCGGTTTCATCACCGAGGAACAGCTGGTTGCCGCCCGCGCCCGCCCGCTTGTGACCCAGGACGCGCCGCGCCGGGCGGCCTATGCCGACGCCGACTATTTCGTCGAGGAGGCGCGGCGCCGGGCCATCGCCCGCTTCGGCCCCGAGGAGGTCAATCGCGGCGGCTACTATATGCGCACGACGCTGGACCCGGACCTGCAGTCGGCCGCGCGCGACGCACTGATGAAGGGGCTGGAGAACTATGACCGCCGCCACGGCTGGCGCGGGCCGTGGGGCACGACGGACTTCGCCGAGGGCTGGCGGGAGACGGCGCTGAAGGGCTTGCGCCCGCCCGAGCGCCGGGCGTGGCGCGCCGCCGCGGTCGAGAGCGTCTCGGGCAATACGGTTCGGGTGCGGACCGCCGCCGACGGCGCGACCGGGACCCTGCTGACCGCCGACGCCGCCTGGGCCAACGCAAACCGGCAGCTGCGCCGAGGCGACCTGATTTTTGTGCAGCCGAGCGGCGGCCAGTTCGCCCTGAAACAGGTGCCCGCGGTCAACGGTGCCCTGGTGGCGATCGAGCCCCAGTCCGGGCGGGTGCTGGCCATGGTCGGCGGCTATTCCTACGCCCTGTCGAGCTTTAACCGGGCGACCCAGGCGGAGCGCCAGCCCGGCTCGGCGTTCAAGCCCTTCGTCTATGCGACGGCGCTGGAGGGCGACTATACCCCGGCCTCGATCGTACTGGACGCCCCGATCAGCTTCGCCGGCGGGCGCAACGGCGAGCGCTGGACCCCCGAGAACTACAGCCGCGAATATTACGGGCCGCAGAGCCTGCGGCGCGGTCTGGAGCTGTCGCGCAACGTCATGACCGTGCGGCTCGCCGAGGCCGTCGGCATGCAGAATGTTGTCGACCTGTCGAAGAAGATGGGCGTGTCGGACACGCTGCAGCCCAACCTGTCGGTGTCGCTGGGGGCCGGGGAGACGACGCCCTACCGGCTGACCGCCGCCTATGCGGCCTTCGTGAACGGCGGGCGGCGGGTCAATCCCTATCTGATCGAGATCGTCCAGGATCGCGACGGCGAGACCATCTTCAGCGCCGACCAGCGCCGCTGCCGCGAGTGCAGCCGGCCGTTCAGCGGCCAGGAGTCGCCCCGGCTGGAGGCGCGCGGCGAGCAGGTCATCGACCCGATCACGGCCTATCAGATGAGCTCCATGCTGGAGGGCGTGGTCCAGCGCGGCACCGCCGCTAGCGCCCGGGGCCTGGGTCGCTGGATCGGCGGCAAGACCGGCACGACCAATGAATACCGCTCGGCGTGGTTTGTCGGCTTTTCGTCGGACATCGTGGTCGGGGTCTTCATCGGCTTCGATGATAACCGACCGCTAGGCTCGGGCGAGACCGGCGCGACCGGGCCGGTGCCGGTGTTCACCGAGTTCATGCAGACGGCGCTGCGCAAGCGGCCCGCCCGGCCATTCGTGCGGCCCCGGAACGCCGTCTTCCGCACCGTCAACGGCATAGAGGAAGCCTTCCGTCCCGGCACCGAGCGCCGGCGCGAGGAAGAGGCGCCCCGTCCCGAGACCCCGACTGGCCCGCAGAACTACAATGAGGTCGTCCGCCGCGAGCGGGAGGAGGCCGCCGGCGTTCCGCCCTCGACCACCCCGACCGCGCCGCCGGCGACGCCGCCACCGGCGAAGAAGGAGCCGGCAGAGGATCTGAGCGGGCTCTATTAGGGGCGAGGGTCGAGGGGCGAAAGCGTTCCTGTATAACCCTCGCCCCTCGAGCGCACTTCCCCTTTCCCCTGGCGCGCTCTATGTCCGCGCCTCACTTTGGTATCGCAGGAGTTCGCGATGAGACCGGATGTCGAGGCCATGAAGGCCGACATCGAGCAGAGCGTCGCTCTGCTCAGGAGGCGTCTTTGACTGGGATGCCGCGCTTCGAAAACTGGATGAGCTGAACGCCCGGGTCGAGGACCCGACGCTGTGGAACGACCCCGAGGCGGCCCAGATCGTGTCGCGGGACCGCGCGCGGCTGGAGGCCCAGATCAACACCGTCCGCGAGATGGAGACCGGTCTGGAGGAGGGCGTCATGCTCGCCGACATGGCCGACGAGGAAGGCGACGAGGCGACGCTGGAAGAGGCGCGCGCCGCGCTGAAGGCGGTCAAGGATCGCGCGTCGCGCGCCGAGCTGGAGGCCCTGCTGTCCGGCGAGGCTGACGGCAATGACGCCTATCTGGAGGTCAACTCCGGCGCTGGCGGCACCGAGTCCTGCGACTGGGCCGGGATGCTGCTGCGGATGTATTCGCGCTGGGCCAAGGCCCACGGCTATGAGGTCGAGCTGGAGGCCGAGGAATCGGGCGACCAGGCCGGGATCAAGTCGGCCACCATCCTGATCAGCGGGCCGAACGCCTATGGCTGGCTGAAGTCGGAATCGGGGGTGCACCGGCTGGTGCGCATCAGTCCCTATGATGCGGCGGCCAAGCGGCACACCAGCTTCGCCTCGGTCGGGGTCTCGCCGGTGGTGGACGATACGATCGAGATCGACATCAATCCGTCCGACGTGCGCACCGATACCTACCGCGCGTCCGGATCGGGCGGGCAGCACATCAACAAGACCGACTCGGCGATCCGGCTGACCCACGTTCCGACCAATACGGTGGTGGCCTGCCAGGCCGGCCGCTCACAACACCAGAACCGCGAACAGGCGTGGAAGATGCTGCGCGCCCGGCTGTACGAGCTGGAACTGCAGCGGCGCGAGGCGGCGGCCCAGGCCGTGGCCGACGCCAAAACCGACATCGGCTGGGGCCACCAGATCCGGTCCTACGTCCTGCAGCCCTATCAGATGGTCAAGGACCTGCGCACCAACGTCGAGACCTCGGACACGCAAGGGGTGCTGGACGGCGATCTGGACCTGTTCATGGGGGCGGCGCTGGCGGCCCGGGTGGGGGAGACGCGGGGCTCGACGGTGGAGTAGGGGACAGGGGCTTCGGCGAAGCCCGGTGGAGAGTGAGCTGGAAAGCGGACTCTCGAAAGGTTCGCCAAGGGTGGAAATCGCACTCAGACTGCTGATCGCGGTCCGAACAGGTGATGCGATGGATCAGGAAACGGAGCGGGCTGCCGTCTGGAGATCGAGCCCGGGTTCGGCCCCGTCCACCCCCAGCTTCTTGGCCACCCAGGCCAACGTCGGCCCCTGCAAGAGGCCGGAGATGATGACCACGAAGAACACGATGTTGAAGATGGTCTGGGACCCCGGCACCCCCGCCACGATGGGGAAGGTGGCCAACACGATGGGCACTGCGCCGCGCAGGCCGGCCCACGAGATGAACAGCTTGGCCCGCCAGTCGAACGCCCGGAACGGCGCAAGGCAGATGAAGACGCTCAGCGGACGCGCCACCAGCATCAGCACCGCCGTGATTGCGAGGCCAGGACCGACCACGCCGGGCAACTGGGTCGGAAAGACCAGCAGCCCAAGCGTCAGGAACATGACCACCTGAGCCAACCAGGCCAAGCCGTCCTGGAACATGGAAATGGTGCGCCTCGCGGTATAGTCGCGGTTGCCCGCCATGAGGCCAGCCAGATAGGCCGCCAGAAAGCCGTTGCCGCCGATCACCGCCGCGAAGCCGTAGCTGAAGAGGGCCGCGCCGATGGACATCACCAGCGACAGGCCGCTGCCCCGCAGCCGCATGCGCTTGATGAAGCTGGGCAGAAGGAAGCCGACGCCAATCCCCACCATGGCCCCGACGCCCATCTGTATCAGGAACGCCGGAGCGAACGGCAGAAGCGAGGCTTGGGGGGTCGCCACCAGCACGAGGGCGGTTCCCACCAAGAAGATGGCCATGGGATCGTTGGAGCCGGATTCCAGCTCGATCAGGCCGGTCAGGTCCTTCCGCAGCGCCCCGCCCTGCCCCCGAAGAATAGCGAA
>JBBQOK010000044.1:0-16936 GCA_038330765.1 Caulobacterales bacterium | reverse complement strand
CCATGGCCAAGCCTGATCTGAAAACCTATCGCGACCGTATGGACAAGGCCGTGGGGGCCCTGAAAGAGGAGTTCGCCGGCCTGCGCACGGGTCGGGCCAATGTGGGGCTGCTGGATCCCGTCCAGGTCCAGGCTTACGGCTCGAACGCCCCGTTGAACTCGGTCGCCGCGATCAGCGTGCCGGAGCCGCGGATGATCTCGGTCAACGTTTGGGACAAGTCCATGGTCGGTCCGGTCGAGAAGGCCATCCGGGCCGCCGGCCTTGGACTGAACCCGATCGTCGACGGTCAAACCCTGCGCATTCCGGTGCCGCCGCTGACCGAGGAGCGCCGCAAGGACCTGGCCAAGCTGGCCGGCAAATACACCGAGCAGCAGAAGATCGCCGTCCGCAACGTCCGCCGAGACGCCAACGAGGACCTGAAGAAGGCAGAGAAGGGCTCGGACATCAGCCAGGACGAGCAGAAGAAGATGGAAACCGAGGTCCAGAAAGACACGGACGCGGCCATCAAGCGCATTGACGAGGCCTTGAAGGCCAAGGAAGTTGAGATCATGCAGGTTTGACGGCGCGTTTTGCCGTAGGATACGCGCCGGTCATGCCCGTCGAACCCCTTGAGCCTCCGCCCGCGTCCGATGGGCCTCGCCACGTCGCCCTGATCATGGACGGGAATGGCCGCTGGGCGCAGGCCCGCGGCCTGCCGCGTGCCATGGGCCACCGTGAGGGCGTCCAGGCCCTGAAGCGGACGGTGCAAGCGGCACCGGCGCTCGGCATTCGCACCCTGACGGTGTTCGGCTTCTCGACCGAGAACTGGCACCGTCCGGCCGAAGAGGTCTCGGATCTGATGGGTCTGGTTCGCTCCTATGTGGCCAGCGACCTCAAGCGGCTTGAGCGCGAGGGCGTCCGGGTCCGGGTTCTGGGTCGCCGCGCCGGGCTGCCGGCCGACATCGCCGCCATCGTGGAACGGGCCGAAAGCGAGACGGCCCACAACGACAAATTCCTGCTTCAGGTCGCCTTCAACTACGGCGGCCGTGCCGACATCGTCGATGCCGCCCAACGGTATATGGATCAGGTGCTGGCCGGAAAGGCTGACGGTCCACTGGATGAAGAGGCTCTGGGTCTGGGGCTGTCCACGGCGGGCGGCTCGCCGGTCGATGTCATCGTCCGCACTTCAGGCGAGCAGCGTCTGTCGAACTTCCTCCTGTGGGAGGCGGCCTATGCCGAGCTGGTCTATCAGAATGTCCTCTGGCCGGACTACGGCCCGGAGGCGCTGGCGGACGTGGTTGAGCAATATCGCAATCGGGACCGGCGCTTCGGGGGTCTTTCGACCGCGCCCGCGCTAGCGGCCGGCTGATGGCGTTTCGTGCCGGCGACATAGGCCTGCGGGCCGCGTCGGCCCTGGTGCTGGCTCCCGCTGCCGTTCTGGCCATCTGGGCGGGGGGCCTGTGGTTCCTGGCCCTGATGCTGGTGGCTTGCATCGTCCTGTCTATCGAATGGGCGATGATGAGCGCCGCCGCGGCCTGGCGGTTGATGGCGGGCGCGGTGGCGTTCGGCCTGTTCGCCGCGGTCATCTCGGCCCACGTCGAGCAACTCTCCCTCGCCCTCGTCATGCTGGTGTTCTGCGCCGCCGCCGCCGGATTGTTCGCCCGAAGCCGGGGGCAGGAGGCGCTGGATGCCTCTTATGGTGTTCTCTACCTGGGCTGGCCTGCGGTGCTGATGATCTGGCTCCGGAACGGGATTGAGCCCAGCGGTCTGGCCTGGACGGTCTCGGCCTTCATCATCGCCTGGGCGTCCGATGTCATGGCCTATCTGGTCGGCAGCCTGTTCGGCGGTCCCAAGCTGTGGCCGCGCTTCTCACCCAACAAGACATGGTCCGGCTTTATCGGCGGCCTGGCGGCCGGCACCGGTGCCGGCGTGCTGCTGGCGATCTTCCTCGACATGGGAATCGGCCCGTTCTGGGGCGGGGTTCTAGGCCTCGGCGCGGCGCTGGCGACCATGGCCGGCGACCTGTGGGAGTCGGCGCTGAAGCGGCGCTACGGCGTCAAGGACGCGGGCAAGCTAATTCCGGGGCATGGCGGGCTGCTGGACCGGGTCGACGGTCTGATGTTTGCCGTCGTCGTCGTGGCGTGCGGCCGGTTGCTGTTCGTGACATTCGGAGCCGGATGATGCTGTGCCGGCGGGTCACCGTGCTGGGATCGACAGGTTCGGTCGGCTGTTCGACCCTTGAGCTGATGGATCAGGCCGAGACGGCAGGAACGGGCACGTTCGAGGTCGAGGCCCTGACCGGTGGGGCCAACATCGTCCGTCTGGCCGAGCAGGCCCGCCGCTGGCGGCCCCGGATCGCGGTCACTGCCGACGCCGGGCGGCTGAACGAGCTCAGGGACGCGCTGGCGGGCACGGGAATCGAGGCCGCGGCGGGCGAGGGGGCCCTGATCGAGGCCGCGGGCCGTCCCGCCGACTGGGTAATGGCCGCCATCGTCGGCGCCGCCGGGCTCCGCTCGGCCTGGGCGGCGGCCGCCACGGGCGCGACCTTGGCGCTGGCCAACAAGGAGAGTCTGGTCTGCTGCGGCCCGGCCCTGATCGAGCGGGTGCACAAGGCCGGCGGGAGGCTGATTCCGGTTGATTCCGAACACTCGGCCATCTTCCAGGTGTTTCCCCATCATGCGCCGCATCAGGTCTCAAAGCTGATACTCACGGCGTCCGGCGGGCCCTTCCGGACCACGCCGCGCGAGGCGCTGGCGAACATCACTCCTGAACAGGCCGTCGCCCACCCCAACTGGAGTATGGGGGCCAAGATTTCGGTCGACAGTGCCACCATGGCCAACAAGGGGCTGGAGGCGATCGAGGCCGCCTATCTGTTCGACATGCCGGCCGACAGGATCGATGTCGTCGTGCATCCCGAGTCGATCATTCACAGCATGGTCGAATACGTCGACGGCTCGACCCTGGCCCAGATGGGGCCGCCGGACATGAAGACGCCGATCGCCTGCGCCCTGGCGTGGCCCGACCGCATCGCCTGGCCGGCACCGAAGCTGGACCTGGCCGCGCTGGGTCGCCTGACCTTCGAGGCACCGGACGAAGCGCGGTTCCCGGCGCTACGGCTGGCCCGTCAGGCGCTGGAGGCGGGCGGTCCCGCGCCTATCGTCTTCAATGCGGCCAACGAGGTTGCGGCGCTGGCCTTTCTTGACCGCCGTCTGGGCTTTCTCAATATTGCCGCAGTCGTCGCCGACACCTTGTCGCGCGTGACGGCCTCGGGGGTGGATTCCGGTTCCAGCAACGCTTGCGATGCGGCACTCGCCGTGGATGCGCAGGCGCGGCGAGCGGCGGATTCGATCATTCAGGGCCTGGCCGCAGCGGCCTGAACGGCGGAGGAATGATAACGGCATGACGGGCTTCCTGAGCCAGACGCTGCTCTACATCGTGCCGTTCCTGCTCGTGCTGACGTTCATCGTCACGATTCACGAGCTGGGCCATTTCCTCGTTGCGCGCGCCTTCGGCGTGAAGGTCGATCGCTTCTCCATCGGTTTCGGCAAGACAATCGTCAGTCGGACTGACCGCCACGGCACAGAATGGCGGCTCGCCTGGCTGCCGCTGGGCGGCTACGTCAAGTTTTCAGGCGATCTGGACGCTTCGAGCGTGCCGGATCAGGCAGGCCTTGCCGAGCTGCGCCAGCGGGTGATCGCCGAGCATGGCCCCGGTGCCGAGCGGGACTATTTCCATTTCAAGCCGATCTGGCAGCGCGCCCTGATCGTTGCGGCCGGTCCGGCGGCCAATTTCGCGCTGGCGATGGTGCTGTTCACGCTGCTGTTCACGGCGATCGGAGAACTGGTCGTCGCGCCCCGTGTGGCCGAGGTGACGCCGGGCACCCCGGCCGCCGAGGCCGGTTTCGCCCCCAATGACCTGATCCTCGAGGTCAACGGCCGGCCCATCGCCGACCGCGAGGAGGTGACGCGGACCATCATGATGAGTGCCGGTGACCCCGTGCGCTTCACCGTGGACCGCGGGGGGCGGCTGGTTTCGCTGGTCGCGACCCCCGTGCGCCGGGTCGAGGACAATGAAATCGCCGGCCGCGTCCGCATCGCTCGAATCGGCTTGGCGATGGACCTGCTGCGGGAGGATGTCAGCTACCGCCGCCTCAATGTGTTCCAGGCCTTCGGCAAGGGGATCGAGACCATCGGTACGACGGTCAGCACCACCGGGACCTATCTAGGCCGGATTCTGACCGGCAAGGAATCGGGTGACCTGCTGAACGGCCCACTGGGCATCGCCAAGGCCGCCGGCGGCGTGACCAAACAGGCCGTGGCCGCCAATCCCGACCCGGGCTGGATGGCCGCGAACCTCGCCCTGACGTTTCTGAACTTCGCCGCCATAGTTTCGATCGGAATTGGTATTGTAAATCTGTTGCCGATCCCTGTCCTCGACGGGGGCCACCTGTTGTTCTACGGCTATGAAGCTGTGGCACGCAGGCCAGTCCCCGCGCGCGTTCAGGAGGTCGGCTACCGCGTCGGCCTTGCTTTGCTGGCGGGATTGATGTTGTTCGCCACCTGGAACGACCTCCAGAAGCTGAGTGTGTTCAAATTCCTCGGCGGGCTCGCCTGATGAGCCTACGCCAGCCCCCGATGGTTCCCCGAATGATCCGACAAGACGCGTCCACCCTTCGTTTCGCCCGCGCCCTGAGCCCGAGCTTGCTGGCCTTGGCCATTGCGGCCGGCCTGACCGGTCCGGCCTTCGCCCAGACCGCGCCGGTGCCGCCAGCGACCCCGGTCGAGGTCCAGACGGCCCCTGCGCCGGCTCCCGCCGTCCAGGCGGAGGAGGAGCGCATCGTCATCAGCCGCATCCTGGTGCGCGGCAACCAGCGGATCGACCAGACCACAGTCCTGTCCTACCTGCCGATCCAGCCGGGCGACACCGTCGACGCCGCCGTGCTGGACGTCGCCGTCCGCACCCTGACCCGCACCCAGCTGTTCGCTGACGTCCAGCTGGGCGTGCAGCCGAACGGCGACCTGATCGTCGAGATCGTCGAGAACCCGATCATCAATCAGGTGGTGTTCGAGGGGAACGGCGCGATCGGCGAGGACAAGCTGCGTGAGGAAGTCACCCTGCGTCCGCGCGGCATCTACACCAGGGCCCGGGTCCAGGAAGACGTCGGCAAGATCGTCGAACTGTACCGTCTTTCGGGCCGCATCTCGGCCACCGTCACGCCCAAACTGGTCCAGCTCGAGCAGAACCGCGTCGATGTGGTGTTCGAGATCGACGAGGGACCCGAAACCGGCGTCCGCGCCATCACCTTCCTGGGCAACACGGCCTTCTCGGACAGCGATCTGCAGGAGGTTATGGTCACCAAGCGGTCGCAGTGGTGGCAGTTGTTCTCCTCGAACGACAATTACGACCCCAACCGGCTCGACTATGACCGGGAGCAGCTGCGGAAATTCTATACGAACCGCGGCTATTACGATTTCCGCGTCCTGTCCGCGATCGCCGAACTGTCTCCGGACGACAGCGCCTTCGGCATCACCATGACGCTGGACGAGGGCGATCGGTACAATTTCGGCAAGGTCGACGTGGTCACCGAGAATGACCGCCTGAACCCCGAATTCCTCAAGCTGCTGCTGCCGATCCGTCCCGGCCAGCTGTATGAGAGCGACAAGATCGAATCCGCGGTCGACGCCCTGACCTTCGCGGCGGGCTCGGCGGGCTACGCCTTCGTCGAGATCGACCCGACTTACCAGGCCAATCCCGAGACCGATACCGTCGACGTCGTCTTCAACGTCCGCGAGGGCCAGCGGGTCTACGTCGACCGCATCAATGTGATCGGCAACACCCGCACGCTCGACAACGTCATCCGCCGCGAGATGATGCTGACTGAAGGGGACGCATTCAACCGCACCCTGCTGGAGCGCTCGCGCAACAATCTGCGCGCCCTTGGCTTCTTCAAGGACGTCACCGTCGAGGAGGCGCGCGGCTCGGCGCCGGACCGGTCAGTGGTCAACGTCACCGTCACCGAGCAGCCCACCGGCGAACTCTCTGTCGGCGCCGGTTTCAGCTCGGTTGATTCGTTCGTGGTCAACCTCGGTATCACGGAGCGCAACTTCCGCGGTCGTGGTCAGAACGTGGTGGCGCGGGTCGAATGGGGGTCACTGCGTCAGCAGATCGACTTCCGCTTCACGGAACCGAAATTCCTTGGCCGCGACCTGCGCGCGGGCTTCGACGCGTTCCACTCACGTTATGACCTGAGTGAGTATTCGTCCTACGACTACCGTTCGACCGGCGGCGGCGTTCGCCTGTCCTATCCGCTGAACGCCTACACCCTGCTCAGCACCCGCTACTTCCTTAAGGCGGACGAGATCATCGTGCCGAACAGCTTCTGCAGCGGCGGTAGCGGTTCGGCGGCCCTGTGCGACCAGGTCGGGTCTTTCCTGAACTCGTCGGCGGGCTACACCCTGCTGGTCGACCGTCGGAACGATCCAATTCGTCCCACCCGCGGCTGGACCGGTACGCTGCGCCAGGACCTCGCCGGCATCGGTGGCGATGTGAACTATGTGAAGACCGAGGCCGAAGTCTCCGCCTATTGGGGCATCACCCCGAACTGGGTGGTCACAGCCGCGGCTTCGACGGGCTATGTTTCGGGCTGGGGCGGCGATCCGATCCGGATCAACGACCGCTTCTTCAAGGGCGGAAACAGCTTCCGCGGCTTCGAGACCGCCGGTATCGGTCCGCGCGATCTGAACACCCGCGACGCCCTCGGCGGCAATTTCTACGTCATCGGCACCCTCGAACTGACCCTGCCGAACGGCCTGCCCGAGGAATACGGCATCCGCACCTCGCTGTTCACCGATGTCGGCACCGTCGGTGCCCTGGATGACCGTTACACCGTCAATCCCGACGGTACGCCCAGCACCCGGATCATCGACGATCTTTCACTGCGCGCTTCGGCGGGTGTGAGCATCCACTGGCGATCCCCGATGGGGCCGATCCGTTTCGACCTCAGCCACATTTTGGGCAGCGAAGAGTACGATAAGACCGAAACATTCCGCTTCTCGACATCAACCCAGTTCTAACCGACGGGCCGTTGGCCCGCTCAAAGGTAGTACGATGAAAACCCTTGCTCTAGGCGCCTTCACCATCGCCATGCTGGCCGGATCGGCCGCCGTCGCCCAGGACCAGAATTTCGGCCCTGCCATCCCGGGCGTCTGCGTCTACCATCACGACCGCCTGCTGGCGCAATCGACGGCAGGCCAGGCTGTGCAGGCCGGCATGCAGCGGCTGCAACAGGAAGTTCAGACCGAGCTGGCTCCCTATGAGCAGTACATCCAGACCGAAAGCCAGGCTCTGCAGCAGGGCCGGGCCAGCATCCCGCAAGACCAGTTCGCCTCGCGTGAGCAGGCCCTCGCGACGCGCTACCAGGACGCCCGTAACCTGGCCCAGACCCGTGAAGGCGAGCTGCGCTATACCCAGGCGATGCAGCTCCAGGCCATCGCCCAGGCGGCCGACCCGATCATCCTGGCCCTCTACAACCAGCGTGGCTGCGGCATCCTGCTCGCCCGCGACGGCGTGATGCGCGTCAACCCGTCGATGGACCTGACCGAAGCGGCTATCCAGCAGGTTAACACCGCCCTGCCGTCGCTGTCGTTCACCCGCATGGCGGTTCCGGCCCAGCAACCGGGCCAGTAATATGGGCCGAGGCCCCGATCCGAGGTTCTTCGAGACCCTGCCGGCCATGACGGTCGGCGACCTCGCAGGCCGCATCGGGGCCGACGTCTTGCGCGGCGGAGACCGAAAGGTGTCCGCCGTCGCGCCGCTGGCGGGTGCGGGACCGGACGATCTGGCCTTCCTCGGCGACCGGCGCTTCCTTTCCAGCCTGTCGGAGACAGCGGCCGGCTGCGTCATCGTTCCGGCGTCGGCCGTGGACGCGGCACCGGCGGGCGCGGCGGTAATTGTCTCGGGTGAGGCCCAGGCCTCCTGGGCGCGCGCATCCCTCCTGCTTCACCGGCCGGTCGGGCTGACCTCGGCCATTGCGCCGACCCACGCCATTGAGGACGAGACCGTCGTGCTCGAGCCCGGCGTTGTTCTCGGTGCAGGCGTTCGTATCGGCCGCGGAACCCGGATTGGCGCCAACACGGTCGTCGGTCCCGGCGTCCAGATCGGCAGGGACTGCGTCATCGGCTCAAACGTCAGCCTGGGCTTCGCCCTGATCGGTGACCGGGTCCGGCTGCTGTCAGGTGCCCGGATCGGCGAGGCGGGCTTCGGCGCGGCCGGCTCAAAGACCGGCCCGGTTGATGTGCCCCAGCTGGGCCGGGTCATCCTGCAGGATGGCGTGACCGTGGGGGCTAACAGCTGCATCGACCGCGGGGCCTATGACGACACGGTTATCGGCGAGAACACCAAGATCGATAATCTGGTCATGATCGGGCACAATTGTGTGATCGGCCGCAACTGCCTGATGGCCGCCAACACCGGCCTGTCGGGCTCCGTTACGGTCGGCGATGGCGTCATGTTCGGCGGCAAGGCAGGCGTGGGCGACCATCTGAAGATCGGCGACGGTGCCCGGGTCGCCGCCGGTGCCGGGGTGCTGCAGGACATCCCCGCGGGCGAAACATGGTCCGGATATCCCGCGAAACCCCTCCGACAGTTCTTGCGCGAAGCGATCTGGCTCGCCAAACAGGCGTCCGGAAAGGCTCGCGCGGGAAAGGCCGGGAATGACTGAAGAAACGGGGACCGGGGACGCGATCGACTACGCCGAGGTGATGCGGCGGCTGCCGCACCGCTATCCCTTTCTGCTGGTCGACAAGGCCGAGGACTTCATCGCCGGGACCTCGATTACCGGCATCAAGAACGTTACCCACAACGAGCCCTATTTCCCGGGGCATTTCCCGATCGACCCCGTGATGCCGGGCGTGATGATCATTGAGGCCATGGCCCAGACTGGCGCCCTGATGATGTCCAAGACCCTGGACGTCACGGTCGAGGGCAAGATCATCATGTTCATGTCGATCGACGGCGTCCGCTTCCGCAAGCCGGTCCGGCCCGGCGACCAGCTGCGCATGAAGGTGGTCGTGACCCGGCAGCGTGGTGACATATTCAAATTCCGGGGCGAGACCTTCATCGATGGCCAGCGTGCCGCGGAAGCTGATTTCGCCGCCATGATGGTCACCGTCGACCAGCCCGCCTCGTGAGCATCCACCCGACTGCCCTCGTCGACCCGGCTGCGCGTCTCGCTGATGGCGTCCAGATCGGACCGTGGTGCATCGTCGGCCCTGGTGTGGTCTTGAACGAAGATGTCCGTCTGGTCAGCCACGTCGTCGTCCAGCAGGACACGACCGTCGGGGCGCGCACCGTCATTCATCCCTTCGCCGTCATCGGCGGCGACCCTCAGCATACGGGCTACAAGGGCGAGACGGTGACGCTCGAGATCGGCTCCGACAACCTCATCCGTGAGCATTCGTCGTTCAATCGCGGCACGCCGCAGGGGACGGGCGTGACCCGGGTAGGCTCCAATGGCCTGTTCATGACGGGGGCCCACGTCGGCCACGACGCGGTTGTCGGCGACAATGTGGTCATGGCCAACAATGCGACCCTGGGCGGGCACGCGAAGATCGGCTCGAAGGTCTTCCTCGGCGGTCTCGCCGCCGTGCATCAGAACGGCCGGGTGGGGCAGGGTGCCATCGTCGGCGGGCTAGCCGCCGTCACCCGTGACGTCATCCCCTACGGCTCCGCCTGGGGCAATCACGCGCGCCTGCACGGGCTGAATCTGATCGGCCTGAAGCGCAAGGGCTACGACAAGAACGCCATCCGGCGACTGCTGGGCGCCTACCGCGACCTGTTCGAGGGTGCGGGCACCTTCGCCGATCGGCTGCAGGCTGTGGCGACCGACTATGCCGACTTGCCCGAGATCATGGAGATCGTCGCCTTCATCAGCGAGGACGGCAAGCGGCCCCTTTGCCTGCCGGGCGAATGAGCAAGCTCGGCCTGATCGCTGGCGGCGGGGCACTGCCCGTGTCCGTGGCGGCCCGCTGCGAGGCGGAGGGACGCCCGGTCTTCGTGGTGCGACTGGCGGGCTTCGCCGACCCTCATCTGGCCCGCTATCCCGGCGTTGACGCGGGCATGGCCGAGATTGGACGCATCCTGACGGCTTTGAAGAAGGCGGGCTGCCAGGCGGTCACGTTCGCGGGCACGGTCAGCCGGCCGGACTTCAAGATGCTGAAGCCCGACCTGAAGGGCGCGACCCTGCTTCCGGGCATCATCGCTGCGGCGACGAAGGGTGACGACGCCCTGCTGCGCAAGATCCTCTCGATCTTCGAAGGCGAGGGCTACGCCATCGAGGGCGCGGACGACATTCTGGGCGGCGAGACCCTGCCAGGCGGTGCCCTCGGTGCGGTGCGGCCGACGGAAGATCAACTCGCTGACCTCAGAAAAGCGCTCCATGTCGCGGAAAAGGCGGGTGAACTGGATATCGGGCAGGGCGCTGTCGTGTGCGACGGTCTTGTGCTGGCCGTTGAGGCCCAGGAGGGCACGGACGCGATGCTGGCGCGGGTTGCGGGCCTGCCGGCGGACCTGCGCGGCTCGGCGGCGGACCGCAAGGGCGTCCTCGGCAAGGCACCCAAGCCGATTCAGGACCTGCGCGTCGACATGCCGGTGATGGGGGCCCGGACCATTGAACTGGCCGCCGCCGCCGGGCTGGCGGGGGTCGGAGGCGTGACCGGCAAACTGATCCTCATCGACCATGCCGCCATCGTCGAGGCCGCCGACCGGCTGGGCCTGTATGTCTGGGGCGAAACCCGGTGAGCCGACCGCTGAAGGTCATGCTGGTCGCCGCCGAGGCGTCGGGCGATGCGCTGGGGGCCGGTCTGGCCGGAGCGATGACCGCGCGGTTGGGACAGGATGTGGTCTTTGTCGGCGTGGGCGGTCCGAAGATGGCCGAGGCCGGCGTGGCCAGCCCGTTCGACATCGCCGAACTGTCGATCCTCGGCTGGCTCGAAGGGCTGAAGGCCTATGGCGTGGTCAAGCGGCGGGTAGCCGACACCGTCGCCCTGGCCGTGGCTCAACAGCCGGACGCCGTGGTCCTGATCGACAGCTGGGGCTTCACCATCCGCGTCGCCAAGGCACTGAAGGCCGTGCTGCCGGACGTGCCGTTGATCAAATACGTCGGGCCGCAGGTCTGGGCATCACGGCCGGGCCGGGCCAGGACCCTGGCCGCCTCCGTCGACCACCTGCTGGCCCTCTATGCCTTTGATGCGCCGTGGTTCGAGCGCGAGGGCCTGCCGACGACGGTTGTCGGCTCCCAGGCCCTGCACGTGGACATGGGCGGGGCGGACCCCGCCGCCTTCCGCGCTGCTCGGAGCATCGCGGCCGATGCGCCCCTGCTGCTGGTCCTGCCCGGCAGCCGGCCGTCGGAAATACGGCTGATGACCCCGGTCTATGAGGCCGCCGTCGCCCGGCTCAAGGCCGCCGATCCGGCGCTGCAGGTGGTGGTGGCCGTCGCCGGCACGGTCACCGATGATGTGACCGCCCGCATTGCCGCCTGGCCGTTCCGCGTGCATCTGGTCCGTGAAAACGAGAAATATGCGGCGATGAAGGCCGCGACCGTGGCGCTCGCCACCAGCGGCACGGTGTCGACCGAGTTGGCGCTGGCCGGCGTGCCGATGGTGATCGCCTATCGCTTCCAGCCGCTCAGCTACGCGATCATGAAGCCGTTCTTCACCGGCAAATACGCGACCCTGTTCAACCACGCCGCGGACGAGGAGATCGCCCGCGAGCTGATTCAGAACGACGCGACGCCGGAGAAGGTGGCGGCTGAGGTCGGCCGGCTGCTGGGTGACGCCGAGGCGCGCCTGGACCAGTCAGCGCGCCAGAGGGCGGCACTGGATTTGATGGGGCGCGAGGGACGCGACCCGTCGGAGATCGCGGCGGACGCGGTGCTCAGGGTCATCGCGTCGAAGACCGGTCAATGAAGGCTTCGCGAACCTTCTGATCTGGAGACCGGCGATCGTGGCTCGCCCACTTTCCGCGCCGGATCCCCGTGCAGTGATGTCTATGGATCGGGCAACGCACCTATCAAATAAAACGCCGGGGCTTTGACCCCGGCGTTTTGCATTGTGGTGGATGTCGCGAATGTCGTCCATCCGATGTCGCGCTTGTCACGTCCCAAATGTAGCGGACCGCGATGTAGCACTTGTGGCGTTATCAGCCCCGCTTCTGGATCGGCACGAAGTCGCGTTGGGTCGGGCCGGTGTAGAGCTGACGTGGGCGGCCGATCTTCTGGGTCGGGTCGCCGATCATTTCCTGCCACTGGGCAATCCAGCCGACGGTGCGGGCCAGCGAGAACAACACGGTGAACATCGAGGTCGGGAACCCCATCGCCGACAGGGTGATGCCCGAATAGAAGTCGACGTTCGGGAACAGTTTGCGCTCGATGAAATACTCGTCCGACAGCGCCACCCGCTCCAGTTCGCGGGCCACCTGGAGCAGCGGGTCGTTCGGGTCGCCGACGGCCTCCAGCACCTCATAGGCACTTTCCTGCATGACCTTGGCGCGCGGGTCGTAGTTTTTGTACACGCGATGGCCGAAGCCCATCAGCTTGTATTTCTTAGCCTTTACACCCTCGATGAATTCCGGGATCTTTTCCGGGGTGCCGATTTCTTTCAGCATGTTCAGCGCCTCTTCGTTGGCACCGCCGTGCGACGGGCCCCAAAGGCAGGCGATGCCGGCGGCGATGCAGGCGAACGGATTGGCACCCGACGAACCGGCCAGGCGAACCGTCGAAGTCGAGGCGTTCTGCTCGTGGTCGGCGTGGAGGATGAAGATGCGGTCCATGGCGCGGGCCAGGACCGGGTTGACCTCATAGTCCTCGGCCGGGACCGCGAAGCACATCCGCAGGAAATTCTCCGAGTAGTTCAGGTCGTTGCGCGGCGAAACGAAGGGCTGGCCGATATGGTATTTGTAGGCCCGGGCGGCGATCGTCGGCATCTTGGCGACCAGACGGATGGCCGAGATGTTGCGCTGAACCGGGTCATGGATGTCCAGGCTGTCGTGATAGAACGCCGACAGCGCCCCGACCGTGCCGACCATGATCGCCATCGGGTGAGCGTCGCGACGGAAGCCTTCGAAGAAGCGGTCGAACTGCTGGTGCAGCATGGTGTGCATCGTGATGCTGCGCTCAAACGCCTCATACTCGGACGCGGTCGGCAGTTCGCCGTGCAGCAGCAGGTGTCAGACCTCGATGAAGTTCGACTTCGAAGCCAGTTGGTCGATCGGATAGCCGCGATGGAGCAGCACACCCTTGTCGCCGTCGATATAGGTCAGGGCGCTTTCGCAGGCCGCCGTCGAGGTGAAGCCGGGGTCGTAGGTGAAGGCGTCCGTCGCGCCGTACAGCTTGCGGATGTCGATCACGTCAGGGCCGGTCGAGCCCGACAGAACCGGCAGTTCCACGGACTTGTCGCCGTAGGTGAGGGTGGCCGAGCCGGCGGGTTTGGCGAGTTCAGTCATTGAAGCCCCTTGATCGGACGCTGCCTCGCACGGGGGGAGGCGGCGGGTCGTGTTTCGGTCTGTAGGTCAGATAGTCTGTTGCAGCGCATCATTCAAACGCCCGAGGCTTTCTTCCCGCCCCAGGGCCGCCAGAGTTTTGGCAATATCGGGCGAGCTGACCCCGCCGGTCAGCGCCGCCCGCGCCGCCGGGCCGATCTTTCCGAAGCCGACGGCCTCGTCCTCGGCGAAGGCCTTGAGCTCGGCTTCCAGTGCGAACACGTCCCAGCTTTCGAACAGTGCCAACCGGTCGCGAAGACGGGAAATCCGTTCGCCTGACTCGCCAGCCAGCAGGCCCTGGCCCTTTTCATCGATGGCGAGGGGGCGGGTCCTGAGAGTGAAGGCGGTCTGGTCGGCGAGCTCAAGCGTGGTCTTGGCGCGGTCTTTCACAAACGGCATCGCGCGCAGCAGGCGGGCCTCGTCGTCGGGTCCGAGCGCGTGGCCGCGTCCGAGGTGAACGTCCAGCGTCATCTTGGCCAGCCGGTCGTCGTCGGCCATCCGCATCCAATGGGCGTTGACGTGGGCCAGCTTGTCGAAGTCCAGCCGCGCCGGTGCCTTGCCCACGCCTGACAGATCGAACCATTCCGTGGCCTGGGCGTCCGAGAAAAGTTCGTCATCGCCGTGGGCCCAGCCCAGCCGCGCGAGATAGTTGCGCATGGCTTCGGGCAGATAGCCCATCGCGGCATACTCGTGCACCGCCTGGGCCCCGTGCCGCTTCGACAGCTTGGCCCCGTCGGGTCCGTGGATCAGCGGGATATGGGCGAAGGTCGGTCGGGTCCAGCCGAGCGCGTCATAGATCAGGCTCTGGCGGGCGGCGTTGTTCAGATGGTCGTCGCCGCGGATAACGTGGGTTACGCCCATATCGTGATCGTCGACCACCACGGCGAGGTTGTAGGTCGGCGCGCCGTCCGAGCGCAGGATGACCAGATCATCAAGCGAGGCCGTGTCCCAGCGGACCGCGCCCTGCACCGCGTCCTCGACGACGACCGCCGTGTCTGCCGGCCGCCGGAAACGCACTGTGTGAGACTTGGACAGGTCATCGACGGTCGGCGCGCGGTCGCGCCACGGGGATTCGAATGTCCGGCCCTGGGCCTTGGCCGCGTCGCGCAGGGCACCGGTCTCTTCGGCCGTCAGGAAGTCGCGATAGGCGTGGCCGGTCTCCAGCAGCATCTCCGCGACCTCGCGATGACGGTCCGCGCGTGAGAACTGGAACACCGGCTCCTCGTCCGCGAACAGCGACAGCCAGTTGAGACCGTCGAAAATTGCCCTCACCGCGTCGTCCGTGGAGCGTTCGCGGTCGGTGTCCTCGACCCGGACAAGGAACTTCCCGTTGTGTCGTCGTGCAAACAAATAGTTGAAAAGTGCGGTGCGAGCACCGCCTATGTGCAGGAAGCCGGTGGGCGAGGGGGCGAAGCGGGTGACAACTTTGGATGCGGGCGCGAACGGGGAGGTCATGGCGGGCGTTATACCGCCGGCTTCGCCAATGCACAGTGTTCAGGACCGGGCGCGGGATTTTCTTCGCGGTCAGGTCCTGGCCCAGTCCCTGCGCTGGCGGTTGTGGGCACCGGTCGCGTTCGGCGGCGGCTGCGCGGTCTATTTCTCGCTGAAGTCCGAGCCGGCGGCATGGCTGCTGATTCTGGCCGCAGCGGCGGCCGCCTCGATCTGGCTGGCCGCGCGAAGGCTGAAGCTGACCCGAATCTGGACCCTGCCGCTGATGCTTTTGGCCTGTTTCGCGCTCGGCACCGCCGTGGCCAAGCTGAGGACCGACGCCGTCGCCGCACCGATCGCGCCCGCCCTCTCCGAGCCGACCGTGGTCGAGGGCTGGGTCGTGGATGTCGACAGCCCGGGCGCGGCGGGACCCCGCGTGGTCATCGCCCCGGTGCGCATCCGCGGCCTCGCGCCGGAGGACACGCCCGTGCGCCTGCGGGCCACCGTCAGGGGCACGGCGCCGGAACCGGGAGACGCCATCCGGCTATTCGGCATTCTCAATCCGCCACCGGCACCGGCCAGTCCGGGGGCCTATGACTTCGGTCGCAACGCCTTCTTTCAGGGCATGGGCGGCGTCGCCTTCGGCCTGGGCGAGGCGAGGCCGGCCTGGCTGCCCCAGCCACCGTGGACGCTGCGGGCAGCAATGGCGGTGAATGGTGTCCGCTTCGACCTCGCCAAACGGATCGTGGCGCGGCAGGGCGAGCGGGCCGGGGGAGTCGCCGCGGCGATGACGACCGGCCACGAAGCCTGGCTTGACCCCGCCGAGGTCGATGTGATGCGCGATTCCGGTCTGGCGCACATTCTGTCGATCTCCGGCCTGCACATGGCGGTCGTCGGCGGCTTCGCCTTCTTCCTCGTGCGGCTGCTGGTGGCGATGTGGCCGTGGCTGGCGTTGCGCGTGCCGGGCAAGAAGGTGGCGGCGGTTGGCGGGCTTCTGGCGGTCGGGACGTATCTGGTGATCTCGGGCGCGCCGCCGCCTGCCGAGCGGGCCGCCATCACCGCCTCCATCGCCTTCCTTGCTGTCCTTCTGGACCGGCAGGCGATCACCATGCACGCCCTCGCGGTCGCCGCCTTCGTCGTCCTGCTGCTCCAGCCCGAGGCCATCGTCACGCCAGGCTTCCAGATGTCGTTCGCGGCGACGGCGGCCCTCGTTGCCCTGGTCGAGGCCTGGCCCGCCCGGCCGCGCGAAATCTCGGCACCCCTGCCGATCCTGATTGTTCAGCGCACCGGTGCCTGGCTCGGGGCGGCCATTCTCGCCAGTTTGGTCGCGGGAGCCGCGACCGGTCCGTTCGCCATGCAGCATTTCAACCGCACGGCCATGTACGGACTGGCGGCCAATCTGGCGACCGCGCCGTTGTCCGACTTCGTCATCATGCCCGCGCTCGCCCTGGGCGCGTTGCTGGAGCCGGTGGGCCTCGGCGGGCCCTTCCTGTGGCTGGCGGCGAGGGGGATCGAGGTCATGCTGGCCATCGGGGCTTGGACCGCCGGGCTGCCGGGCGCCGTTCGGACCGTCGCCAGTGCGCCCGATTTCGTCCTGCCCATTGCCTTCCTCGGTGTCCTGTTCTGCTGCCTGTGGCGCGGACCGCTGCGCTGGTTGGGGCTGCCGCTCGCAGCTGCAGTGATGCTGTGGCCCCGCGCCCCCGCACCTGACCTGTGGATCGGCGACGGCGGCACGAACGCAGCATGGGTGCAGGCTGGGGAAGCCAACGTGGCCCGGCCAGGCGTGCGTCAGTTCGCGGTCGACGTCTGGTCCCGCCGCCGCGGCCTGAAGGCGGTCGAGCCGCCGCCCGAGGGCTGGACCTGCAGCCGCTTTTCCTGCGCCCCGGCAACACCCGCGGCCGGTCCGTTGGCCCTGTGGTGGGGCCGGCGCGCGCCGTCTGCGGAGCAACTGGATGGGCTGTGCCGCGCCGCACCGGTCGTCAGCGTCCGCGCAGCC
>JBBQOK010000043.1:0-17093 GCA_038330765.1 Caulobacterales bacterium | reverse complement strand
GCCAAGATGTCCAAGTCCGATCCGTCGGACCAGTCGCGCATCAACCTGACCGACGACGCCGACACCATCGTGGCCAAGGTCCGCAAGGCGAGGACCGATCCCGAGCCGCTGCCGGAAACGCTCGAGGACCTCGACGCCCGGCCCGAGGCGAAGAATCTGGTGACCATCTATGCGGCCTTGGCCGACCTGACGCGCGAACAGGTGCTGGCCGAATTCGGCGGTCAGGGCTTCGGCGCCTTCAAGCCGGCGCTGGCCGATCTGGCCGTCGCCTCGATGGCACCGGTCACCGCCGAGATGCGCCGGCTGATGGATGATCCGGCCGAGATCGACCGGGTGCTGAAGGACGGCGCGGAACGGGCCGCTGAGATCGCCGATCCGGTGGTCGATGAGGTCAAGAAGATCGTCGGCTTCTGGCGCGCCTGACCGCAGTTTCCGGACGCTGTGGTCGAGCCTGTGGCGAGCGGCGAGGGTATGGGACGGCGGGGTTTTCGAACCCGCCAGTGGCGGGTCAGGCCACGCGGTCCAGCCGGGCGATGAAGAAGCCGTCGACGCCGCCGCGTTCGGCCCACATGGAGGGCAGGATGCGCAGCCAGCCTTCGGGGGTCAGGGCTTCGTCGGGGGCACCGATGTCGGCAGGCACGGCCGGTGCCGTCCTGAAGGCCGGGTTGCGGCGCAGGAAGGCGATGATCTGGGTCTCGCCCTCCTCACGCTCCAGCGAACAGACGCAATAGACCAGCCGTCCGCCCGGTTTCACCCGTTCGGCGGCGGCGTCGAGCAGGCGGTGCTGGACGTCGGCCAATTTGGCGACCTCTGCGGGCTTGGTGGCGCGCAGGACCTCGGGATTGCGGCGGAAGGTGCCAGTGGCCGTGCAGGGCGCGTCCAACAGGACGGCGTCGAAGGTGCGCGGGTCGTCCCAGTCCTCGGCGGGGGTGGCGACGACCTCGGCGCTCAGGCCGGTGCGCTCGAGATTGGCGGTCAGGCGTTTCAGCCGCGCCTCCGAACGGTCCAGCGCCACGACGGCGGCGCCGGCGGCGGCCAGCTGCAGGGTCTTGCCGCCGGGCGCGGCGCAGAAATCAACAGCGGACTCGCCGGCTGTGGGGGCGAGGAGGCGGACGGGGACGGCGGCGGCGGCGTCCTGGACCCACCAGATGCCGTCCTCGAAGCCCGGCCAGCCGGCGAGGTCGCCGCGACGACCGGTGCGGATCGTCCCGCCGGGCAGGATTTCGCCCTCTACGGCCTCGGCGACCAGGGCGGGGTCGACGTCGGGCTTGAGGCTGAGATCGGTGGCGGGCTCTTCACGGGCGGCCAGGGCCAGCGCCGCGAGGGCCGGTTCGCCATAGGTGGCGCGCCAGCGGGCGGCGAGCCAGTCGGGCAGGTTGGACTCGGCGGTGGTCAGGCCGGGTCCCTCACGGCCGACGCCGCGCAGCACGGCGTTGACGAGGTTTTTGTAGGGCCGGGTCTTGGTGTCGCGCTCGGCCAGTTTCACGGCGGTCGAGACGGCGGCGAAGGCGGGCGTGCCGAGCACCAGGGTCTGGGCCAGGGCGATACGCAGGATGGTGCGCACGGCGAGAGGCGGGGCCTTGTTCAGGCGGCGGTCGAGGATCTGGTCGATCTCGCCCAGTCGGCGCAGGGCGGCCATGGCGACGGCGCGGGCGAAGGCGCGGTCGGGGCCGGGCAGGTCTGAGACCTCGCGGAACGACAGGGCGGCGTCCAGCCCGCCGCGCCCTTCAAGCGCCGCGTTCAGCAGCACGCCGGCGGCCAGCCGCGCCTCGACGCCGATGTCGGCGGCCTCGTCACGGGGCAGTTCGACCGGCGGCTTGCGCGGGCCGCGCGCCTTGTCGGCCATGCGGCGGCCGCGGGCGGCCGAGCTGCGGCCCTGGGTCCCGCCCTGGTCCGGTTCGCGGCTCAAACCGACACCTGCGTGCCCAGTTCGACCACCCGTCCGGGCGGAATGTGGAAGAAGTCGGTCGGGTTGGCCGCGTTGCGCATCAGGAAGATATACAGCCGGTCCTGCCAGAGTGGCATGCCCTGCGAGGCCGAGGCGATCACCGAGCGGCGGCCGAGGAAGAAGCTGGTCGACATGATGTCGAACTTCAGCCCCTGCTGCTTGCGGCAGAGATTGAGCGCCTTGGGCACGTTCGGGCGCTCCATGAAGCCGTAGGAGATGACCAGTTTCTTGAAGTCGTCCGAGATCGGCTCGATGCGAACCCGGTCGGCGTCGGAGACGCGCGGACGGTCGGTGGTGCGGACGGTCAGGATGACGTTCTTCTCATGCAGCACCTTGTTGTGCTTGAGATTGTGCATCAGGGCGACCGGGGCGATATCCGGGTCCGAGGTCAGGAAGATGGCGGTGCCGGGCGCGCGATGCGGCGGCCGGGCGCGCAGCATCTCGATCAGGTCGCTCAGCGGCAGACTGTCCTTGCGGGTCTTTTCGGACAGAATCTGGGTGCCGCGCACCCAGGTCCACATCAGCATGACTATGCCGGCACCCATGGCCAGCGGGGCCCAGGCCCCGTCCGGAATTTTCAGCAGGTTGGAGCCAAAGAAGGCCAGGTCAATGATCAGGAACGGCGTGATCGCCGCCACGCTGAGCGGCAGGCTCCACTTCCACATTCTCCGGACGATGAACCAGGCCAGCAGGCTGTCCACCAGCATGGCCCCCGTTACCGCCACACCATAGGCACCGGCCAGTTGCGACGACGTCGGGAACAGCATCAGCAGCAGCAACACCCCGACCAGCATCAGCATATTGACCGACGGCACGAAAATCTGGCCAGCCTGGCTTTCGCTGGTCTGCATGATCTTGATGCGGGGCACCAGGCCCAGCTGGACCGCCTGTTGCGTCAGGGAGAAAGCCCCCGTGATCACCGCCTGGCTGGCGATGACCGTGGCCATGGTCGCGAGGATCAGCACCGGCCAGTAGATCATCTCGGGTATCATTTCCCAGAATGGATTGATCCGCGCCGCCGGGTTGCTCAGCACCAGCGCGCCCTGGCCCAGATAGTTGAGCATCAGGCAGGGCAGGACGAACCAGAGCCAGCCGGCCCGGATCGGCGACTTTCCGAAATGGCCCATGTCCGTATAGAGCGCCTCGGCGCCGGTGACGGCCAGAAAGACGCTGCCCAGCAGGATGAAGCCGAGGAAGCCGTTGTCGATCAGAAACAGGGCGCCGTAGTGCGGCGACAGAGCCCGGAGGATCGAGGGGTCATCGAAAATGTGAAAGACGCCCAGGGCGGCGAGCACCAGAAACCACACTGCGGTGATCGGGCCGAAGGCGCGGGCCATACTGGCGGTCCCGCGTGCCTGGACCATGAACAGGGTGATCAGAATGCCGATAGCGATCGGCAGGATGAAGGGGGTCATCCGTCCGGCGACACCGGGGGCGTCGCTCAATCCCTCGACCGCCGACAGCACCGAAACCGCCGGCGTCAGCACCCCGTCAGCGTAGAACATCGCCGCGCCGCAGACGCCGAGGAAAAAGACCAGGGCCGAGCGCTTGCCGATGGCGCGTTGGGCGAGGGCCATCAGGGCCAGGGTGCCGCCCTCGCCCTTGTTGTCGGCCCGCATCAGGAAGAAGACGTATTTGACCGTGACGACCAGGATCAGGGCCCAGAAGACGAGGGACACGGTGCCGAGCACGGCCAGCTCGGCCGTGCCCCCGCTGCGCGAATGGGACAGGGCTTCGCGCATGGCGTAAAGCGGGCTGGTGCCGATGTCGCCGAAGACGACACCGATGGCGCCGATGATCAGGCCCCATTTGCCGGCCTTGACGTGACCGCCCTCGCCGGCCGCCGCGGGATGCGGGTGAGCCGGGGCGACGGACTTGTCCTGGGAGGTAAGGGGGGGTGCGGCGGCGTTTCCGCCGTCTTCACCTTGGGGAGAGGCCCCGGCCATGAAGATCCTCCGGGACGCCGCACGACGCGTTTCCCATCAAACAAGCGGCGAGCCTTTAGGCCCTTTCAGCCGCCGGTTCAATCGTGCTGCAAGTGCGAAGGTTGCAGGGCCCGGACCCGGCCGGGAACCCCTTGGGCCACGCCCGGGGGCCACAGGCGAAGCTCGTTTGTGAAAGAGGCGCGGGACGCCTATCTTGTGGGGGAACGCCATGTCCGACAGCCAAAGATTTCCCGTCGCCGCCCACGCCCTGGCCTATCTGGCCCACAAGGGTGCCTACTCGCCGGCCGAGGCCGCGCCGAGCGCGGTTCTGGCTGCCTCGGTGCCGACCAATCCGGTGGTGGTGCGGCGGGTGACCGCCCTGCTGGCCAAGGCCGGGCTGATCGCCACCCGGCCCGGTGCCTCGGGCGGGGCCTGGCTGCTGAGGCGGCCCGAACAGATCACCATGGACCAGGTGCTGCGGGCGGTGAACGGTTGCGCCCACCTGGGCTCGCCGCCGGCCGGGGCCAAGGGCTGCCCGGTCAGCGAACACATCCCGCGTCAGGTGGCCAAAGCCCTGACCGCCGCCGACCGCGCGGCCGGGGAGGCGCTGTCGAAGATCACCATCGCCGATCTGCTGGCCGAGAACCCGCCGTCGCTGGCGGCGTTCGCGCCGCACCCGTCCTGCCCCGTCGCCGCCTGACATGAGCCTGGCTTCGCGGCCCCGGCCGGTGATCCTGATCACCGGAGCATCCGCCGGGATCGGCGCGGCGCTGGCGCGGGTCTATGCCGCCGAAGGCTGGGACATCATTCTGACCGCCCGGCGCGAGGGCCCGTTGCAGGCGCTGGCCGGGGAGCTGGCGGCGTCGGGCGCGGCCACGACCGTCCTCACCGAAGACCTCGCCGATCCGGCGGCACCGCGTCGGTTGGTTGACGCCATTGCCGCGCGGGGGCTGATCGTCGATGGCCTGGTCAACAATGCCGGCTACAGCCGCACGGCGGGATTCCTCAATACCGACCCTGAGGCCCATGCGGCCATGATCCGGGTCATGCTGGCCGCGCCGGTCGAGCTGGCGCGGCTGTTCGCGCCGGGCATGGTCGAGCGCGATTTCGGCCGCATCCTCAACGTCGCCTCGCTGGCGGGGCGGATGCCGGCGACCGGCGGCGACACCCTGTACGGACCGATCAAGTCGTTCCTCATCAAGGCATCGCAGGGCCTGCATCTGGAGCTGCGCGGAACGGGCGTCCACGTCACCGCCCTCTGCCCCGGCTATACGCTGACGGAATTCCATGACGCCAACGGCACGAGGGCCGAGGTGTCGGCGGCCTATCCCGCCTGGATGTGGCAGACGGCGGACCATGTGGCCCGCGTCGGCCATGACGCCTGCGAGGCTAATCGGGCCAGCGTCACGCCGGGGCTGATGAACACTCTGCTGGCGGGGCTGGCCAAGCATCTGCCGGACGGCATGGCGCTGAACATGGTCGGCGGCCACGCGAAACGGCTGAAGCGGATCTGATCTCGGCGAGCGGCCTCAGTGACCGCCGCTGGGATAGGGCGCCGTCACCGCGCCCGAGAACATCCCCGGGATGGCTTCCGACAGGCCCAACAGGATGAACTGGATGGCGAGGGCGCAGAGGATCAGGCCCAGCACACGGACCACGATGGACATGCCGACCTCGCCGAGCAGGCGGCTGATCGGGCCGGTGGCGGTGAAGCAGATGAAGGTCGCGAGGCCGGCGGCGACGATGGCGACCAGACCCGCGCCCTGGGCGGCCGGGCCGATCTTCTGGGCCTCGCCGGCCTGGATGATGATGGTCGAGATGGCACCGGGGCCGATCAGCAGGGGCATGGCGAAGGGCACGATCAGGCGCTGGAACCGGCGCCGGGCATAGCCGCGCACATCGGCCAGGTCGGTGGCCGCGTCGGCGTCGGCGAAGCTCTTGATGAAGTCCTCGCGCGCCATGTCGAGGCCGAGCAACAGCAGCAGCACGCCGCCGGCGATGCGGAAGGCGGCCAGCGAGATGCCGAAGAACTGCAGCAGTCCAAGGCCGGTGAAGAAGAAGAAGGTCAGGAAGACGACGATGAACAGGCAGATCAGGGCCGAGACCGACAGGCGCTGGCGCAGCGAGGCACCGGCCGTGGCGGCGGCGAAGATCGGGATGTTGCCGATCGGGTCCACCAGGGCGAACAGGGCCACGAACAGGTTGACGCCCAGATCGACCGCGTCCATTTGCTGATCTCGCCCTGCAATTCACCCAACGACGGCCATCAAGGCTGACGCCCGCCCGCGCGTCCAGTCCTTAGCCTGACCCGAGGAGCGACGCCATGACGCCCGTGCTGACCGATCCGCGCCTGATCATCGGCCTCGACCTGCCGTCGCTGGACGCGGCGCGAGCGATGGTGGACCGGCTGGGCGGGACGATCTCGGCCTACAAGATCGGCCTGACCCTGCTGGCGCGGCCCGGCGGCGTGGCCTTTGCCCACGAACTGAAGGCGGCGGGCAAGACCGTGTTCCAGGACTGGAAGCTTCACGACATCGGGGCGCAGGTGGAGGGCGCGGCGCGGGCCGTGGCCGAGGGCGGCTGCGACCTGTTGACGGTCCATGCCGAACCCCAGGTCATGCGTGGCGCGGTCAAGGGCCGGGACGCGGCGGGATCGGGCACCAAACTGCTGGCGGTGACGGTGCTGACCAGCCTGTCGGACGCCGACCTGACGGAGATCGGCTACGGCGTCTCCGCCGGCGATCTGGTCGAGCGGCGGGTGCGGCAGGCGCTGGACTGCGGCGTCGACGGGGTGGTGTCGAGCCCGCTGGAGGCGGCGCGGGTGCGCCAGCTCGCCGATGAGGCCGGGCGGCCGGACTTCCTGATCGTCACCCCGGGGGTGCGGCCCGAGGGCGCGGACAAGGGCGACCAGCAGCGGGTGGCGACACCGCGCGCGGCGCTGCAGGCGGGGGCGACCCATCTGGTCGTCGCCCGGCCGGTGGTGGCGGCGGACAATCCGCTGCTGGCGGCGTCGACGATCGTCGAGTCGATCGACGGCTTCGCTCGCTGATCAGCCGCGCTCGCCCGGCTCCTGGCGGTATTCCTGACGCGGCGGCGCATCGTGGCGGGGCCGGTCGGGACGATGCGGGCGGGCCGGAGACGGCGCGGGCGGCTCATAGCGCGGCGGCTCAGGCAGATAGGGCGGCGGATAGGGGGCACCGTCCGAACGGCAGTCGCAGTCGCGACGTCCGTCCATATAGCCCCGGTCGTAGTCGCCGACGCGATGCCCGGCCTCTTCGCGATAGCCGTCGGATTCGAAGGCCCCGTATTCTTCGAAGGCCCCATATTCTTCGACGCTTTCGTAGCGCTCGTACGAGCTCTGTTCGTAGCTGTCGTGGCGCTCGCTGTAGCCGTAACGGCCGCCGCGATCCTCACGTCGGTCATCGCGGTAGCCGCCGCAGCGGGCCGGACCCTGTATCTCGCGGCCGAAGCCGTTGACGGCGTAGCCGAACGGGGCGCTGGCGCAGGCGAGGTCGCGGCTGTCGAGCTCGGTATAGACCGGCGTCCCGATATAGCCGCCGCCGTCACCGCCGTAGCCGCCGCCACCGACATAGACCGTGCCGCCGCCGTAACCGCCGCCCCGGAAGCCGCCCATGCTGAAGGTGCGGGCGTTCAGATACGACGAGGCCGAGGCCCCGGCATAGGCCCGGGCGCTGGCGTTCACATTGACGTTGACGTTGGTCGAGCCGCCGCCGTGGCCGCAGCAGGGACCGGGAGGGGGAGGCGGTGGCGGCTGGTGGCCGCAGCACGGGCCGGGAGGAGGCGGGGGCGGATGACCGCCGCCGCCATGCCCGCCCCGGTCGCCCGCGAGCGCGGGTCCGGCGGCGAGAAGGACGAGGGCGGCGGAAAGCGTTAACAGGCGCATGACACGGCTCCGGATTCTGGAACCGCTCTAAGTCACTGGAAAGAAAAGGGTTCGAATTGCACCGAGGGGGCGAAATGAGAGGGCTTCCATTCCCCGGACGGCGTGAAAATTAACCGTGATCAACCCTCAGCGGTCGTAGAGGTAGACGTCGGCGCAACCGCAGTCGCGGTCATGGCGGTGGTTGCGGTAGCCGCCACGCGCGGTCGGGGGCCGGTCGTCATTATAGCCCCACTCGTCACGGTAGCCCGCCCGGGAGCGCGGTTCGTGGCGGCGATAGCCAGAGCCGTAGCCAGAGCCGTAGCCGCCATAGCTCTCGTAGCCGTAGCCACGGTAGCGTTGGCTCCCGTAGCCGTAGCGGTCTTCACGGCCTTGGCCGTAGCGGTTTCCGCCATAGACCGGGGCCGGGACGTAGACATAGACCTGATCGGTGTAGCCGTCGGCCCAGCGTCCGGTGCGGACGTAGGACCGGGTCTCGACCTCGGACAGGGGTGTGCCGCCGACGACATGGCCGTAGGGGCTGACGTAGATGGGCTGGCCCCAGGTTTGCGCCGAGGCGGCGCCGGCGAGGGCGAGACCGGAGGTCGCCACGGCGAGGGCGAGGATACGGATCATGGGGGCGGCTCCTGCAGGAGCAAGGTTAACGCCGTTCGACCGCCAAGGTTCGGCGGCGGTCAGAAATCGACCGCGAGGCCCTTCTTCTCCCAGTCGCCGTAGCGGGTCGGCTCGGGACCGCGTGGACCCCCGTGTTCGGGCTCCAGGGCCGTCTCGCCGCCGGAGGCGCGACGTTCGGCCGCTTCCAGCAAGGCGCGGCGGGCGGCGTCGGTCAGAGGCCGCCCGGGCGTCGCATGGGGCACGTCAGCGTTGAACGCAGGCGTGTCGGGTTTGGGCGAAGGGGTGTCGGGGGTGGGATGATCGGTCACAGCGTCCTCGCCTTGAGCCAAAGCGTCGATCTCCACAAGTTAGGTACGCGTCGCCGCGGCGCCAGCACCTTTCGAGTTCCGCCCCCGATGAACCACGTGAAGACCTTTGCCCTGCTGGCCGCGATGACCGCGCTGTTCGTCGGCCTCGGCTATCTGATCGGCGGCACGACGGGGATGCTGATCGCCCTGGTCGTGGGCGGTGGCCTGAATCTGTTCAGCTACTGGAACGCCGACAAGATCGTGCTGAAGATGTACCGGGCCCAGCCGGTGGACGAGACGCATCCGAACGCCGTGGTCCGCACCTATGTCGGCGACGTGGTGCAGATGGCGCGCGACGCGGGCCTGCCGCGCCCGGTCATCGCCATCATTCCCAACGACCAGCCCAACGCCTTCGCCACAGGGCGAAATCCGCAGAACGCCGCCGTCTGCGCCACCACCGGCCTGCTGGACATGCTGACCCGCGACGAGATCCGCGGGGTGATGGCGCACGAGCTGGCGCATGTGAAGAACCGCGACACCCTGACCATGACGGTCACCGCCACCGTGGCCGGAGCCATCGCGGCCCTGGCCAATTTCGCCCTCTTTTTCGGGGGCGGCGACGATCGTGAGCGGCCGGGCGGGATCATCGGCACCCTGGCCCTGATGATCCTGGCACCGATGGCTGCGGGTCTGGTGCAGATGGCCATCAGCCGCACGCGGGAATATGAGGCCGACAAGGTCGGGGCGGAGATCGCCGGCGATCCGGGCGCGCTGGCCTCGGCCCTGCAGAAGATCGAGAGCTATTCCAAACGCATCGTCAACGTCACCGCCGAGCGCAATCCCGCTTCGGGCCAGCTGTTCATCATCAACCCGCTCGCAGGACGCGGTGCCGACAATCTGTTCTCGACCCATCCGGCGACCGGCAACCGCGTCCGGGCGCTGACGGAGCTGGGGACGAAGATGGGCCTGGCACCGCGCCGTCCGGCCTTCGCAGAGGTTGCCCCCGGACCGGTGACGACCAGCGTGCCGAGCACGGCGTCGGGGACGCCGGGGCCATGGGGCTGACCCCGCCTCAATCCCGCCCTTGCATCCCGGGGCGTCTGGTCCTTTAAGCGCGCGCAACGCCGCTGACGCCTCCCCGCGTTCGTTGAAGGACCTGCTGCATGACCCTGCCTGCCCCGAAGAAGGCCCCGACCAAAGTGGTTCTCGCCTATTCCGGCGGACTGGACACCTCGATCATCCTGAAATGGCTGCAGACTGAATACGGCGCGGAGGTCGTGACCTTCACCGCCGACCTGGGCCAGGGCGAGGAGCTGGCACCCGCGCGCGAGAAGGCGCTCAAGATGGGCATCAAGCCCGAGAACATCTTCATCGACGACCTGCGCGAGGAATTCGTCCGCGACTACGTCTTCCCGATGTTCCGCGCCAACGCCCTTTACGAGGGCCAGTATCTGCTCGGCACCTCGATCGCGCGGCCGCTTATCGCCAAACGCCAGATCGAGATCGCCCGCATGGTCGGCGCCGATGCCGTCTGTCACGGCGCCACCGGCAAGGGCAATGATCAGGTCCGGTTCGAGCTGGGCTACTACGCCCTCGAACCCGATATCCACGTCATCGCCCCGTGGCGCGAATGGGAGTTCAAATCGCGCGAACACCTGCTGGACTTCGCCGAGAAGCACCAGATCCCGATCGCCAGGGACAAGCGTGGCGAGGCCCCGTTCAGCGTCGACGCCAACCTTCTGCACAGTTCCTCTGAGGGCAAGGTGCTGGAGGACCCGTCGGTCGAGGCTCCCGAGTTCGTCCACCAGCGCACCCTCTCGCCCGAAGACGCACCCGATACGGCCACCGTCATCACCATCGGCTTCGAGAAGGGCGACCCTGTTTCGATCAATGGCGAGGCGATGTCGCCGGCCACCCTGCTGACCGCCCTCAATCAATACGGCCACGACAACGGCATCGGCCGTCTGGATCTGGTCGAGAACCGCTTCGTCGGCATGAAGTCCCGCGGCGTCTATGAGACCCCCGGCGGCACCATCCTGCTGGCCGCCCACCGCGGCATTGAGTCCATCACCCTGGACGGCGGTGCCATGCACCTGAAGGACGAGCTGGCGGTCAAATACGCCCATCTGGTCTACAACGGCTTCTGGTTCTCGCCCGAGCGCGAGATGCTGCAGGCGGCCATCGACCATTCACAGACGAAGGTTTCTGGCACGGTCCGGGTCAAGCTCTACAAGGGCAACGCCACCGTCATCGGCCGCGAGAGCCCGCACAGCCTCTATGATCAGGAGCTGGTCACCTTCGAGGACGGGGCGGTGGCCTACGACCAGAAGGACGCCGCCGGCTTCATCAAGCTGAACGCCCTGCGCCTGCGTGTTCTTGGCAAGCGGGATGCCCGCGACCGGGACTGAATCGGGGCGGGCGGCCTGCAAAAAATAGCCTCGCCCTCGCCGCTGAATGGCGCCAACTTGCGGTCAGGAGCATGGGCTCCTTCGACGTTCCGGGAACCTGTCATGTCTGTTCGAATCATTCTGGCCGCCACGGCCATCCTTGCCTTCGCCGCGCCGGCTCTCGCCCAGACCGCCCCGGCCGCGCCACCGCCGTCCGTAGAGGCGCAGGACCCCGCTGAGGCGGCCTTCGAGGCCAAGGCCGAAGTGTTCGGCGCGCGCATGGAGACCATGGCCGGCGAGATGCAGGCCGCCGTCACCGCCGCCGGCGGCGACCAGGCCCGCGCCACCGTGGCCCTCGACGCGCTGGTCGCGACCTATCAGCCCGAAGCGGACGCTTTCGCAGCGGAGCTCGAAGCCTTCCTCGCCGGCAGACTGGCGGGGGCCTCCGAAGAACAGCTCGCCCAGATGGCGGCCGTGGGACCGATGCTCATGGTCCAGATCAAGGGTGGCCCGAAACAGGCGCGCGACCAGATGCTCGCCGTGATGGCTGCCCCTCCGGCCCGGTAACGACGACCCTGTAACGACGGCGCGAAAGCAAGGCGGTGGGCGGGTGCGTCCGCCGCCTTACCGCGATTTCACTTGAGGCCGGGCGGCGTTCGGCGGATTTTGCGCGGGTCCTTCAGGAGTCCCGCCATGATCAAGGCCCTTTCCCTCGCCGCCGCCCTCGCCCTTCTGCCCCTGTCGGCCGCGGTCGCCCAGGATGCCCAGGGTTCGTCCGAAGCCGCCATCGAAGCGGCGGCCGAGGCCTTCGAGGCCCGGATGGAAGCCTTCGGCGAACGCGCCGAAGCCATCTCCGAAGACGAGGGTCTGAGCGAGGACCAGCGCGAGCTGCGCATCGCCGCCCTGTGGACGGAATATCAGCCCGACGTGAACGCCTTCACCGCCCTGGTCACGCAGCACGCCGGCGGCATCGCCGCCGAGGCGCTGGCCGGTCTCGATATAGAGGCGCTGGTCGCGGACGCGCTGGCCGGGGTCGATGTGAGCGCCATCACCGCTGAAGCCATGGCCAATATCGATGTTGCGGCGCTGACCGCCGAGGCCATGGCCAGCCCCGAGGTTGCCGACGCGCTGGTCGGTGCCCAGGGCATGATGACCAACGGCTCCTGGGCGTCCAACGACCCGGAGCATATGGCGACCTACGGCCTGGTGGCCGAATATGCGATGGGCGAGGCGCTCGATGCGGTCGAAGAGGCCGAGGTCGAGCTTGAGATTGATGCGTCCGCCGCCGACGAGGCACCGGTCGCGCCGAGGGCCGAACCCAAGGCGGACTGAACCTTCCGGCTTGACCGGGAGCGCGGCTGACGCGACACGGCGGCCATGTCCGGCCTGCCCGTCGATCCGCACCTGTATCTGACCTTCCTGGGCGTGATGGCCGTGATGGCCGTGACGCCCGGTCCCGCCAACCTGTTCTCGGTCGCCAACGGTGTGCAGCGCGGCCCGGCCGGTGCCCTGGCCGGCGTCATCGGCATGAACGCCGCGACCCTGGTCTGGTTCGGCGCGGCGTCGCTGGGTCTCGGAGCCCTGGTCATCGCCTTTCCGGAGGTGTTCCGGGTGATCTCCATTGCCGGGGCCCTGTATGTGGCCTGGCTGGGGATCAACGCCATCCGGGGGGCCTTCCGCACCGCCGCTGACCCCCACGCCCCGACCGTCCGCCTGGGGCGCAGCGCGTTGCTGGACGGGTTCATGGTGCAGATCGCCAACCCCAAGGCGGTGCTGTTCTTCACCGCCGTACTGCCGCCGTTCCTCGACGTGAACCGCCCCGCCGTGCCGCAGCTGGCGCTGTTCGCGGCGGCCACCATCGGCATGGACCTGCTGTCGATGTCCGCCTACGGTCTGGGCGGTGCCGCCCTCGCGCGGCGGATGTCGGAGCCTCGCTTCAGCCGCGGTTTCGCCCTTGTGACAGGCGGTCTGCTGCTGGCGGCGTCTGTGCTTATTGTGTCGAGATTATAAGGGCTTGCCACCTCAGGGAACCGGCGCTGTTCATGTGCCGTTCAGCAGGAAGGGCGTTTTCTGGACGCCTCAAGGAGAATTCAGATGAAGCTTCGTGTCCTCAAGCCCGTTCTGCTTGCCGTGACGGCGGCGCTGGCACTGTCGGCCTGCGTGACGGCGACGCCCTATGGTCCCGCCGGACAGGGCAGCCGCTACGGCTATTCCGACCAGCGGGTCGACGCCGACCGCTACCGCGTGAATTTCGCCGGCAATTCGGTGACCTCGCGCGAGCAGGTCGAGACGTCGCTGCTGCTGCGCGCCGCCGAGGTGACCCTCGAAAGCGGCCATGACTGGTTCGCCACCGTCAACCGGGCCACCGACCGCGACGTGCGCTATGCGCAGACGCCGAGCGTGAGCTATTACGATCGCTACCGGCCCTATTGGGGTCCGTCGTGGCGCTATTACCGCCGCGGCAGCTGGAACTCGTGGCGCGATCCGTTCGGCCCGGAGATGGATGTCCGCGAGATCGACCGGTTCGAGGCCTCGGCCGAGATCGTGGTCGGCAACGGTCCCAAGCCGGCGGGTGATCCCAACGCCTTCGACGCCCGGGAAGTGATCCAGAACATCGGCTCGCGGGTCCCGCGCCCGATGTGATGGGGGTGACGGGCGGTTGGCGGTGAGTGGTTGGAGGCGAGCGGGATCACCGATCCGTGGCCCGCATCAGCCGCTCCGGCAATCACTCGCCACTAGCCACTAGCCACCAATCACGCGTCAGTGCCCCTCAGCCCAGCCGCGGCGTCTTCAGCCGGCGCTTGTTGGTGTGGCTCTCGGGCGCGGCACCCAGTTCCTCGGGCAGTTCGCCCTTGAAATAGAACCGCTGCCAGGCCTCCCTGGCCGCGTCCGGATCGCCCGAGGCCAGCCGCTTGTTGAAGTCGGTGCGCTGGCGGTTCCAGGCCTCGAACTGGCCCTTCATCACCGGGTTCGACTCCAGCGTGCGGATCACCGGCTCGAAGGCCTCGGCCTTGCGATGCTCGATCGGGGTGATGAAGCAGAACGGCTCGCCGCGCGCGAATTTGACCCGGCCGGGGCGGGTGAAAATCCAGTTCATGGTGAAGGGGAAGGGCAGCCAGTCGGTCTCGATCAGGCCGGTCAGGGGGGCGATGCCGTCCTTGATGTGGTTGGGCGCGCCCGTCGCCAGCAGGCCCCAGCCGGGCGGGGTGCGGAACAGATACTGCGGATGCATGGTCATGACCCCGCGCGAGAAATGCGAGGTCACGATGTGGTGCAGGTTGGGCGCATGCCGGTCCGGGGTTATGACGATGTCGTTCTGGCTGGGGCCACCATTCCATTCGGCGGTGAAGCCGATCGGGCACAGGATCTCCCAGCCCGTGGTGTTGGCCATGGTCAGCGGCAGGCAGCGATAGGGGTGCCGGCTGGGGAAGGCGTCCATCCAGTCGCGCGGCTGGCGGCCCGGCACCAGGTCGCAGGGCTGGTCCGACATCGGATAGCATTCCAGTTCCACGGCGACGCTCCGGACGGTATTCGGGGGTGTTCCTTCCTCACTAGCTGCGCGCGATGACCGAAGACAAGCCGCCCGTCCCAGCCTTTGACCGCGACCGCCTGCTGGACTGGTTGGCGGCGAACGGCGTGGCCCAGGCGACGCACGACCACCCCGCCGTCTTCCGCGTCGACGAGGGCCTCGCGCTCAAGGCCGCCATGCCGGGCGCCCACACCAAGAACCTGTTCCTCAAGGACAAGAAGGGCCGGCTGTGGCTGATCTCGGCGCGTCAGGACACGGTCATCGACCTGAAGGCAACGCCCAAGGTCATCGGCTCGGACAAGCTGTCCTTCGGCAATGAGGCCCTGCTGTACGAGACCCTCGGCGTGCGCGGCGGCTCGGTCACGGCGCTGGGCCTGATCAACGACCCCGACCAGCGCGTGACCTTCGTCCTCGACCAGGCCTTGTGGGACGCGGACATCGTCAACTTCCACCCCCTGACCAATACGGCGACGACGGGGTTGGAGCAGGCGGAGTTCCGGCGGTTTTTGGCGTTGATCGGGCGGGACCCGATCGTCATCGACTTTTCGGAGACGGGCAACTGAGGCGCCGCCAGCCGACATCAGTCAATTGCGAACATCGGTCGTTCACCATGATGCAGGCAGCCCAAATCTACTCGAGGTCAATCGGTTTCATGAGGAGGCGGCTGATGGGCGGGATGCACAATCAGTAGCCGCCGTTCGTAGCGGCGCAGCCTTTCGTTTCCGCTCCAGACATTGTGCTGGAGGATGATGCGCACGCCATTGAAGTCTCGCTCCGCAAGAGGGTTCGCGACCGCCGCCAAAAGGAATGCTTGCGCTTCATCAGCGCCAACAGCCTGGCCGATGAGTTCACCGCCCACTGCGTAGAACTTGGCTTCGGAGGCTTCCGGGGTGCCGGGCTCAGTGACATCCAAGACGAGTATCAGCCGGGTCGCAGCGGTTTGAGTTCCATAGATGCGGTACGAGAGGTGATCGTCGAAGATGTCGCCGCCGACCTTCACCATCGTAGACTGGGCCCACCAGTCCTCGAATGACCGATGATAGTCTTCGGTCCGCAGGCCGACGTTCGTCATGAACTCGCGGGCAAGATGCGGTGACCAGCCATCCTCTGGGTTCACCGGTGGGGGTGAGCGTTCATGGCGCCGCTGCAACCGCAGCTCGGTGATTATGTCGCGGACCGTCTGGCGCGTCGGCTTGTCGTGCCAGCGGGGATCACGCAGGTAGCGATCAAATCGGTCGAGGTCATAACCGAAGCCCGCCATGCCGCAGAGAAAAGCGTAGATCCTCAAGCTTTTATCATCGATCGCAAACTGAACCCGCACGGCTGCAGCCTGATAGGCGACGAAGAGCGTCAGGAAAAACAGGAACGGCAGGAACATCAGCGAGAGGAGGATTGGCACGACGAACTCCCGCAGATTGTCCATCGTCACCAGTCGGGACAGATCGGAGGCTGCCTGCCAGACGGCATAGCTCAGCGCCCAGAGCCCCAAGACAGCTTGCAGGAAGGTGAAGACGGGGACGGTTCTGGCCAGTTCTGGCTTACGCTTGGCGATCTCCGCACAGAGAGAGACCAGCACGACCAAGGGGATAAACAGCAACTCGCCCCACAGCGGAAACGGATAGGTCTCCGCGATGAACACGACGAGGGCCGTGACGGCTATTGTTTCCTTGGCAAGTACAGGGAGGCGGCGAAGGCTTTCGCCCGCGCGTGTCGCCTCCATCGTGGCCACGATTGTGAACGAGACGAACCAGACGATGGTCGTCTTGAGGTTCAGGAGCTCCCAAAGATCGACGGCAGCCAGCGCCGCGACGCAGGCCGCAGCATATGCCGCGGAGACGCCAATGCACCAGAGAATGGGAGGTTGAAGAAACGCGCGGACGACGCCGCCAAATGCTCTCCGCACGCTTGGGATCAGCATCGGCAGGCCGAACGCGAGACCCATCCAGACCAGCAGCGCGATCTCGCGATTGTTCAGGTCTCCGATGTCGATGCCTTCTGCGCCCATGTCGCGATTCTATCGCTGGCCACGGCTATTGCGAGCGATTCCGCAAATGGTCGCTTCATCTGCAAACTCTGGCACTTCCCCGGTTCTATCCCGGCGCGTCTGATGCTAGAGGCGGCGCCTCTCTCCGACCCCCACGCCAGACCCGGACCGCCGCCATGCCCGCCGCTCCCGACTTTCCGCCCGCGCCCGACCGCGTGGTGCCGCAGCGCGCGCTGATCTCCCTGTCCGATAAGACGGGACTTGAGGCCGCGGCGCGGGCGATGCACGCGGCCGGGGTCGAGATGGTCTCGACCGGCGGCACCCGGGCGGCGATCGCCGGCTTCGGCCTGCCGGTCCGCGACGTGGCCGAGCTGACCGGCTTCCCCGAAATGATGGATGGCCGGGTCAAGACCCTGCACCCGGTGGTCCATGGCGGCCTGCTGGGGGTGCGCGACGCCGCCGACCACGCCGAGGCCATGACGACGCACGGCATCGGCCCCATCGATATCGTCTGGGT
>JBBQOK010000042.1:0-17434 GCA_038330765.1 Caulobacterales bacterium | reverse complement strand
CACGTCCGATTTTGACGTAGCGGCGCTGTAGGCTGCGCCGACGATCAGACGACGGACCGACCGATGGCGAAGGACACCGTGCACGCTGTGCACTCTATGCACTCTTTGCACCGCTTTTTTGGTGTGCGCTCCGGGTCAGCGGCCGAACACCTCGACCCCGATCTCTCCGTCCGGGGCCAGCCAGGCCCGCTTCATGCCCTGGCTGTTGAAGGGGGCGGCGATGTTGCCGTCGCGGTCGAGGGCGATCAGGCCGCCGTCGCCGCCCAGTCCGCCGATCTCGTCGATGACGGCCTGCGTCGCCTCGGCCAGCGACTGGCCGGTGGCGACGCGCCAGCCGACCTGGGCGGTCGCGGCCACGCGCATGAAATACTCGCCCTGACCGGTGCCGGAGGCGGCGATCCGGTCGTCGGCCCAGGTGCCCGCTCCCGGGATCGGGGTATCGCCGACCCGTCCGGGAAGCTTGCCGAACACGCCCGCGGTCGAGGTCGCCGCCGCCAGCCGGCCATGGGCGTCCAGCACGCAGCAGCCGACCGTCCCGTGACTCAGCGTGCCCGGCGGATGATTGTCCTCGCCCTGACCGGCGCGGGTGAACCACGCCTCGGGGTCCTCGACGCGCTCCAGCCCCTGGGCAGCGCAGAAGGCCGCCGCCCCCTCGCCGACCAGCATAACGTGCGGCGTCTGGTCCAGCACGGCGCGGGCCGCGCGGATCGGGTTGCGGAAGCCTTGCAGCGCCGCCACGGCACCGGGCCGTCGCCCGTCGCCGTCCATCAAGCTGGCGTCCAGCTCATAGGCCCCGGCCAGATTGGGCGAGGCCCCGCGCCCGGCGACATAGAGGCCCGAGTCCTCCAGCATCACCGTCGCTTCCACGGCCACGTCCAGTGCGCGGGCCCCGGCATCCAGACGCGCCTTCATCGCCTCGACCACCTCGCGCATATGCGCGATCTCGCGATCGTAGTTGCGCTCGCGCCGTGCGCCCGCGCCGCCATGGAGGATGAGAGCCGTCATTCAGGGTCGTCTCCGGATCGCCCCTTTCAAACGGGCGGGACGCTGATTAGCCTCAAGCCGACGCGCGCGCCACCGGGGCGGGACGCCTTTGCGAAAGACCCTCCCATGCGCGCTGTCCTGTCCAAGGCTCCCGGCGGTCCTGAAACCCTTGTCGTCGAGGAGGTGCTGGATCCCCGGCCGATGAAGGGCGAGGTGGTGATCGAGGTCCGGGCCGTGGGGGTCAACTTCCCCGACACCCTGATTATCGAGGACAAATACCAGTTCAAGCCGCAGCGGCCCTTCTCGCCCGGCGGCGAGGTGGCCGGCGTGGTCGAGGCGCTGGGCGAGGGCGTCACCACGCTCCGCAAGGGTGACCGGGTCATCGCCGTGCCCGGCTGGGGCGGCATGGTCGAGCGGCTGGCCGTGCCCGCCGCCTCGGTGATGAAGATACCTGACGGCATGGATTTCGAGACCGCCGCGGCCCTGACCATGACCTATGGCACCTCGTATTACGCCTTGAAGGACCGGGCCCAGCTTAAGGCGGGCGAGAGCCTGTTGGTGCTGGGTGCCGCGGGCGGCGTCGGCGTGGCGGCGGTCGAACTGGGCAAGGCCATGGGCGCGCACGTCATCGCCGCCGCCTCGACCAACGACAAGGTCCAGTTCGCCCTTGAGGCGGGCGCCGACAACGGCCTGATCTACCCCTCGGGCAAGATGGACAAGGCGGCCCAGAAGGAACTGTCCGGCGAGCTGAAACTGGCCTCGGGCCGCGACGGGCCGGACGTGGTCTATGACGCCGTCGGCGGCGACTATTGCGAGCCGGCGCTCCGCTCCATGGACTGGAACGGCCGCTATCTGGTGGTCGGCTTCCCGGCCGGCATTCCGTCGCTGCCGCTGAACCTGACGCTGCTCAAGTCGGTGTCGGTGATCGGGGTGTTCTGGGGCGCGGCGGTGATGCGCGACCCCGCCGCCCACGCGGCCAATATGGCCGACCTGTTCCGCTTCTGGAGCGATGGCAAGATCAGGCCGCGCGTAAGCCGCACCTTCCCCCTCGAGCGCGCCCATGAGGCCATCAAGGCGCTGGGCGACCGCAGCGTGATGGGCAAGGTGGTGGTGACGATCGAGAGCTGAGCTATTCCTTGCGCAGCTGCTCCAGCGCGGCGGCGGCCTGTTCCTTGTGACGCTTGCGGATATTGGCGCCGAGAGTGGCGATCAGGGCCGCGATCACGGCGGCGTCGTCGGTGAAGCCGATGCCGGCGAAGATGTCCGGGATGGCGTCGAACGGCAGGACGAAATAGGCCAGCGCACCCAGCATGATCCCCTTGGCGGCGGTCGGCGTCTCCGGGTCGCGGGCCGCGAACCAGACTGACAGGACCTGACCGGCGAAGGGAATGCGCGAGGCGGTGCGCCGGATCTTGGGCCAGAAGCCCTTGCTGACGCGCATCTCATTGACCCGCTGCACCGACGGGGTCAGCGCCCGCGAGGGGTCCAGCGCCTCATCGGGCGTGTCGGGTTTGGCTTTGGTGGACATGGCGGCTAAACCCCGCGGCAATCTCAAGGTTCAAACAACATAGGGGCTGCGGCCATGAAACTCGACGGTTCGATCGCAGCGGTGGTGACGGGCGGAGCCTCGGGCCTCGGCGAGGGCACGGCGCGCGCCATTGCGGCCACCGGCGCGAGGGTGGCCCTGTTCGACCTCAACGAGGAGCGCGGCGAGGCCATCGCGGCTGAAATCGGCGGGGTCTTCTGCAAGGTCGACGTGACCGACGACGCCTCGGTGGCGGCGGCCTTCGAAAAGGCCCGCGCCGCCCACGGCCAGGAGCGGTTGACCGTCAACTGCGCCGGCATCGCCACCGGCCAGAAGACCGTCTCGCGCAAGAAGGACACCGGCGAGATCCGCGCCCACGACATGGCCGCCTTCGAGCGCACCGTGCGGGTCAATCTGTTCGGCACCTTCCGCGTCCTGTCGCAGTCGGCGGCCGGGATGGTGACGCTGGAGCCCATGGCCGACGGCGAGCGCGGCCTGATCGTCAACACCGCTTCGGTGGCGGCCCAGGACGGACAGATCGGCCAGGCCGCCTATTCGGCCTCCAAGGGCGGCGTCTACGCCATGACCCTGCCCGTCGCCCGCGACCTCGCCCAGGAAGGGATCCGCTGCAACACCATCCTGCCGGGCATCATGTGGACGCCGATGATGGCGGGCATGGACCAGAAGATTCAGGACGCCCTGGCCGCCGCCATCCCCTTCCCCAGCCGTCTGGGCACGCCTGCGGACTATGCCTCGCTGGTGCTGGAGCTGGCCCGCAACGTCTACATCAACGGCGAATGCATCCGGCTGGACGGCGCTATACGCTTGGCGCCCCGCTGACGCGGGGAGGGCGCTACCGCTCGCGTCCCGGCTTTCGCCGGGATGACGTGCGGTAGCTCGCTGCTTGAGCGCCGAATTCTGTGGTTGGGGGCTTGCGAGGGATCGGGCCTTCCCGCTATACGCCCGCCTCCGACTGAAGTGCGGGCGTAGCTCAGTGGTAGAGCACAACCTTGCCAAGGTTGGGGTCGAGAGTTCGAATCTCTTCGCCCGCTCCAGTCGAAGCCCAGGAAGCCCGGTCCCCGCGACCGGGCTTTCTTGCTTTGTACGGCCCGGGCGGCGTGAGTTTGCCGAGGTGAGATCGGGCGTTCGCAGTTGAGGGACGCGGCCCGTCCCGTTACGAACGGGAATGACCGCCAGCCATCCCCTCATCGCAGCCGCCCAGATCGCGTTTCGCGCGGGCGACTGGCCGGCGGCGCGCGCCCGTCTGGACGAAATGACGGCGGGCGGATCCGCGGACGCCGAGGTCTGGGCCCTGCTGGCGGCGACCTGTCTGAAACAGGGGGACTCGGCCGGGGCGGATGCGGCGGCGGACCGATCGCTGGTCCTGAACGCCCGCAATCTGAGAGGCGGCCTGGCCAAGGCCGACGTGCTGGCCGCCCGGGGTGCCAGCCGCGAGGCCAGCTTCTATTACAACGCCTTCGTGCGGCTGGCCGCCGAGGCGGGGGCCTTGGCACCGGATCTGGCGGAGGGGCTGGAGCGCGCCCGCGCGGCGCAGGCCCGGATCGCCGCCGGAATGCTGGCGCTGATCAACGCCGAACTGGAGCAGGCGGGCTACGCCGCCGGCGCGTCGGACCGGCGCTTCACCCATGCGCTCGACATCCTGACCGGACGCAAACAGCCCTATCTGCAGCAGCCGCAGGCCTTCTATTATCCCGAACTGCCCAACATCCAGTTCTATCCGCGTGAGCAATTTCCATGGATGGACTCGGTCGAGGCCGCCACCGAGGCGATGACGGCCGAGCTGAACGCCGTCTTGGCCGATGACGCCGCCTTCGCCCCCTATCTGAAGACCCAGCCGGGGATGCCGAACCAGCCGGGCTATCCCCTGATCGACAGCATGGACTGGAGCAGTTGCTTCCTGTGGAAGGACGGTCGCGAGACGCCCAACGCGGCCCGCTGTCCGCAGACCATGGCGGCGCTGAAAGACGCGCCGCTCTGCCGGGTCGTCGGACGCTCGCCGCAGATCATGTTCTCGCAGCTGAAGGCCGGTGCGCACATTCAGCCGCACACGGGCTTCGTCAACACCCGCCTGACCTGCCACCTGCCGCTGATGGTGCCGCCGAACTGCCAGTTCCGCGTCGGCAACGACGTGCGGTCATGGGAGCGGGGCAAGGCGTGGGCCTTTGACGACACCATCGAGCATGAGGCGAAGAACGGCAGCGATCGCACGCGGGTGGTGCTGATCTTCGACATCTGGCGGCCCGAGCTGAGCGAGGAGGAGCGGGTGCTGGTCACAACCCTGCTCGAGACAATCGACGCCTATTCGCCCCAGACGGCCGTCTGGGACTGAGGCGGCGGCCTGAACCGTTGCCTGCAAGCGGGGAATCGATCACCGTTCGGCCGGCAGGGGAGGGCGCGATGGAACGGACAAACGCAGAGGGGCGGTTTCGCCCGCTGGAGACGCAAAGGCTGGATGCCTTTGTGGACGCGGCCTTCGCCTTCGCGGTGTCGCTGCTGCGCATACCGGCCTTCCTCGCCGGCTTCGCCCTGGCCCTGGCCCAGGTCTGAGCGGACGCCCGCGCAGGCGGCGGGCAGGTTCCGGGATCAGGACGAGGATGGATGGCCGAACGGCGTCGCTTCCGTGATTGTCCGTCCGGGTCGGGATCAATCGTCATTCCAGCGTTCGAAAAGCGCCAAGCCTGCGTCGTCAAAATGTCGCGGGGGCTTCGCCGCTACGGCTTAGCTGAGCCGATCAGAGCCGGCGGCCGAGGGGCCGACCGGACCATCGGGGATGTCTGCCATGAAACTCAAACTGCTCCTCGGCGCCGCTTTCGCGCCGCTCGCCATCGCCGGTGCCGCTGCGGCCCAGGCGGTTCCGGCGGCTCCAGCCACGGCGCTGGAAGAAGTCATCGTCACCGGCGAGCCCGCGATGCGGAACCGCACCGACGACGTCGTGCCGACGCTGTCCTATGACCTGGAGTATTTCCAGCGCTTCGAGCCGCTGACCGTCGGGGACGCCCTGAAGCGCGTGCCGTCGGTGGCCTTCCTGTCGGACGTGCTGGAATCCGATGGCGTCCGTCTGCGCGGGCTGGACCCAGGCTACACCAAGATCCTCATCAACGGCGAGGAAGTGCCCGGCGGCGGCGTCGACCGTTCCTTCTTCGTCGACCGCATCCCCGCCGAGCTGATCGAGCGGGTCGAGGTGGTTCGCTCGTCCTCGGCCAACCGGTCGGGCGACGCCGTGGCGGGCACCATCAACATCGTGCTGCGCGACGCCCTGTCGCTGGACGGCGGTTACGTGCGCCTGGGCGCCATCGCCTTCCCCGACAGCGACTATGGCCAGTTCGGCGGCACATACGGCGTTGTGTGGGGCGGCCAGGCCGGGCCCGGCCGGCTGGTGGTCGGTGCCAACGTTCAGGATCGTCGCAACCCCAAGCTCAAGTTCAGCCAGCGCTTCGATGAGCCCGGCGGCACGCTGGACAACACCGAGGTCCAGACCGACGTCCGCGACGGCACGGACTATGCCTTCAACGCGGCCTATGAGGTCGAGGTCGGCGGCGGCACCCTGGACCTGTCGGGTGTGTTCGTGCGCACCGACCGTTTCCAGGATGAGGATTCGATCGAATATCGCGGCGGCATCGAGAACGCAGCCAATCTGCTGACCATCAACGACAACGACCTGGACATCCGCACCGACAACCTGTCGGTACGCGGCCGCTACGAGCGCGAGATGTTCGGCGGCGAAACCACCTTCAAGCTGGCCTACGCCTCGATCGACGATGAGCAGTACGAGTTCGAGTCCGAGTCGGAGTATCTGCGCGACGCGACCATCTTCCCCGACGAGGACCGCTTCACGCTCGACACGACGTTCGTCGACATCCAGGACGAGGAGTGGAAAGGGGCGGTCGAGCACAAGATCGACCTGTCCAGCGGCCTCGAGCTGGAGTTCGGCATTCAGGTCAACAGCAAGGAGCGCGAGAGCCTGATCGCCGAGACCCCGCGCATCCGCTTCAATGTGCCCAACGCCCCGGCCCCTCGCCCGGCGGTTCCCGCCTTCGGCCCGGCCACTGCGGTGCCTGGCGGCGACTCCTCGATCGAGGAGACCCGCATCGACCCGTACGTCATGGTGTCGGGCGAGAACGGTGCCTTCACCTGGGAAGCTGGCCTGCGCTACGAAACGACGGACGTCACCATCGTCGACCGCACCGTCGCCCCGGCTCTGCAGACCACCGAGAACGATTACGCTGAGTTGCTGCCCTCGTTCAGCGCCCGCATCCGCATCAGCGAGACCGACAGGATCATCTTCTCGGCCGCCCGCACCGTGCGCCGGCCCAACTTCGACCGCCTGTCGCCCGCGTTGCTCGAAGAGGAGTTCGGCGACGAAGATTTCGTCGGCAATCCCAACCTGCAACCCGAAACGTCCGTCGGTTTCGACCTGGGCTTCGAGCGTCGCCTGGGCCGCCGCGGTATCGCCGGCATCAACGTCTTCTGGCGTGAAATCGACAACCTGGTCGAGGAAGTGAACACCGGCCTGGAAGGTTCGGCCGGCCCCGGCACCTCCATTTACACCGTGGATAACGTCGGCGACGGCAGCGTCGCCGGCGTCGAGTTCGACCTGTCCACGCCGCTGGACTTTATCGGCATGGAGTCGACCGGCGTCTTCCTGAACTACTCCTGGCTGGACAGCTCGATCCGCGACACCTTCGGCTCGCGTCGCTTCAACGACCAGGCGGACTATGTGCTGAACTTCGGCTTTACCCAGGACATCCCGACCTGGGGCGCGGCGTTCGGTGCGACCTACCGCAAGCAGGGCGACGCCGAGAGCCGCGTCCTGGCCAGGGAGGTGGCGACCAGCTACGGACCCGACCTGGAGATCTTCCTGGAGAAGCAGATCGGTTCCAACATCGTCTTGCGCCTGACGGGCTCGAACCTGCTCGACTCGTCCAAGGACGAGGTGTTCGACAAGTTCGACAGCGTCGCCGATCAGATCGCTCGCGACTATGACGAGTACGAACTGGAGACCGAAAGCGCGGGTCCCGTCTATCAGGCCGTGCTGCGCATCGCCTTCTGATCCAGACGCATCGGAAGCTTGGGGGCCGGGCGGCGACGCCCGGCCCTTTCTGATGCCGGGGACGGCGGCCGGTGTCGTTAACCATTCGCTGGACCCTGTGGCGGCGAGGGGCTAGTCGCGTCTCCGGGGAAACCGGGCCGTTCCGGTTCGCCGTTTGCAGTGTGTAGCCCGAACGGGCGCCGTGGGCGCCAGAACGGGACAGTCGGGTCGGTATGTTTCTCGAAGGCCAGATCAACTGGATGTGGGTGCTGGGCGGCCTGGCCATCGGCGGCAACCTGCTGGCGGCGATCGCCATCTGGTTCGCGGTCACCAACCGGTCGCGGCACGCCAACGCCTCGGATAAGCTGGATCTGGTCCAGCGCGTCGCCGACGATTCCCAGAAGCGGCTGTTCGAGACCCTGAACGCCATTCCCGTGGCGTTGGTCGAGACCGACCGGCAGGGCAAGTTCGTCTTCGCCAACCGAGCCGCCCACCAGCTGTTGGGCCGTCGCGACGCCGAACTGATCGGCCTGCGTTTCCATTCGGCCACCTGGGGCATCACCTTCCCTGACGGCCGTCCCGTGCCGCCGGACCTTCTGCCCAGCGCCCGCGCCCTGAGAGGCCAGACGGTGAAGGGTTTCCAGCATCTGCTGGCCAATCCGGCTTCACGTCGCAAGATGCTGGTCTCGGTGACGGCCATGCCGATTGAGAACGAACTGGGCCAGATCACGGGCTCGACCGCCGCCATCGTCGAGACCGAAGGGCTGATGACGCCCGAGGTCATCTTGCCGGAGCTGGTCATGTCTGGCGACGATCTGACCCGACGCGTGTTCGACGCCGCGTCGAGCGCCCTGGTCATCGTCGGCTCCGACGGTCGGGTTCGCGACGCCAACCGCACGGCCCTTCTGGTTCTGGGCCACGAGACCGCCGACGGTGATTTCGCCGACCTGTTCCTGGACGAAGACGAGCGTGTCGAAGGCCGTCAGGCTCTGCGCGCCGGACTGGCGACGGCGGCGGGCGAAGCCGATCCGATCATGTCGCGCCGCGGGGCCGTCGCGGGCATCCGCTGGTCGATGCTGCCGCTGGCCGACGCCGAGGGCCGGGCCGATGCCCTGCTTCTGGCTGGCGAGCGGGCTGACCCTGCCCCGTCGGCCGTGGCGATTACCGAACAGGCGACCTATGCGACCGGCGCGGAAGACACCGATCAGGCACTGCGCGAAGCCGCCGAGGCCGCGCGCGCCCAGACGGCGGAGGCCCTGGCCGACGCGGCCGCCGCCCGCATGGAGGCCAAGCAGGCCCACGCCGCCGCGGCCAAGGCCCGCGACGATGCCGAGGCCGAACTGCAGGGCGGACGCCGGATGGAGAATGTCGGACGTCTGACGGGCGGCCTGGCGCATGACTTCAACGCCGTGCTCGGCGTCATGACCGGCGCGCTGGACATGATGCTGCGTCAGGCCGACGACCCCGCCCGGGTGCGCCGGATCGGTCAGGCCGCCTTGGCCGCCGGCCAGAAGGGCGAGCTGATGACCCGCCGCCTGACCGCCTTCTCGCAGGGCGACGACGAGCCGGTGCTGCGGGTGCTGGACGCCGGTATCCTGTTGCGCGGAATGGAGACCCGTCTGCGTGAACTGGGCGGGGCCGGCGTCGACTTGATGATCGAGGGGCCGACGGAGGCCGCGCCCGTCCGGCTTGATCCCGTCGCCTTCGAGGGCGCGGTCAAGGCCCTGACGCGCAACGCCGTCGAGGCGATTGCCGGACAGGGCTCGGTGGCCGTGCGGCTGGAGGCCCTCATGGAGGGCGGACTGCGCCTGAGCGTCCGTGACAGCGGGCCGGGCATGGACCGCGATCTCGCCGCCCGGGCCGTCGAGCCCTTCTTCACCACGCGCGAGGGAGCGGCCGGCCTCGGCCTTTCGCAGGCCTACGCCTTCGCCCGCCAGTCCGGCGGCGTCCTGTCGATCGACAGCCAGACCGGGCGGGGCGCTGAAGTGTCGATCACCCTGCCCGCCGCGCCCGCCGCCTGAACCTTTCGCAGCCGGAACCTTCCGCCGCTGGCGCCGGCGGCGCGGGGGTGTAAAGTGGTTAACGGGGCCATGGGAGGTTCGATCATGAAGCTGTTGCGTTTCGTCGTAGTGCTGGCCGTTCTCGCGTACGCCGGTTGGCTGGCATGGCCGTTCCTGTCGCCCTTCATCGAAGGCGCGGGCCCTGAAGCCGCATCCATGCGGGCCGGAGCCGAAGCCCAGGGCAGCGGCGAACTGTTCGGCTTCCTGCCGGGCTGGACGCTGTGGGCCGGGGCCATCGGCCTCTATCTGATCGCGGCCCTGATGTTGGGTTCCGGCAACGGCAAGGCCGCCGTAGCCTATTTCCTCGGCTTCCTCGCAGACGCGGCCCTGCGGCTGGCGCTGGATCAAGGGGGCGGGGACGCCGTCCGGTCCGGCCCCGCAACCATGTCAGCCGAGGCCGCTTCGGGCCTGCCGGTCGATCCCCTTTGGCTGACGCTGGGCGCGCTGTTCATTCTCGGCGTACTGGTCGTTATCGCCGGCCGGCGTATCCGCCGGGCGCGGACGCCGGGCCAGCTGTCCTACTAAGCGGGCCGCGAACGCCTATATCGACCTCGACGGTTGACGCGCACCCGCGCGCCGCTAGGTTCCGCGCGCTCCCCCGTGCCCCACTGAACGAGACATCTCATGGCCGAAGCCGCATCCCCAAGCGCCGCGTATGACGTTGTCATCATCGGCGGCGGGCCGGGCGGCTACAACGCCGCCATCCGGGCCGGGCAGCTGGGGCTGAAGGCCGCCTGCATCGAGATGCGCGAGGCTTTGGGCGGCACCTGCCTGAATGTCGGTTGCATGCCGTCCAAGGCGCTGCTGCACGCCTCGGAACTGTATGAGGCGGTGACTAAGGAGTTTCCGACGCTCGGCATCGACGTCGGCGTGCCCAAGCTGAACCTGGCGCAGATGATGGCGCAGAAGGCCGACAGCGTGACGGCCCTGACCAAGGGCATCGAGTTCCTGTTCAAGAAGAACAAGGTCGAGTGGATCAAGGGCCGGGGCCGGATCGCCGGGCCAGGGCAGGTCGAGGTGACCGCCGCTGACGGCTCGAAATCGACTTTGGCCGCGAAGAACATCGTCATCGCCACCGGCTCGGAGCCGACCCCGTTGCCGGGCGTCGCCTTCGAGGACGGCAAGGTGGTGGATTCGACCGGCGCCCTGTCATTGTCGGCGGTACCGAAGCATCTGATCGTCGTCGGGGCCGGAATCATCGGCCTGGAACTTGGTTCAGTCTGGCGCCGGCTGGGCGCGCAGGTGACCGTCGTCGAATATCTGGACCGGATCAGCCCGGGCATGGACAAGGATCTGGCCACCGCCTTCCAGCGAACCCTGACCAAACAGGGCATGACGTTCAGGCTCGGTGCGAAGGTTACGGGCGCGAAGGCCGGCAAGGACGAAGTTGAACTGACGGTCGAACCGGCAGCGGGCGGCGCCTCCGAGACCTTGAATGGCGACGTGGTTCTGGTCGCCATCGGCCGCCGTCCCTACACCGAGGGTCTGGGGCTCGAGACGGTCGGGGTGGAGGTCGACAAGCGCGGCTTCATCGCCAACGACCATTTCAAGGCCGGAACCGGTGGCGTCTGGGTGATCGGCGACGTGACCCACGGTCCGATGCTGGCGCACAAGGCGGAAGAGGACGCGGTGGCGATGATCGAACTGATCGCCGGCAAGGCCGGGCATGTCGACTACAATCTGGTGCCGAGCGTGGTCTACACCGCGCCGGAAGTGGCTTGGGTCGGCAAGACCGAGGACCAGCTGAAGGCCGACGGTGTCGCCTACAAGAGCGGCAAATTCCCGTTCACAGCCAACAGCCGCGCCAAGATCAATCACGAGACCGACGGCTTCGTGAAGGTTCTGGCCGACGCCGCGACCGATCGGATCCTGGGCGTCCACATCATGGGGCCGCAGGCGGGCGAGATGATCGGTGAAGCCTGTGTGGCCATGGCCTTCGGCGGGTCCAGCGAGGACATCGCCCGCGTTTGCCATCCCCACCCGACCCGCTCGGAAGCCGTCAAACAGGCGGCTATGGGCGTTGATGGCTGGACCATGCAGGCCTAGTTCAACCGCCGAAGGCCGCGGAACGCCATGCGCGACCGGCCGTAGTCGAGCATGACCTCGCGGAAGCGGTAGAGCAGGTCGGCTCCGATCAACAGGGCCGGCTGGTCGATGAGGTTCAGGACCCGGAAGGCGTGCAGGTCTGCGAACAGCAGGTCGGTCGAGCCCAGCCGCTGGGTTCCCAGTCGCAGGTCACGTACCTGGCCGCTGGCAGCGGCCAGCACCTGGCCGGTGACGCCATAGACGGTGACCCGATCCAGCCCCGCCGGCTCACCGCCGATGGCCGCCAGCAGGGCCATGTTGCCGATCGAATACTGGGCACCGGTGTCGACGAAGACATCAATCGGCAGACCGTCCGTCGAGCCGCGCAGGATCAGCGTTCCGAACTGGCCGTGCCGGGCCGGGCGCTCCTCTCTCGGCAGACGTGTGGCGCGGTACCCTGCGGATCCGACGATGACCACATCCGGTCCCGAGGGCGTCAGGTTGATGCGCCGGGCGGCTATGCTCATGTCCAGGCGGAAGCGGCCCAGCACGTCGAGGCCGATCAGGCCGTCGGCGGCCAGCGCCCGGCGCGGGAAGACGGGGGCGGTCAGATCGTAGAAGCGCCGGCCGGCCATGGCGAAGCGGCCAATATGGACCGTCGGCGCGACCTGGGCGGCGGTCAGGCCGTGGACCAGCACGTCGGGGCCGCGCGGCAGGCCGCGGGCCTGGGCCAGTTCTTCCGAGATGACGGTGCGGCCCGCCCCGGTGTCGACCACGAAGACCGATCCGCGCCGGCCGTTGATGCTGACGGACAGGGCCATGCGGGTCAGAAGGTTGGCGAGCAGGCGCGGCTCGTCCGTTTCCGTCGCTTCGGGCTCTTGGCGCAGGCCCGTCAGTGCGGGGCCGGCCGTCAGCAGGCCGGTCAGGCCGAGCGCCATGTCTCGCCGGTTCAGCATCGGGATCGCCTCCCCGTGTTCCGCGAGATCAGTCTAGGCCCGCGGGTGCGCCGATGCATAGGCGTCGAGCAGGCGGGCGGCGTCGACGGCGGTGTATTTCTGGGTCGTGGACAGGCTGGCGTGGCCCAGCAGCTCCTGGATCGAGCGCAGGTCGGCCCCGGCACCGAGCAGATGGGTGGCGAAGCTGTGGCGCAGGGCGTGCGGGGTGGCGCTGGCGGGCAGGCCCAGCCGGCCACGCAGCCGTTGGACCACAGCCTGGACGTGACGGGGGCTGAACGGACCGCCGCGGCGGGCGCGGAACAGGGCGTCGCCGGGGGCCAGCGGGAAGGGCTGGAGGGCGAGATAGGCGTCGACCGCCTTGCGGACGGCGGGCAGGACCGGGGCCAGCCGCGTCTTGCCGCCCTTGCCGGTGATGCGCAGGGCGTCGGGCAGGGGGGCGTCGGAGCGGGTCAGCGACAGACCCTCCGAGATGCGCAGGCCGCAGCCGTAGAGCAGGGTCAGGACGGCGCGGTCGCGGGCGGCCTCCCAGGGTTCGGCGTCGGGGTCGGCGGCAGGCTCCTGCATCAGGCCGCGGGCCTGATCCTCGGTGACAGGTCGGGGCAGGGTGGGCTTGACGCGAGGGCCGCGGACGAGGGCCAGCTGGGGCGTGGCCACGCCGCACCGGCGGTCGAGGAAGGCGTGAAAGGTGCGTATGGCCGACAGGGTCTGGCTGATCGAGCGGGCGCCGAGGGGCCGGTCGGCCCCCTCCCGCCCTCCCTGGCGCCGCTCGGCCAGATGGGCGCGGACCTCGGCGGCGGTGACGCGGCCCAGGTCGGCGCAGGACTGGGGGCCGCCGCGATGGCGCTGAAGGAATGCGAGGTAGAGCCGGCCGATGTGGCCGTAGGCTTCCAGCGTGCGCGGCGACAGGCGGCGCTCGTGGGCCAGATGCTCGAGCCAGGCGGCCAGCGCCTCGTCGGCACCGAGATTTGGCGTGCTCAGCTGAGAATGGGCCATCGTTCGGCCGTTCGCTCGACGACCCGGGCGATGAAGGCGACCAGTTCGCAGCCCATGGTCGCGGTGAAGCCGTCTTCCTCGGGCGAGCCGAAGGCGCAGATCGCGGGCCGGGTCCGGGCGTCATCGCCGGGGAAGAGCGAGCTCATGCGGATCAGGGCCACGGATCTCACCTGGTCCTCGGCCGCGCCGAACAGGCTCAGGTCGTCGAAATTCGGTCCCAGCCAGGTCAGGCCGTGCTCGCCGAGCAGGTTGTCGACCGCGCCGGCCTCCAGAGATTTCCAGCCGAACGGGACGGCTCCCGGCTTTTCCAGCGCGATCGCCGCGCCGGCGAGGCCGAAACGGCCCTGGGAGACGGCGTCGAGGCGGCGGGCGAGGTCGGAGGGATTGCGCGCCTCCATCAGGTCCAGCGCGGCGACGTGGGTCTGGGTCTGGGCGGCGAAATTGGCCCGGGCGACGGCTTCGATACGCTTGCGGGCGTCAGCCTCGCGCTCGGCGGCGGCTTCGAGCCGGGTCAGGGCGGCGCGGCCGAACTCCACGACGTTGCGGCCGTGCGGCTTCAGACCGATTTCCTCAAGCAGGGAGCGGTCGTCGAGCAGGGTCTGCGGGTTGGCCTGCAGCCAGGCGCGGATTTCCGGCCAGTGCGGCTCGGGAGCGTCCGGAGAGAGGTCAGGCGAAACGCTCACAGACCTCTCCTTGAGGCAAACCACACAATGGCGCTTTCTGGTTTGTCGATCCTTACAGGATCGACTGGCCGGTCTTGCCCCAGTCCGCAAGGAAGGCATCAAGCCCCTTGTCGGTTAACGGGTGCTTGACCAAGGCCTTGAAAGTGTCGGCCGGCAGGGTCGAGGCGTCGGCGCCGGCGATGGCGGCGGCCGAGACGTGGCCGGGATTGCGCAGGCTGGCGGCAAGGATTTCCGTGCCGAAATCGTGGATGTCGAACAGGGCCCGGATTTCCTCAAGCAGGCCGATTCCATCGGCACCGTGGTCTTCCAGACGGCCGACGAAGGGCGAGACGAAGGTGGCACCGGCCTTGGCGGCCAGCATGGCCTGGGCGGCGGAGAAGCACAGGGTGACGTTGGTCTTGATGCCCTTGTCCGCGAAAACGCGCGTGGCGCGCAGACCGTCCCACGTCAGGGGCAGCTTCACGACGACGTTGGGGGCGATGGCGGCGAGCTTGTCGCCTTCCTTGACCATGGTCTCGAAATCGGTCGCCACGGCCTCGGCGGAGATCGGCCCCTCGACGAGGGCGCAAATCTCGGCGATGACCTCGGCGATGTTGCGACCGGATTTGGCGATCAGCGTAGGATTGGTGGTGACGCCGTCCACCATTCCGGTGGGCAGCATGTCCTTGATGACGGCGACGTCAGCGGTGTCGAGGAAAAGTTTCATGCGCGCGCTTCTAGCGGATGGGGCGGTCGGGTGAAAGTCGCCTCGGTTCTCATTCCCCTGCCGGTGCCCGAGGCCTTTGATTATGAGGTCCCCGAGGCGCTGGAGGTCGCGCGGGGCGATCAGGTGGCCGTGCCGCTGGGGCCACGGCTGATCCGGGGCGTGGTGTCCGAGGTGCGCGAGACGACCGGGTCGAACCGGCGGTTGAAGGCGATCGATCATCTGCTGGACGATCCGCGCCTGCCTGGACGGACGGTGGATTTCGTCGAATGGGCGGCGCGCTGGACGCTGAGCGCCCCCGGGGAGATGGCGGCGGCGGCCTTGAAGGGGCTGCGCGCGCCCCGGCCCCGGCCCGAGCGGCGGGTGCGGCGGGTCGGCGAGCGCACGCCGGCCAAGACCACGGCGGCGCGCACGGCGGTGCTGGAGGCGCTGGGCCAGCGGTCCATGCCCGGTCCCGATCTGGCGCGGGCGGCGGGGGTGTCGTCGGGCGTGGTCAAGGGTTTGCTGGACGAGGGCGTGCTGGAGACGATCGAGATCGAGGCGGTGGCCGCCTTCGACCCGCCCGATCCAGACCATGCGCCGGCGACGCTGAATCCCGATCAGGCGGCGGCCGCGAATGCGATCGCCGAAGCCACGGCCGAGGGGGGCTTCACCCCCTTCCTGCTGGACGGGGTCACCGGGTCCGGCAAGACCGAGGCCTATCTGGAGGCGGCGGCGCGGACGCTGAAGGCCGATCCGTCGGCGCAGGTGCTGATCCTGCTGCCCGAGATCGCCCTGACGCAGGCCCTGATCGCGCGCATCACCGCCCGCTTCGGCGCGGCCCCGGCGGAATGGCATTCGGGCGTGGCCCCGCCGCGTCGGCGTCAGGTCTGGGAGGCGGTAGTGGCGGGGCGCTGCAACATCGTCGTTGGGGCGCGGTCGGCGCTGTTCCTGCCCTACGCCAAGCTGCGGCTGGTGGTGGTCGACGAGGAGCACGACGGCTCGTTCAAACAGGAAGAGGGGCTGGTCTATCACGGGCGCGACCTGGCCGTGGCGCGAGCGCGGATCGAGAGGGCGACGGTGGTGCTGGCTTCGGCGACGCCATCGCTGGAGACACTGTGGAACGCCCATCAGGGCCGCTACGGCTGGCTGAAGCTGGCGGCGCGGCACGGGGCGGCGGTGCTGCCGCAGATCGCGCTGCTGGACCTGAGACAGAGCCCGCCCGATCCGCAGACCTGGCTGTCGCAGCCGTTGCGCGAAGCCATCGGCGAGACGCTGCTGCGCGGCGAGCAGACGCTGCTGTTCCTGAACCGGCGGGGCTATGCGCCGGTGGTGCTGTGTCGAGTCTGCGGCCACCGGCTGACGGCACCGGACACCGACAGCTGGCTGGTCGAGCATCGCTACACCGGGCGGCTGGTCTGCCACCTGACCGGCTTCACCATGCCGAGGCCGAAACTCTGTCCGTCGTGCGGGGCGGAGGATTCGCTGGTCTCGGTCGGTCCCGGCGTCGAGCGGGTCGAGGAGGAGGTGCGCCAGCTGTTCCCCGAGGCGCGGACGGCGGTGTTCAGTTCGGACACCGTGCCCGACGGCAGGTCGGCGCGGGCGCTGATCCAGCGGATGGCCGAGGGCGAGATCGACATTCTGGTGGCGACCCAGGCGGCGGCCAAGGGGCATAATTTCCCGCATCTGACCCTGGTCGGGGTGGTGGACGCCGATCTGGGCCTCAGGGGCGGCGATCTGAGGGCGGCGGAGCGGACCTTCCAGCTGCTGACCCAGGCGACGGGGCGGGCCGGGCGGGCGGACAAGCCGGGCCGGGCGATACTGCAGACCTGGACGCCCGAGCATCCGGTGCTGATGGCGCTGGCGGCGGGCGACCGCGACGCCTTCGTCGAGGCCGAGATGGCCGAACGCGAGGCCGCCTCCCTGCCGCCCTATGGACGTCTGGCGGCGTTGATCCTGTCCGGCGAGAACGCCGCGGCGGTGGAGAAGGTCGCCCGCGAACTGGCCGGGTCGATCCCCAACGCCGAGCGTCTGGAGGTCTATGGTCCGGCCGACGCGCCGCTGGCGCTGGTCCGGGGGCGACGGCGCAAGCGACTGCTGGTCCGCGCCGACCGGGATGTGGACCTGCAGGGCTTCCTGCGGGCCTGGCTGGCGCGGGTGAAGGTCCCGGCGAGCGTGCGGCTGAATGTGGACGTGGATCCGTATAGCTTTCTTTGAGAGCGCTACCGCTCGCGACGCGATCGCTCGCTGCTTGAGCGGGATTGAGCGCTACCGCTCGCGACGCGGTCGCTCGCTGCTTGAGCGCAGGCATGGCTGTTCGCCGCTCGTGACCGAGCGGTGTGGGGAGGGTGCGGGGCGGCCGGGCCACGCCCGGTGCTGTTTGTAGTGTTTACCGTTTCGACGAGACAGACCGCCCCGCGTGGTCGTTATCCACTCGCCCCACCGGCTGGCGGCCCTTATCGGGCCTCACCGGCGT
>JBBQOK010000041.1:0-17745 GCA_038330765.1 Caulobacterales bacterium | reverse complement strand
TCGCGACCCGAGACGTCCGGGTTCGGCACCACGACCTGACGGTCGAAGCGACCGGGACGCAGCAGGGCAGGGTCCAGAACGTCCGGACGGTTGGTGGCGGCGATCAGGATGATCCCCTCATTGGCCTCGAACCCGTCCATCTCGACCAGCAGCTGGTTCAGCGTCTGTTCGCGCTCGTCATTGCCGCCGCCGAGGCCGGCACCGCGATGCCGGCCGACGGCGTCGATCTCGTCGATGAAGATGATACAGGGCGCGTTCTTCTTGGCCTGTTCGAACATGTCACGCACGCGGCTGGCACCGACGCCGACGAACATCTCGACGAAGTCCGAACCGGAGATGGAGAAGAAGGGCACCCCCGCCTCACCCGCGACGGCGCGGGCCAGCAGGGTCTTGCCGGTGCCGGGAGGGCCGACCAGCAGGGCACCCTTGGGAATCTTGCCGCCCAGTTTCTGGAATTTGCCGGGGTCCTTGAGGAAGTCGACGACCTCCTGCAGCTCTTCCTTGGCCTCGTCCACGCCGGCGACGTCGTCGAAGGTCTTGCGGCCCTTGTGTTCGGTCAACAGCTTGGCCTTGGACTTGCCGAAGCCCATGGCCCCGCGCGCGCCGCCCTGCATCTGGCGCATGATCAGGATCCACAGGCCGATGATCAGCACGAAGGGCAGCAGGCCGATCAGGGCTGTAACCCAGACCGACTGGCGGGTGTTCTTGACGTCGATCTGGGCACCCGAGGCCTGGAGGCTCTCGATCAGGTCGCCGTTGGGCACCGGGGTGACGACGGTGAACCGCTTTTCGTCCTTGGTCTGAACGGTGAGAGTTTCGTTGCGGACCTGGACCGTGGCGATGGTCTTGGCGTCACGGGCGGCGATGAGCTGGGAATAGCTCATCGGCTCGGGTTTGGCCTCGCTGGCCTTCTGGCCGGGCGTGGTGATGGAGCCGCCCCGGTTCACGGACACATAGACCGCGAGCAGGCCCAGGATGATGGCGCCCCAGATAGCCAGATTGCGAAGGTTCATTCTCGTTTCGATCCCTGGAAGCGCGGCGCGCTGCCCTATTCAGTGATGTCAGCGCCAGAAAATAGGTGGTTCCGGGGCAATGCGCCATGCGTGCGCGGCCCCAGTTGCGATTCATGCGTCATTCGGTCCAGCGCGAGCGCCAGTCTCTCCTCGACCAGCGACCGCGCACTGACGGCCGGCGCTGCAAGAACCGGGGCAGTCGCGGCGTCCCGGATCAGCACAGGCCAGGCGGCGCGGGCAGCGGGCGGCAGGGCGTCGAGAACGGCGCGGTCCGATCTGGACAGGGTGGCGAGGCGGCCGGCGGCGGGGACGACGCTCCAGCCGGGCTCGGCGGCGGCGAAGGCCCAACGTCCGTCCCAGACCGCCTCGATGCCGGGCGTCAGCGTCAGGCGCGTCAGCGGGCGGCGGACGAACTCGCCGGCCTCGCGGACGACGAGGACGCGGCCGGCTGCGGCTTCAAGGCGAGCGCCGCAGAGGGTGGCGGTGAAGGTCTCGCCGGCCCGCAGGCGGGTGAGGATGCGGTCCAGCCGGTCTCCGCGAGGGGGGCGGTCGCCACCACCGGCGCAGACCAGCAGCACCGCCAGCGCGTGGGCGGAGATGACGCGGTCGGCGATAAAGACGCCTTGATGCACGGCGGTCGGGAACGGCCCCGGTGAGGCGGGGCAAGGCGGGGGAGGCTGTACGCTGCCCTGCCCCGTCGCGGACAGGGTGCGGCGGGCGCGGGGGCGGGCGAAGCGGAAGTCGTCATTGGCGGGGTCGTCGATCCAGCCGAGGCCTTGCCCGGCCAGCCAGCCGCGGAGGTCCCGGCGGGACACATCCAGCATGGGCCGCAGCAGCTTCAGGCCCCGGCCCTCGGGCCAGACGGGAGACGGCGACCAGTCGCGGAGGCGGCCCAGGGTCGAGCCCTCGGTCCGCATCAGCTCGGCCTCGGCCACGTCGTCGGCGGTGTGGGCGAACAGGATCACCCGGGCACCGGCGGCGCGGGCGGCGTCGGCGATCAGGCGATGGCGGGCGGTGCGGGCGGCGGCGGGCAGGCCGGAGGTCGGCCTCGGCCCGGTCCATGACAGGCTCCGCCAGCCGGCACCGGCGGCCTCGGCGGCCTGACGGGCGAAGTCGGTCCAGCCGGTGCTGTCAGGATTGAGCCCATGGTCGACGGTCAGGGCCAGCAGCGGTCGTCGGGCCTCTCGCGCCCAGTCCGCGGCGAGGTGCAGCAGGGCGATCGAGTCGCCGCCGCCGGACAGGGCCAGGGCCAGGGGTCGGTCGAGGCCGCGTTCGAGGCGGGCGTCCAGCCGGGCGCGGACCCGGCGGGTCCAGTCTCCGGCGGGGGGGGGGCGATTTATCGCCGGGGTGCCGGGCAGGCGAACTGGGTCCGCAGGCCGGCCGCGCGGGTCCGCAAGGCGGCGCTGCCGCCGGCCGCATAGCGACGGTCGAAGTCGCCGAGGGCGGTGCAGGCCTGGGTCTTGCGGTCGGTGGCGTTCAGGGCCGAGGCGAGCTCCAGCACCGTGGCACCGGCCCACTGGGTGGTGGGCCAGCCGTCGAGGGCGGCGGCGTAGAAGCCGATGGCGCCGGCGGGGTCATTGGCCGAGATACGCAGGTCACCGAGGCGGGCGTTGGCTTCACGGCCCTGGGGCGCATCGGGCCAGGCCAGGGTCACGGTCTGCAGGGCGCGGTCGCCCATCGCCGGATCAGAGGCGGCCAGACGGACCGCGGCGGCGAGGTCGCGGGCCGGGTCGCCGGTCGGCGAGGTCGAACTGATCGGGCCGTTGAGCTCAGCCTGACGCTGGGCCGACGTCTCCATGCCGCGGAGGCGGGCCTCGGCGTCGCGGACACGGTTGGCGAGGGCGGTATTGTCGCGCGTGGTCTCGTCCAGCTGGAAGGTCAGGCGTTCGAGGTCGGCGTTGACCCGCTGCAGGGTGGCTTCGACGTCGTTGAGGCGGCCGTCCATCAGGGTGACGCGGCCCTGCAGGGCGATGGTCTCCGGATCGGGCTCGACGATGACCGGCTGACCGGCGGCGTTGCGCTGGGTCAGGGCGCGCTCGATGCGGCGGACGTTGCGGTCCAGCTGTTCGAGACGACGCTTGTCCCACTGGATCGGCTCCATGGGCGTGGTCTGGGCCACGACCGTGGTCGTGCCGAGGATCAGGACGACGCCCAGTGCGGTGACCAGGGCGTTCTTCGAGCGGAGAGCGGGGGGCAGCTTGAGCATGGTTGGTTTCGTCCCACCGATTTGAGGCCGCCGCAAGGCGTCACTCCGTGATGCCGAGGGTGATGATGCCCTGCCCGATCTGGCCGCGCCGCGCGGGGCCGGTCAAAAGGAAAGGGGCGGCCGCGAAGACGACCGCCCCTCCAGACGTTCAGCGATGGAGTCGGATCAGCGCGTGGCGCCGCTGACGATCGCGGTGTGGGCGTTACGGTTGCGGGCCCAGGCTTCCTCGTTCGAGCCGGCGGCGATTGGGCGCTCCTTGCCGTAGCTGATGGTGTCGATGCGGCCGGCCGAAACGCCGCGCGAGACCAGATAGGCGCGAACCGACTCGGCGCGACGAGCCCCGAGGGCGAGGTTGTATTCACGGGTGCCACGTTCGTCGGCGTTGCCTTCGAGACGGACGGTGACCTGCGGATAGCGCTGCAGCCACTGAACCTGGGCGTCGAGGCGCGGATAGGCGTCGGTACGGACCTCGTAGCTGTTGAGATCGAAATAGACGCGGTCGCCGATGTTGACGACGAAGTCCTGCTCCGAGCCCGGGGCCGGGGCACCGAGGTTGCCGCCGTCGACCGGACCGGTCGGGGAGGTCGGATACTGCGGGCCAGTGCTGGGGGCCGGGCCGCCGGCGCCGGTGTCGACCGGGCGGCGCGGGGTGCAGGCGGCGATGGCCGTCACGGCGATGCCTACGGCGGCCAGACGGACGAGGGTCGAGGTCTTCATCATCGGTGATCTCCTTGTGTCGAGGCCTCGGCCTCCAGCTTTGCTATAAACTCGGGGTACTGTCGCGCCAGCGGTTTCGCCAGTCGCGATAACGCGGAATTGAGCCAAAAGGCTCCGAATTCCCTCAGTTGGAGCAGCTGTCGGGGCCGCCGCCTCCGAGGTTTGTCGGCGGGGCGTCCAGAAGCGGCGACCAGGCGGGGTCGGTGCCGCGGCCGTCGTAGCCGGCCTGGCTGACCACCCGTCCGGACAGGTCGACGGTCCACAGCCGGGTGTCGCCGCCGGGGCTCTGGCGCGCGAACATGATGTAGCGGCCATTGGGGGCCCAGGACGGCCCCTCCTCGAAATAGCTGGACGACAGGATGCGCTCGCCGGTGCCGTCAGGACGCATGACGCCGGTCGAGAAACGACCGCCGCCCTGTCGGGTGAAGGCGATCAGATCGCCGCGCGGACTCCAGTTCGGAGCAGTGTAGAGGCCGCCGCCGCGCGAGATGGCGCGCTGGCCCGAGCCGTCGGCGCGCATGACGTAGAGGCGCGGCGAGCCCGACCGGTCGGAGGTGAAGACGATCTGGCTGTTGTCCGGGCTGAACGACGGGGAGGTGTCGATGGACGGGTCATTGGTCAGGCGGCGCACCTGACGGCTGGCCAGATCCATCACATAGACGTCGGTGTTGCCGGCGCGGATGATCGAGAAGGCCATCTGCGAGCCGTCGTTCGAGAAGCGCGGCGCCAGCACCTGGCCGTCGAACTCGCCAAGGCTCTCGCGGCGACCGGTCGACAGGTTCTGCAGGTAGATGCGGCTGTAGTCCTTGCCCAGCGCCACATAGGTGATCTCGTTGGGGTCGCTCAGCGAGAAGCGCGGCGACATAATCACTTCTTCGCCCTGGGTCAGAAAGACGGGGTTGAAGCCGTCCTGGTCCGAGATGGCGAGGCGCGACAGGCGGTTCAGCTGGGTGCCGCTCTCCGACACGAACAGGACGCGGCTGTCGAACAGACCGGCCTCGCCGGTCATGCGCTGGTAGACGAGGTCGGCGATCTTGTGGCCGATCCGGCGCCACTGTTCGGGCGTGGCGGTGAAGCGGTAGGAGGCGAGCTGGCACTGGCGGTAGGGGTCGTAGAGGCGGAAGCCGTAGTCGTTGCGGTTGTCCGGCCGCCGGGTCACGGCCCCGTACAGCACGGCTTGGGCGCCGATCGAGGTCCACTGCGGATAGTTGGGCGCGTTGGCGAGGGTCAGGCCGGTCTCGACGAAGCTGGCGGGGTCGAGCGGCTCGAAATAGCCCGAGCGCCGCAGGTTGGCGCGGATGACGCCGGACAGTTCAGAGCCGTTCTCGCCGTCGAAATTGGCCACGGCGACCTGGAACGGGCGCAGGACGCCCTGATCGATCTCGACCTCGACGGGGCCGGTCTGTCCCGGCTGGGCGGGCGGCGTCTGCGCGGAGGCGGCGCTCACGGTCATCGCCAGGATGGCGACCCCGGCCAGAAGTCGGTTCAGACGCATAAATAGCTCCCGCAAGTCAGACGTATGCCGGTCCTTATCACCGGCCCGATCGCCAGAAGCCACCTTGGCGGTGAATGGGGCGACTTTCGGGCCTGATCAGTCTTCGTCAGGTTCGGCTGCTACGCAGCGGTCGCAAGCACCGGGACGAGCCACGGCATTCAGTCACCCCCGCCCGCAGGCGCGTTCCAAGTTGAACGAGGGTCGGTATTCGCCGCCGGTGAAGTTGGGCGGGACCTCGAACGGCGCGGTCCGCACCAGGGCCTGGATCGCGCCGTTGGCCACTGCGCGCCAGACCGGATCGTTGCGGGCGCCGACGAGCGTCGGGCCGTCGATGATGCGGCCGCGTGCGTCCAGCGTCACATCCATCTGGATGCGCAGGCCCTCCGCCCCCGGGGTCTGACAGGGCGGGTTCCAGTTCTGATAGACCTGATTGAACATCGCCGTGATGACCGGCCCGCTGGTCTGACCCTGTGTGCCGCTGGATTGCTGGCCGGCCGGCGGCCGGGGACTGCGGTTGGGCGAATTATTGCGCCGCTCCGAGGCCAGCTTGCCGAGGTCCAGCGTTTCCTCGCGAGGAAGCGGCGGAGTCTCACGCTTCTTCGCCGGGGGCGGCGTGGCCGGCGGACGCGGCGGCGGCGGGCGGACGTCAGGGCGGGGTGCCGGGGCCTTTTCGGGCGGACGCGGGGTCGGCACCGGCGTGGGGGTCGGCGGGGGCGGCTCGTCCGCCTCGACCGGCGGGGCGGCTTCGGCATCGGAGGCCGGCTCGGCGGACGGCGCGTCGGCGGGGCCGCCCAGCACCATGGTCTCGGAGATGATCGACACCGGCACGGCGTTGACGATCTGACGGTCCGGCCGCGCCGGCCCGAACATCAGGGCGAGCAACACCGCGCCGACGATGCCGACGTGGACGACGATGGATCCGATCAGGGCCGAGCCGGGACGATCCAAACCGTCAGCCCCCCTCGCCCGACGTGTCGGTGATCAGGTTCAATTTGGTGAAGCCGGCGCTGGACAGCCGGGCCATGACGCGGGCCACGGCCTGATAGGGCGCGCGACCGTCGGCACGGATGAACACCGGCTTGTCGCGGGCGTCGGGGCCGCCTTCACGGGCGACGCGAGAAACAAGATCATTCCAGTCGGTCCCGCTTTCGCCGACGAAGATGGCTCCGTCGCGGTCGATGGTGATCGTCAACGGCTGTTCCGAGACGTCGACGGCGCTGGCCTCGGTCCGGGGCAGCTCGACCTCGACGCCGGTCGTCAGGAGGGGGGCCGAGATCATGAAGATGATCAGCAGCACCAGCATGACGTCGACCAGCGGGGTGACGTTGATCTCGCTCAGCGGCCGTTTGCGGGGCCGTCTGCGGCCCCGGACGTGTCCGCCCGCGCCGCCGCCTCCTCCGAGAGCCATGCTCAGAGCTCCCGGCGGCTGTAATCGGCGGACGGCGGCGGGGAGCTGGCCGGGGCACCGAGGCGGCGGGCGACGGCGGCCTGCAGGTCGTCAGCAAAGCTCTCAAGCCGGCCGGTGAACTTGCCCGCGTCGATCGAGAATTTGTTGTAGGCCATATAGGCCGGGATGGCGGCGGCCAGACCGAGCGCCGTGGCGAACAGGGCCTCGGAGATGGCTGGGGCCACAGTGGCCAGGTTGGTGTTGCCCGAGGCGGCGATGGCCCCGAACGCGTTCATGATGCCCCAGACGGTGCCGAACAGGCCGATAAAGGGCGAGGCGGTGGCAACCACCGACAGCACGCCGAGGCCGTTCTCGACCCGCTGGCTCTCGCGGGCGATCAGGCTGTCCAGCGCCCGGTCGATGCGGGCCATCAGCATATTGCCCTGCCCCTCGGTCAGCGGTCCGCGTGTGCGGGCCTCGCGCCAATCGGCGAGGGCGACGACCAGCATGCGCGGCAAGGGATGCACGGGATCCGGGCCGGCCTGAGAAGCGATCTCCTCCAGCGAGCGGCCTGAGCCGACGGCCTTTTCGAAGGCTGTTGCCTGGCTGTTGAGACCGCTGAAGCGCACGGCCTTGTCGATGATCACGGCCCACGACCACAGGGAGGCGACGGCCAGGCCGATCATGATGGCCTTCACGACCAGATCGGCCGCAAGGAACAGGGCGATAGGGTTCAGCATCGTCGATGCCTCGGCGGCGATGGTCATTCGGTCGTCCTCTTTCGTCCGTGCGTCCTGTGCACCGGACGGGCGTGGCGGATATGTGGCGATTCAGCCTGATCTAGCGAGGTCTGGCCACACCTGTCACCTGACTGCACGTGACAGGTTCGCAATGTAATCAGGGTTCGCCCGTCAGCCACGGTCCGATCCTGTCGCGCAGGGCTGCTGTCGGACGGCGAGGGCGGCCGTCCATATGGATGCAGACCACCTCGACCTCGGCCCGGCACAGGTCGTCAGCGCCGCGCGAAATGGTCTGGGAGATCAGCAGGCGCGGGCCCTTCACTGCGTCGTAGCGGGTGCGCACGACCAGTTCGTCGTCGATCCGGGCCGGTTTGAGGAAGGTCAGTTGCATCTGCGAGACGACGAAGGCCAGAGGCTGTTCGCCGTCCAGCAGTTCCGCATGGCCCACGCCCATCAGCCGCAGGGCGTCGGAGCGGCCGCGCTCGAAATAACGAACGTAGTTGGCATGATAGACCAGGCCGGTGAAGTCGGTGTCCTCGTAATAGACCCGGATCGGCAGGCGATGCTCACGGCCCTCGAAGCGGCCGGCGGTGGGGCGGTCGGTCATGCGCGGGCTCCGCCGACGCCGGGGGCGCGGGTCAGGAAGCCGGGGCAGACGTCGCGCAGCATCTCGTCGAACTCGGCCTTCAACGGATCGGTCTCCAGCAGGATGCGGTTGGGGCGCGAGATGAAGATGACCAGCTCGCCCTTCCCATCCGAGACATAACCGCAGACAGCCCGGCGACGGCCCGTCTCGGTGTAGCGGACCACCGCGCCGGAGCCGATGTGCTCCAGCAACTGGGCACGGGCGCGGTCGTCGGCGGACGGTTCGCCACCACCCATCCCGCCGCCCCGGCTGGCCTGCCACAGCAACAGGACGCCCAGAAGCACGACCGCGACGCCCAGCACCGCGATCAACCGCTCAACCTTGATCCCGCGTGGTGCCATGCGGCCTCCGTTCATGGACGAGCATGACGGGGTTCGGCCCGATCGTGAAGGGTCACTTGCCGCCGAACAGGCCGCCCTGCTCGGGGGCCTTGGGCGGTTCGGTCAGGCCGAGGTGGGCGTAGGCCCTTGCGCAAGCCATCCGTCCCCGGGGCGTGCGCTGGATGAAGCCTTGCTGCAGCAGATAGGGCTCGATCACGTCCTCGACCGCGTCGCGCGCCTCGGCGATCGCGGCGGCGAGGGTGTCCATGCCGACCGGTCCGCCACCGTAGTTCTCGATCAGGGCCTTGAGGAAGCGGCGGTCGAGGCTGTCGAGGCCGGCCTCGTCGACTTCAAGCCGGGCCAGCGCCCGCGCTGCCGCCAGCCGGTCGATCACCGGCGACCCTTCGGCCTCGGCGAAGTCGCGCACCCGGCGCAGCAGCCGCCCGGCCACGCGCGGCGTGCCCCGCGACCGGCTGGCGATCTCGCGCGCGCCGTCGTCATTGACGGCCACGCCCATCTTGCGCGCCGCCCCGGTGATGACCCGCACCAGCTCCTCGGGGGTGTAGAATTCCAGTCGAAGGGGGATACCGAACCGGTCCCGCAGCGGCGTGGCCAGCAGGCCGGCCCGCGTCGTCGCCCCGACCAGGGTGACAGGGGCCAGATCGATCCGCACCGAGCGGGCGGAGGGCCCCTCGCCGATGATCAGGTCCAGCACATGGTCTTCCATCGCCGGATAGAGGATCTCCTCGACCACCGGGGCGAGGCGGTGGATCTCGTCGATGAACAGGACGTCGCGCGGTTCGAGATTGGTCAGGATGGCGGCGAGGTCGCCGGCCTTGGCCAGGATCGGGCCGGAGGTGGCGCGGAAGCCGACGCCGAGCTCGCGGGCCACGATCTGTGCCAGGGTGGTCTTGCCGAGGCCGGGCGGGCCGAACAGGAGGACATGGTCGAGCGACTCGCCGCGGCCGCGGGCGGCGTCGATGAAGACCTTGAGATTGCCCTTGGCCTGCTCCTGACCGACGAACTCGGACAGGGTCTGGGGCCGCAGGGCGCGGTCGTAGGTTTCGCCGGGGGCGGGCGACGCATCCACCAGCCTGTCCTCAGTCATGCCCACACCCGCTCATCCCGGCGAAAGCCGGGACCCAGTTCCTTCCAGCTTGACGCCGGGGTTTGAGGACAACCGTTCGGCGTACGATCACATCGCGTGTGTCACCCAAAGCACTGGGTCCCGGCTTTCGCCGGGATGAGCGGAAAAGAACTATCACCGCCCCAGCTCCTGCAGCGCCGCGCGGATCACCGCCGACAGATCGGCGTCGTCCCCGAGGCGGATCAGCGCCTGGTCGACGGCCCGGCGGGCGTTGATCTCGGCCACGCCCAGACCCAGCAGGGCGGAGACGGCCTCGCCGGTAATACTGGGTGCCGGGGGCGCGGCCTCGGCGTGGACGCCGGGGGCCGAAGGGGTGAAGGAGACGTCGCCCAGGGGCTTGCCCTTCAGCTCGGTGACGATGCGCAGGGCCAGCTTGGGGCCGACGCCATTGGCGCGGGCCACGGCGGCCTTGTCGTCGCGGGCCACGGCCCCGGCCAACTCGGCGGGCGGCAGGACGTCGAGCACCGACAGGGCGGCCTTGGGGCCGACGCCCTGGATGCCGGTCAGGGTGGTGAAGGCGCGGCGCTCGTCCCGGGTCAGGAAGCCATACAGGCGCGGCCCGCTTTCGGCGTTCCAGTTACTCTCGATATGCAGGGTCGCCTCGTCGCCGGGCGCGGGCAGGCGCTGCAGGGTGCGGGCCCCGCAGGCCACGACATAGCCGACGCCGGCGCAGTCGATCAGGCAGTGGTCCGCCTCGACCTCGGCCAGCACGCCTCGGAGCCGGCCGATCATGCGGCCCCCGCCAGAAGAGCCCGCCTGCGCATCTGCGCATGGGTGATGGCGACCGCGAGGGCGTCGGCGGCGTCGGCTTTGACATCACCCGCAGAGGGCAGCAGCCGTTTGACCATGAAGGCGATCTGGGTCTTGTCGGCATGGCCGGCACCGACCACGGCCTTCTTGATCAGGTTCGGTGAATATTCCGCCACGCTCAGCCCGTGCCGGGCCGGGGCCAGCATCACCGCCGCGCGGGCGTGGCCCAGCTTCAGCGTCGAGACCGGGTTCATGTTGACGAACACCTCCTCGATCGCCGCCTCGTCGCAGGCGTGCGAGGCGCAAACCTCGCCCACCGCCTCGAGCAGGAACAGCAGCCGCTCGCTGAACGGCGCGGTCTCGGGCGGCACCACAACGCCGTGGGCGACCCAGCGCAGGCGCGAGCCTTCGGCCACCACGACGCCCCATCCGGTGCGGCGCAGGCCGGGGTCGAGACCCAGGATTCGAGTCGGAACGTTCGTCATTCGTTCCATTCATGCCTCAAACGAGGTTGACGAACAATGACCGCCGTCGGGAGCTTGGTCTATTCGGTCGTGACGCCGTCGAAATGCTCTTCCTTCGCCTCGGCCTCGGCCCTGGTGGCGCGGACCACGGCGTCCCGGTGTTCGGGCGGGCCATAGAGGGTGTAGAGCGTCAGGGGCGCGTCGCCGGTGTTGATCACATTGTGCCGGGCCCCGGCGGGCACGATGATGGCGTCGTCGTCCTTGATCGGCGTGCGCTTGCCATCGATCAGGACCTCGCCTGCGCCGGATTCGATGCGGAAGAACTGGTCGTGGTCCTCGTGGACCTCCTCGCCGATCTCCTCGCCGGGCTTCAGGGCCATCAGCACCAGCTGAAGATATTTGCCGGTGTAGAGCACGCGCCGGAAGTCGGTGTTCCCGGTGGTCAGGGTCTCGATGTTGTCGACGAAGCCTTGCATGGGAAATCCTTTGCTGAGGAAAATGTGGGCTGACCGGGAGGTCGGCATTCCATGGGTTCCGATCAAGCGGGTGCGCGATCGGTTCCTGTCACGGCAACGGTTGCGCTGGCGCGCTGTTCCAGCGTGCGTCGTTCCGCCCGGCCGTCAGGACGGGTTCGGAGGTTGGAGATGTCGGGAACCGGACATTGGGCCGCGCATTAAATCTATCATGGAGATCGACGTTATGCCTGATGCGCCCGCTGTCCGAGCCGCCGGCTGCGGTCTGCATCCCAGCCACTACGCCGCCTTGCGCACCGAAGTCCTGCGCACCGGCGACGATCTGTCGGATAACCAACTTCTCGATCTCGCCGACGCACTGGATCGCCAGGTGCGGCTTCGCCGCCCTGATCGGCCGACCCGCGGCCTCGCGATCAAGTCACGCGCCTCGGCTTCACTCCATCAGCCGACGTAGGTCGCCATGTCTTCGTCAGAGATGTCCTCATTGGAATAGACGTTTTGCACGTCATCCTCGGCGTCGAGCGCGTCCAGCAACTTCATCAGTGTGCCGACCGCCTCGCCGGTGACCGGCACCTCGGTTTGCGGACGCCAGACCAGCGCGGTGGACCTGGCGTCGCCGAGAATTTTCGACATGGCCTCGGCCACCTCGTTCAGGTCCTCGAAGGTCGTCCAGATGGTGTGGCCCGGCGCGTCCTCATAGATGTCCGGCTTGACCAGATCGCTCTCGACGTCCTGGGCACCGGCCTCGATCGCGGCCTCCATGACGGCGTCCTCGGTGCCGGCCTCGGCCTTGTAGATGATCTGGCCGACCCGGTCCCACATGAAGGCGACCGAGTTCATCTCGCCCAGCTGTCCGCCGTTCTTGGTGAAGCACGAGCGGATGTTGGAGTTGGCGCGGTTGCGGTTGTCGGTCAGGGCCTCGACGATGATGCCGACACCGCCCGGACCCCGGCCCTCGTAGCGGACCTCTTCCATCGTATCGACATCGCCGCCCGCGGCCTTGTTGATGGCGCGCTGGATCACGTCGCGCGGCAGGCTCTCGGCCTTGGCGTTGTTGACCGCCAGGCGCAGGCGCGGGTTCATCGCGATGTCAGGCATGCCCAGCTTGGCCGCTACGGTGATGTCGCGCGACAGTTTGGAGAACAGCTTGGAACGCACCGCATCGGCGCGTCCCTTGCGGTGCATGATGTTCTTGTATTTCGAATGGCCGGCCATGAGAGTCTCTTGAAGTGGGCGCTATCGTTCGCGACGCGGTCGCTCATTGCTTGAGCGCGGGGCCGCGGTCGTGACCGGCGCATCTAGCCGATGGCGAAGCGGCTGTCACGACGCCGGAACCGGGACGCGCCGGGCGGATTACCGATGCACCCCCGCCGGAGCTTGATCCATGACCGCCGAAGACGTCCTGTATGATGCCGAAGTCTATGCCGACGACGACCTCGACGACGCCGACATCGTTGAATGGTATGAGGCACGCCCGGTCCATGTTTCGACCGCCGTCGCCACCGGCGCGGTCATCGGTGCGTTTGCGCTGGGCGTTCTCACCGCTGTCGGCGCGCTGGCGCTCATGGGGCGGCTGGACGACTGATCCGTCCACTAGCAACAGCTGTTGCGGATGTACCAGCCGTCATCGACGCGGCGATACACCACCCGCCATTTGTCAGACGATTTGGCGATTTCCGTGTCCGTGTCCGCGACCACCGGCCCATCGGGTTCTGTGGTCAGGAAGTCGAGCGATTTTAGCTGGCCGGACGTCACGATTCCAGAGGTGTACATCTGAAAGGAGACCGACCCGTCGGGACCGGATCCCATGCTGCGGATGTCATGGGCGCGCATAAACTCGGTCAGCTTCGCCGTACGATCAGGCGCAGCATCTGCGGGGTTTGCTGCTGCGGTACCGTTTGATCGAAGGTCGAGGCGCTGAATTCGGGGCTCGACCGTCATCATAGTCACTGCCGACGTGAAGCCAGTACGGTCACGCTGAAATTGTTCGATCAGTACGGCGTCTCGAGAGGCTGCGGGAACCTCGCCGCAAGCGGCGATGACGACGCTAGCGCCAACCATCACGATAAAGTTGCGATATCTCACGTCTTCAGGCTCTCCAGAAACCCGCGCATCTTGTCGTCAACCGGCACCGGCCGTTCGGTCTCGCGGTCGACGTAGACGTGGACGAAATAGCCGACGGCCGCCGCCTCTTCCTCATTGTTGCGAAACAGGCCGATCTCGTAGCGGACCGAACTGGTGCCGACGTGGGCGACGCGGACGCCGGCCTGGATCTCGTCGGGGAAGGCGGTCGGGGAGAAGTAGCGGCAGCCGGTCTCGACCACCAGGCCGATGGTCTTGCCCGCGTGGATGTCGATGACGCCATTGACGACCAGCAGCCGGTTCACCGCCGTGTCGAACCACGAATAATAGACGACGTTGTTCACGTGGCCGTAGACATCGTTGTCCATCCAGCGCGTCGAGATGGCCTGGAACCGGCGATAGTCGCCACGTTTGGTCCGTTCGATGGTTCCGGTCATCTCTTCCCTTTGTGCGCTATCGCTCGGCACGCGGTGCCTCGCTGGTTGAGCGCGGTTGGCGCGCTTCATTGAGTGGCAGCCTTGGGCTTGGCGGAGGCGGCGTCAAGCGCCTAGCCTGCCGGTCATGCAGACCACCGCCGCCGTTCTCAGAGCCATGGGTGCCGCCCGTCCCTATGCCGACAGCCGGCCGCTGAGCCTCGAGACGGTGACGCTGGACCCGCCCGGGCCGGGCGAGGTTCTGGTCGCTATCAAGGCGGCGGGGCTGTGCCATTCCGACCTCAGCGTGATCAACGGCGACCGGCCCCGGCCCCTGCCCATGGCGCTCGGCCACGAGGCCGCCGGTGTGGTCGAAGCGCTGGGCGAGGGCGTCACCGATCTCGCGGTCGGCGACCATGTGGTCATGGTCTTCATGCCCTCCTGCGGACATTGCGATCCCTGCGCGGGGGGACGGCCGGCCCTGTGCGAGCCGGGGGCGGCGGCCAACGGCAAGGGCGAGTTGCTGGCCGGCGGGCGGCGCCTCCATGACGGCGAGAGCGCGCTGAACCATCACCTCGGCTGTTCGGCCTTTGCGGCCCATGCGGTGGTGTCGCGTCGGTCGCTGGTGAAGGTCGATCGAGACCTGGCGTTCGCCGAGGCGGCGCTGTTCGGCTGCGCGGTGCTGACCGGCGTGGGGGCGGTGGTAAACACCGCGCGCGTGCGGGCCGGGCAGAGCGTGGTCGTGGTCGGGCTGGGCGGGGTCGGCCTGTCGTCGGTGCTGGGAGCGCTGGCCAGCGGGGCATCGCCGGTAGTGGCTGTGGACCTGAGCGAGGACAAGCTGGCGCTGGCCCGCGGCCTCGGTGCCGTCCAGACGGTCAACGCCGGGGACGCCGATGCGGTGGAGCAGGTGCGGGCCCTGACCGGCGGCGGGGCGGACTTTGTATTCGAGATGGCCGGCAGCGTGCGGGCGCTGGAGGCGGCGTGGCGGATGACGCGGCGCGGCGGGACCACGGTCACCGCCGGCCTGCCCCCGCCCGAGGCGGCGCTGGCGGTCAACGTCGTCCAGCTGGTGGCCGAGGAGCGGACGCTGAAGGGGTCATACATCGGGACCTGCGTGCCGAGCCGTGACATTCCGCGATACTTGGCCCTGTTCCGCGAGGGGCGGCTGCCGGTCGACCGGCTGCTGACCGGGACCATCCCGCTGTCGGACATCAATGCCGCCTTCGACGCGCTGGCGGACGGGGCCGCGGTCAGGACCGTGGTGACCTTCCCTTAGCCGGGCGGGGGTGGACCCCGTTGTCGCAACGCTGCTACCCCTTGGGATATGGAAATCGGCGTTCTAATCTCCCTCGGCCTCTATTTCATCGTGATGCTGGGCATCGGGCTTTACGCCTACCGCGAATCGACCAGCGACGTTTCGGGCTACATCCTCGGCGGGCGCAAGCTCGGTCCGGCGGTGGCCTCGCTGTCGGCGGGGGCCTCGGACATGAGCGGCTGGATGCTGCTCGGCCTGCCGGGCGCGATGTACCTGAGCGGCCTGTCCTCGGCGTGGATCGCCATCGGCCTGTTCATCGGCGCCCTGGCCAACTATCTGATCGTGGCCCCGCGGCTGAGGCTCTACACCCAGCTGGCGCGCGACGCCCTGACCATCCCCGATTATTTCGACAAGCGCTTCCTCGACCGTTCGCGGCTGCTGAGGATCATCTCGTCGCTGGTCATCGTCATCTTCTTCACCCTCTACACCTCGTCCGGACTGGTCGCGGGCGGCAAGCTGTTCGAGAGCGCCTTCGGCCTCGATTACGGCTGGGGCCTGATGATCACCGCCGGCGTGGTCATGGCCTACACCCTGCTGGGCGGCTTCATGGCGGTCAGCCTGACCGACTTCGTGCAGGGCTGCATCATGTTCGTGGCCCTGATCCTCGTGCCCATCGTGGCCCTGACCCATGTCGGCGGCGTCGACGGCATGACCGAGACCCTTCGCGGCATCGATCCCGGCCTGCTCAACCTGTTCAAGGACGCCACCGTCATCAGCGTCATCTCGGCCATGGCCTGGGGCCTCGGCTATTTCGGCCAGCCGCACATCATCGTCCGCTTCATGGCCGTCCGCTCGGTGCGCGACGTGCCCGCCATGCGCAACATCGGCATGAGCTGGATGCTGGTCACCCTGATCGGCGCCCTGGCCACCGGTCTGGCCGGCCTCGCCTACGCCACCCGCACCGGGCTGGAGGTCGCCGACCCCGAGACCATCTTCATCCTCCTCTCCGACGTGCTGTTCAATCCGCTGGTCACCGGCTTCCTGCTGGCCGCCATCCTCGCCGCCATCATGAGCACCATCTCGTCCCAGCTGCTGGTCTCGTCCAGCTCGCTGACCGAGGATTTCTACGGCATCTTCCTGCGCAGGAACGCGCCGCAGAAGGAGCTGGTGCTGGTCGGCCGGCTGACCGTTCTGGCCGTGGCCGTGGCCGCAGGCATCCTCGCGTGGAACCCGACCAACAGCGTGCTGGGACTGGTCTCGCAGGCCTGGGCCGGCTTTGGCGCCGCCTTCGGCCCGTTGGTCATCCTGTCGCTGACCTGGAAGCGGATGACCCGCAACGGGGCGCTGGCCGGCATGATCGTCGGTGCCGCCACCGTCCTGTTCTGGACCTATGCCCCGGTGCTGGCCGACGGCGCCAAACTCGGCTCCCTCATCTATGAGATCGTGCCCGGCTTCATCCTCTCCTTCCTGGCCATTGTGGGGGTCAGCCTGATGGGCAAGGCCCCGACCGGCGAAGTGGCCGAGACCTTCGACCGCGTCACCGAGGGGCTGGCCGAGGCCCGCCGCCCGGCCTCCGCCACCACCACCCCCGCGGGCTGAGCCGATGCGACGGCTGATCGACCTGCCCGGCGTCGACGCCCTTGAGCTGAAGGCGCTGATGCAGCCACGCCTCGCCGATCCGGACCGGCGCGACGAACACCCGGAGGTGGACGCGGTCGCCCGCACCGCCTTCGGCCTGTCGCTGGACGAGGCCGAGGCCGCCGCCGCCGCCCTGCCGGCGGACTGGCCCGCGGCCCTGACGGACCTGCACCGCCGCGCTCCCGCCGATCTGGTCGAGGCCTTCGAGGCCGAGGGCTGGGACGTCACCGACAAGCGCCGCAAGCCTCTGCGGCTGCTGCCCCTGTTCGCCCTGCCGCTGGCGCTGGCCGCCCGCGGCGTCGCCGGCGCCCTGCCCTTCGCCGCCGAGCCCGATCACCCGGTCACGGACTGGGGCGCCAATCTGAAGGCCGAGGCGGGGCGGTTCAGGAAGCGCTAGCGCCCGCGTCCTCGCCCTCGCCCTCGTCCGCGCCCTCGTCCGCATCCGCATCCGCATCCTCGCCCGCGGCCTCGAGCTCGATGCGGGTCTGTTCGGCGATGAACAGCAGCGGCGGCAGGATGAAATCCGCATATTTCGGGCGATCGCCCGCCTGCACGCACCAGAGGAAGAACTCCTCGCGGTCGCAGACCGGTTCGATCTGGCCGCGGTTGATGCCGACGAGCCGCTCGCGCTGAATTGCGCGCAGGACCATCGCGTCCATACGCCGTCGGTCGGGTGGGCGTTGCTTCATGGCTCGGGCTCCGGGAAGTTGGGGGTTTGGGGGTTTGGAGGCCGGGATCCCGGATCGGCCGCGCCCTCGTGGGCGCGTCAGCCGGGATGACAGGCATGGCTCTTCGCCGCTTGCAGGCAAGCGGTGTGGGGAGGGAGCGGGACCGCCGGGCCTCGCCCGGCTGTAATTTGTTTTACCGTTTCGACGAGACAGGCGGTCCCGCGTGGTCGTTTTCCACACAACCCTCCGGCTGGCGGCCCGATTGAGGCCTTACCGGAACACGACGGAGCCATTGCTGACTTCGCCGTGGGTCGGACGTGACCGCATATAG